>NZ_JBEYUI010000005.1:84999-269381 GCF_040643455.1 Micromonospora sp. NPDC047134
TGGAAGCCCGGCGAAGACAAGGGCGAGTGGCAGGACCGCGAGGAGGCTTCCCAGCAGGGTGCCGGCGGGGGTGCGGCCGCCGACGGGGAAGGCAGCGGGAAGAGCGACGAGCACGGCCAGCACGCCGAGGGTGGGCGCGACTGGAAGGACCGTGACGAGTACGGCGCGGACAAGGGCGACCGTTGGGAGCACAAGAAGGACTTCGTCTACTACGGCGAGGCCCGGATCGCCAAGGACGCCAAGCCCGGCACGTACAAGCTGGAGGGCTCCTGCGGGGAGGGCGAACTGGTCGTCCTGCCGAAGGGTGGGGTCGACGGTGGTGACGGTGGCCTGACCGCCGGCACCGACCGTGAGATGGCCACCGCCGGGGCCGGCCTGGTCGGCGCGGCGGCTCTCGGCGGCCTGGTGCTGCTGCGTCGTCGTCGGACCGATGAATTCGCGGCCTGACGCGACGACGAGACGGGCCGACGGCCGCTACGGTAAACCGTGGCGCGCCGTCGGCGCCGCTTTCGTCGTCCTCCTGGCGATGGTGGGCGCCGGGCTGATCGGCGCCGCCTTGAAGGGCACCGGAACGGTCCGCCCACCCCAGCCGGTGACCCGGGTGGGCGCCACCCCCTCGGTCGAGGCCCCCTTCGACGACGCCGACCTCGGCGGCGCTCGGGCCCCGGTCGGGCTGCCCCGGTCCGCGCCCACCACGGTCCGCATTCCCCGCATCGGCGTCAACGCGAAGATCATGCCGCTGGGCACCAATCCCGACGGTACGGTCCAGGTCCCGCCGTTGGACCAGGCACTGCTGGCCGGGTGGTACGAACCCGGGCCGAGCCCCGGCGAGGTGGGCAACGCGGTCATCGTCGGGCATGTCGACTCGGCCGCCATCGGGCCGGCCGTCTTCTTCTCCCTCGGCGCCCTGAAATCCGGCGACACCATCACTGTCGACCGCGCGGACGGCCGGCCCGTCACCTTTCAGGTGGACTCGGTGGTCTCCCACCCGAAGAACGCCTTCCCCACCGAGCAGGTCTACGGCCCCAACGACCGGCCGGGACTACGTGTGATCACCTGCGGGGGCCAGTTCGACGACGCCACCGGCGACTACCCCGACAACGTGATCGTCTTCGCCTCCCTGCACTCCTGACCACCCCCGGACAGCGGCGTGGCCCGGCGGTTTCCCGCCGGGCCACGCTTCGTCCATCGATCAGGCGGCGGCCGAGGTACGCACCAGGGTGCGGATCTGCCGCAGCAGGACCGACAGGGCCGCCAGGTCGGCCCGGGACTCGTCGAACTCCCCCATCGCCCGTTCCGCCCGATGGATCGAGGTGGCGTTCGACTCCACCCACTGCTGCACCCGCTCCAGCGGCGGCAGGTCGGCGGGCGTGGAGTCGAGCACCTCGGCGGTGAGCGCGGCCAGCGCGGCGTACAGGTCGTAGCGCAGCGCCATCCGGGCCAGGGTCTGCCACCGGTCCTCGCGGGGCAGCAGGGAGATCTTCGACAGCAGCGAGTCCACCCGGAACCGGTCGGAGAGCACGAAGTAGATCGAGGCCACCTCGCTCACCTCCCGCTCGGAACCGGTCGCGGTCTCCACCACGTCGAGCAGACCGAAGCTGTACATCAGCCGGGTACTCTGCTCGGCCAGTTCCCGCGGCAGGCCCCGCTCCGTCATCGTGTCGATGTGGGCGGCGATCGCCTCCCGCTCGCTGCCGTAGAACAGGGTCTCCAGCTCCGGCAGCAGCTTGGCCACCCCGTCGCGCAGCCGCTCGATCTCGGCCCGCACGTCGATCGGGGACCGACGGTTGGTCACCAGCCAACGCACCGCCCGGTCCAGCAGCCGCCGGGTGTCCAGGTAGACGTCGGTCTGCAACTGCGGGTCGACCTTGTTGTCCAGGGCCTCGACCGCGTCCCAGAGTGCCCGCAGCCCGAACACCTCACGGACCACCACGTACGCCCGAATGACGTCCGCGGCCGGCGCGGCGGTCTCCTCGACCACCCGGAAGATGAAGGAGATGCCGCCCCGGTTGACCGCCTCGTTGACCAGCACGGTGGTCACGATGTCGCGACGCAGCCGGTGCCGCCCCATCCGCTCGGCGAACCGCTCGCGCATCGGCGAGGGGAAGTAGTTGACCAACACCTTGTTGGTCCACTCCTCGTCGGCCAGCCCTTCGGTGAGGATCTCCTTCTCCAGGGCGATCTTCACGTACGCCAGCAGCACCGCGAACTCCGGCGCGGTCAGCCCGGACTCGGTGCGTACCGCCAGTTCCTCGTCCGACGGCAGCCCCTCCAGGGCCCGGTTCAGGATGCCGGACCGCTCCAGCTCACTGATCATCCGCCGGTGCACCGGCAGCAGCGAGGCGGCCTGGGCCTGCGAGTTGTTGATCGCGCGGGCCTGGTCGTAGTTGTCCCGCAGCACCAGCTCGGCGACCTCGTCGGTCATCGCGGCCAGCAGCTCGTCGCGCTCGGGGACGTCGAGCTCCCCGTCGGCGACCGCGGTGTTCAGCAGGATCTTGATGTTCACCTCGTGGTCGGAGCAGTCCACCCCGGCCGCGTTGTCGATGAAGTCGGTGTAGATCCGACCGCCCGTGCGGGCGTACTCGATCCGGCCGTGCTGGGTGAAGCCCAGGTTGCCGCCCTCACCGACCACCCGGCAGCGCAGGTCCTTGCCGTTGACCCGGATCGCGTCGTTGGACTTGTCGCCCACCTCCGCGTTGCTCTGGGTGGAGGCCTTGACGTAGGTGCCGATGCCGCCGTTCCAGAACAGATCCACCGGAGCGGTGAGGATGGCCTTCATCAGCTCCTGCGGGCTGAGCTGCTCGACATCGTCGTCCAACCCGAGCACCGCCCGCACCTGCGGGGAGATCGGCACCGACTTGGCCGTACGGGAATAGACCCCACCACCGGCCGAGATCAGCTCGGGGTTGTAGTCCTCCCAGGTGGAGCGGGCCAGCTCGAACAGCCGCCGCCGCTCGACGTACGAGGCCGCCGCCTCCGGATCCGGGTCCAGGAAGATGTGCCGGTGGTCGAAGGCGGCCACCAGCCGGATGTGCTCCGACAACAGCATGCCGTTGCCGAAAACGTCACCGGACATGTCGCCCACACCGACCACGGTGAAGTCCTGGCTCTGGGTGTCATGGCCCGTCTCGCGGAAGTGCCGCTTGACCGACTCCCAGGCCCCCCGGGCGGTGATGCCCATCTTCTTGTGGTCGTACCCGGCCGAGCCACCCGAGGCGAAGGCGTCACCCAACCAGAAGTTGTGCGCTACGGAGACCTCGTTGGCGATGTCGGAGAAGGTGGCCGTGCCCTTGTCGGCCGCCACCACCATGTACGGGTCGTCGCCGTCGTGCCGGACCACGTCGTCGGGCGGCACGATCTCCCCGGCCACGATGTTGTCCGTGACGTCGAGCAGGGCCCCGACGAAGTCCTTGTAGCAGGCCACCGCCTCGTCGCGGTCCCCCGGCTTCTGCTTGAGCACGAAGCCGCCCTTGGCGCCCACCGGCACGATCACGGCGTTCTTCACCATCTGCGCCTTGACCAGGCCGAGCACCTCGGTGCGGAAGTCCTCCCGCCGGTCCGACCAGCGCAGACCACCCCGGGCCACCGGCCCGTACCGCAGGTGCACCCCCTCGAAACGGGGCGAGTACACGAAGACCTCGAACTTCGGCCGAGGCGCGGGCAGGTCCGGAATGGCCTGCGGATCCAGCTTGAAGGCCACGTACGCCTTGGGCCGCCCACCCACCGGCTTCTGGTAGAAGCTGGTCCGCAGGGTGGCCTGGATCAGGGTCAGGTACGCCCGCAGGATGCGGTCCTGATCGAGGCTGGCCACGTCGTCCAGGGCGGAGGTCAGCCCGGCGACCAGCTCCGCGCTGCGCTGCTCCCGCTGCTCGCTGCTGAGGGCCCCCGGCTCGAACCGGGTCTCGAACAGCTGCACCAGCAGCCGGGCCAGGTGCGGGTACGCGATGAAGGTCGACTCCATGTAGTCCTGGGAGAAGACCGTGCCGGTCTGCCGCAGGTACTTCGCGTACGCCCGCAGCACCACGACCTGCCGCCAGGTGAGCCCGGCGCGCAGCACCAGCTCGTTGAAGCCGTCCACCTCGGCCTCGCCCCGCCACGCCGCCGCGAAGGCGTTCTCCACGTGCGGACGCACCTCGGCCAGGTCCTGGTGGCCCTCGGGCAGCCGCAGACCGAAGTCGTACAGCCAGATCCGCCCGTCGACCCGTTCCACCTCGTACGGGTGCTCGTCGACCACCTGCACCCCGAGGGAGTGCAGCACCGGCAGCACCGCCGAGAGCATCATCGGCTCGCCGTACCGGTAGACCTTGAACCGGACGTCCATCGCGTCGTCGAGGTCCGCTCCCCGGGCGACCGCGCGCGGCAGCGGCTGCTTGCGGAACAGGTGCATCTCCAGCTGGCCGGGCTCCTCCAGCAGCTCCAGCTTGGCCAGATCCTTCATCGCCTCGTACGGCGTGTGCCCGTCCTTGTAGCCCTCCGGGAAGGCGTCGGCGTACCGGACGAACAGGTGCTTGGCCTGCTCGTCACCGAGCTTGCGTTCCAGCACCAGCCGGTAGTCGTCGTCCCACAGCCGGGTGGCGTCGGCCAGTTCCTCGGCCAGCAGGTCGGCGTCGATCTCCCCGGGCGGGTTGGTCGGGTCGGTCCGCACGATGAAGTGCACCCGGGCCAGCATCGACTCGGTGACCCGGGTGGTGTAGTCCACCCCGACCCCGTTGAGCTCCCGCAGCAGGATGTCCTGCATGCGCAGCCGGTTCTGGGTGGTGAACCGGTCCCGGGGCAGGTAGATCAGGCAGGAGATGAACCGCCCGTACGCGTCCCGGCGCAGGAACACCCGCAACTGCCGACGACCGGCCATCCGCAGCACACCGATCACGGCGTGGTACAGGTCGTCGGTCTTGATCTGGAACAGCTCGTCGCGCGGGTAGGTCTCCAGGATCTGGAGCAGGTCCTTGCCGGAGTGGCTGCGCTGGCTCAGGCCGGAGCGGTCCAGCACCTCGGCGACCTTACGGCGGACCACCGGCAGCTCCTGCACGCTGGTCCGGTACGCGGCCGTGGAGAACAGGCCCAGGAAGCGGCGCTCCCCGACCACCGCACCGTTCTCGTCGAAGATCTTGAAACCGATGTAGTCCAGGTACGCCGAGCGGTGCACGGTGGCCCGGGAGTTCGCCTTGGTGATGATCAGCAGGCGCTTCTCGGTGACCTTCTCGTGCGCCTCCGGGGTCATCGAGGACAGGGCCCGCGCCTCCGGCGAGTCCTGCCGCAGAATGCCCAGCCCGGTGCCGAGCACGGCCTCCAGGGCCGGCCCGCCCTTCTCCGAGTCCGGCACCAGCCGGTACTCCCGGTAGCCCAGGAAGGTGAAGTGGTCGTGCGCCAGCCAGCGCAGCAACTCCACCGAGTCGGTGATGTCCTTCTCCGGCACCGGTGGCCGGTTGTCACTGGTCCGCGCGGCGGCCAACTCGTCGGCCAGGGAGAGGGCCTGCTGGCGCATCTTCGGCCAGTCCTCGACGGCCTCCCGCACATCGGTCAGCACCCGCTGCAACTCGCGGCGCAGCCGGTCCCGCTCCGCCGGATCACGGATCGGGTCGACCTCGATGTGCATCCAGCTCTCGACCAGGTCACCGGCGATCGCGTCGTCCGGCTCCACGTCGGCGGCCACCTCGACCAGCCGACCCAGCGGCTCCCGGCGCACCACCACCAACGGGTGCACCAGCAGGTGCACGTCCAGGTGGTGACTGTTGAGCAGGGCGGTCACCGAGTCCACCAGAAAAGGCATGTCGTCGGTGACGATCTCGATGACGCTGTGGTGCTGCTCCTCGTCGGGTGAGTGGATCCGCAGCTTCAACTCGCCCGGTACCCGCTGCTCGGCCAACTCCCGGTGGTCTCGGGCGGCTTCGAGCATCTCCTCGGCGGTGAAGCCGATCAGCTCCTCATCCGGCGCGAACCGCCAGAAACGCCCCACCAGGGTCGCCGCGTCATGGTCGTCCCCGGCCAGCGCGACCGCCTGGGCCACCAGTCGTTCGGCATTGGGTACCTGCTCGTCGAGTTCGGCGTCCTCCACGTCGCCTGCCAGCGCCTCTGGTGGCAGACCCAGGTCGTAGAGGGTGTCGATACTCGAACCGGTCATGCCGGTCACTCCTGAATCGAGTCGGCCGTAGCCGTCTCCGTCGGTCGCCGTGTCGAAGCTGTCGTCCCGGCCGGTGTCATCCTGCCGGAGGTCGGGTCCCGGTTCTATCGCCGGACGCCGGTCCATCGGTGCCACTCCCCTCGACCCACTGCGTTGTGGATCACTCTGCGACCAAGCCTAGGCCGACCGACCGGGTCGTCCGTCGGCGGACCTGTGGCCGGCCTTCCGGATCAGGACAGTCGTCCTTTCACCCGTTGCGGTACGAGGTTCGGCCGGATCAGGAGTACCCCAGCTCATGTTGTTCCTCACACCGTGACCGGCCCGTCTTTTCGCCCAACCCCAGCCGACCGGGGCGGTACGGACGCTCGGGAGGTACTACGGTGCAGGGCAGCCTTACGGGGAGGAACCAGTTCTGATGCACCGGCCGCACCGACAGCGTCACCAATGGTCACGACTCGCCGCCACGGTCGCCTGTCTCGTCGCCTCGGCGGGCCTGGTCGCCTGTTCCGGCGAGGACGGCCCGGAACGCACCGTCGATGCCTTCCTCACCGGCTGGCGCTCCGGCGACCTGAACTCGATCGGCTTCGTCGACCCGACCGGCGCCAAGATCCCCGCCGGCACGGTCGTCCAGGAGATCCGGGAACTCTCCGGCGAATTGGTGGACGCCCCGCTCACCCTGGCCCGGCAGGGCGAGCCGACGATCGTGCAGAACACCGCCACCGCGACCGTACGCCTGGAATGGACCCTGCCGGGCGAGACCACCTGGACCTACGACCGGCCGGTACGACTCACCCAGGGCCGCGACGACCAGTGGCAGGTGATCTGGGAGCCGCAGATCGTCCAGGAGCAGCTCACCCGAGGTGACCGGCTGGGGCTGCGGCGGGATCGGGCCCCCCGGGCCAGCGTGCTCGACGCCGACGACCAGCCGATCGTGGCCCCCCGCGAGGTGGTCCGGGTAGGGCTGCAACCCAGCGAGGTCACCGACGTCAAGGCGGTGACCCGTGAGCTGGAGGCCGCCTTCCGGGCGATCCGCCCGGCGATCACCCCACCGGTCGACCTGTCGGGTCTGCCGAAGCGGCTGGCGGAGGCGAAACCGGACGCCTTCGTGGAGGTGGTGACCCTCCGCGACGAGGCGTACCGGCAGATCCGGTCGCGGATCTACGACCTGCCGGGGACGAAGTTCCAGAGCGACAAGCTAGACCTGGCCCCGACCCGGGAGTTCGCCCGGGCGGTGCTGGGCACGGTCGATCCCGCGCACGCCGAGGACCTGGCCAAGCATCCCGACCGCTACTCCCCCGGCGACCTGGTCGGGCACGGCGGGTTGCAGGGCCGCTGGGACGAGCACTTGCGCGGCGTCCCCGGCCTCACCGTGATCATCAAGCGGCCCGGGCCGGACGGAACCCTGGTGCCCACCGACACCGAGGTGTTCCAGCACGAGGCACAGCCCGGCAAACCGGTCAAGACGACCCTCGACGTCGCCACCCAGAAGGCCGCCGACCAGGCCTTGCGGGCCGAACGACGACGCTCCGCCCTGGTCGCCGTACGCATCAGCGACGGCGCGATCCTCGCCGCCGCCAACGGCCCCGGCGCCGCCGGGGAGAACCTGGCCTTCACCGCCCAGGTGCCGCCGGGTTCCACCTTCAAGATGGTCAGCGCACTCGGCCTGGTCGAACGCGGCGAGGTAGCCCCGGACACCGTCGTGGACTGCCCGAAGACCGTCGTCGTCGACGGCCGGTCCTTCAAGAACTCCAACGACTTCGAACTCGGCGAGGTGCCGTTCCGGACGAACTTCGCCAAGTCCTGCAACACCGCCTTCGCCGCCCTGGCCCCGCAACTCGGCCCCGACGGACTGGCCGCCACCGGCCGCAACCTGGGCCTGGAGGGTCAGTGGCAGGTGGGACTGGACGCCTTCACCGGTAAGGTCTCCGCCGGCGGTGGCGCCACCGAGCAGGCCGCCGCCGCGATCGGGCAGGGCACCACGGTGGTCAGCCCACTGGCCATGGCCGCGGCGACCGCAGCGGTGGCCAAGGGTGCCTTCACCCCACCGAAGCTGGTCCTGGAGCCGGCACCGGAGGCGGCCGGGGAGCCGGGCCCGGAGTTGAAGCCCGAGGCGGTGACGGCCCTCCGCGAGATGATGCGTACCGTCGTCACCAGCGGCACCGGCAGCGCCCTGAAGGATGTGCCCGGCGATCCGGTGCACGGCAAGACCGGCACCGCCGAGTACGACAACAACCCGAAGAACACCCACGCCTGGTTCATCGGCTGGCAGGGCGAGGTGGCCTTCGCGGTCTTCGTCGAAAAGGGCGGCTCCGGCAGCGGCACGGCCGTCCCCATCGCCGAACGCTTCCTCCGCGCCCTCTCCTGACCGGCGGACATACCGCTTTCCTCACCCGGCCAACCCGACTACGGATAGTCACGGGTCGGCCTACGCAAGATCTACTGAGGTGACGGCCTATCCGCAGATCAACGGGACCCGCACGCGGACAGGCTCCGCCACCCCATCTGGTCACGCTCTGGAATCATTCACCCGACAGCGATCGGCCATTCATCCCGCACGCGAATTCGGCCGGTTCGCGGGCGCAATTGCCGTACCATCGCTGACCACCATTCATGCTGCTCCGCGCGACGTACGCCGATATGATGTCAACCAATCGTGCGATCCATGCCTGCGCCAGAGCAGCGGATGATAAGACTTCCGACCCCAGCGGAGGTCCACGTTGTTCCCTGACTTCTATGCAACCAGCGCCCAGGTACTACCGGTGTTGATGCTCGCGTTGATCTGGGAATCCCGCTTCCTCGACCGACTGGGCCAGCAGAACCGGCACACCCGGCGCGAGGATCCCGATGGTGTCAGATTTTGGACTCGACCCCGGGTACGCGCATATTCCATTTTCATCGTAAGTACGATCATGGGCGGCCTCACCCTGTCGCTACTGGTGCTCGCCGATTACGTGGCGCCCGGTCCGGTTCCCAGGACGCTGCTGGCGGTCTGCCTGGCGTTGGCGGTAGCGACTCTGCTCACCCGCGTGGTCGTCGACATCCTCTCGGCCACCAGACCAACCGATCCGCCGAATGCCGGTCACCGCCCGAACAGCACGGGAGCACCAGCCGGATCACCTGCCGGCGCAGCCGGGGATGGTGAGGCGAAGTGAACCGGATCGACGTCGTCTTCGTCCATGGCCTGCTCTCCTCCCGGCGCGCCTGGCTTCCGATGACGGAGCTGCTGTCCAAGGATCCAGAGCTGCCAGGGCTACGGATTCACTTCTTCGAGTACGCCTCGCAACTCGTTCGGTTCCGGCCGGACCGCCGGATTCCCCATCTCAACGACATCGCCGACCGGCTGCGCACATATCTGCGGGACGATCTTCCGGCCGACGCCCGGCTGGTGGTACTCGTCTCGCACAGCCAGGGTGGTCTGATCGTCCAACGGTTTCTGGCGCGCACCCTGGCTGCGGCGCACGGTCACGAGTTGGCCCCGATCCGCCGGGTGGTGATGTTCGCCTGTCCGAATTCCGGGTCCCAGTTCCTCGGCTCGTTGCGCAAACTGACCCTACGACGACGCAGTCCCCAGGAACGGGAATTGCGTCCACTGCACGAGGGAATCATCGAGACCCACAACGCGGTGATTCGTGGCGTCCTTCAGGCCCGCGAGCGCACCGCCACGGAATGGCCGATCCCCGTCTCGACCTACGCTGGGATATCCGACAACATCGTCCCGCCGGTGCTCGCCAACTGGACCTTCACCATGACCGGCGTTCTTCCCGGTGATCATTTCTCGGTGATCCGGCCGAGTTCCCCCGAAGACTCATGCTATCGGGCGCTCAAGAAAGAGATCCAGACAGCGGCCGAGGAGCCCGGCGAACCCGAGATCGAACCTGCGGCCTCCCCCGCCGCGGAACGGACCGACTCGTCATCGAAGCCGCCTGCATCGGTCAGGACCGCACCGGCGAGCAGCACTGCCCTGGACCGGCCGGACCGGGCCGGCCGGATCTCCATCGACCCGCCCCTGGCCCGCCTCACCTCACCCGTCTACGGGCGGGATGACTTGCTCAAAGAGATCACCGGCGAATTCCGTACCGGCCGGAGCGGCCCATCCGTGCACGTTCTGCACGGTCTACCCGGCAGCGGCAAGAGTCACCTGGCGCTGGAGATCGCAAGCCGCGCTCTCCGGCAGGGACGCCAGGTCTGGTGGGTCTCGGCGCTCCGATTGAGTTCCGGCATGCGTGAGGTCGCCAGTCGACTCGGTGCACCGACTGGTCTGGTGGACCGGGCGTGGTCCGGCGACTCAAGCGCGACCGACCTTGTCTGGCGCTTCCTCAACCAGGCCGAGCAGCGTTGGGTGCTCATCATCGACAACGTCGACGAACCGCGGTTGCTCGACCCGGTTGACGAGGACATCGCGGACGGCACCGGCTGGCTGCGCCCACCGACGGACCCAGACAACCTCGTGATCATCACCAGCCGCGACGGCGACCGCACCACCTGGCCGTCCTGGTCGGTGCGGCACCCGGTGCCGCCGCTGAGTGAGCAGGACGGTGCCCTGGTGCTGCTCGACCGGGCCGGCAGCGTGGCCGGTACCGTGGAACAGGCTCAGCGACTCAGCGCCGCGCTCGGTGGGCTGCCACTCGCGCTACGCGCCGTCGGCGACTACCTGAAGTCCGTCCACACCACGCGGGTCTGGCAGGGCACTCAGGTGCTGCGGAATTTCGACAGTTACCTACAGGACCTGCAACAGCGTTTCGCGCTACCGCCAGGTGCTCGGGGGGAACTCGACGAGCCGACCGGCCTCGGTGTCACCAGCAGTGTCTTCGACATCTCCCTGGACCTGTTGGCTCGGCGAGGGCTGACCCAGGCCGGCAATCTGCTGCGGGTCCTCGCCTGCCTCAACGTCGCGCCCGTGCCCTACCACCGGGTGCTCGACCAGCAGGCCCTGATGCGATCTCCGCTGTTCTCCGAGTTCACCGGCCGACAGCGACTCACCGTGCTGGAAGGTCTCGCCGACCTCTCCCTGATCGAGTTGTACGAGGTGGAGTCCGTCCGCGACGAGGACTTCCGGCACGTCATGTCGCTACATCCACTGGTGCACGGGATGATGCGCGACCACCCAGATCTCCGGCAACGAACCAACGAGTACTACAGCCTGATCAGCAAGATGCTGACCGCGGCGGTCAAAGACCGAAACCCGGACGCGCAGTCGGCCTGGGACGGCTGGTACCTCATCGCTCCGCACACCATCGGGGTCGCCCGGGACTATCTGCTGACCAGCGGAGTGCGGTACGAGCGGGTGACCGTCTTGGCAACACTGGAACTGGTACGGCTGACCGCGCGGTACCTGATCGCCACCGGCCTGGCGCTTGCCGCCGAGGAGTTGCTCGTTGCTGTGGTGGCCGGCTGCCAGGCGTTCGATGTGAACCCGACGGACAGAGAGATGCTGGCGCTACGGCACGAACTGGCCCGCGCGGCGCTGGAGTTGCAGCGACCGCACGACGCCGAGGAACTCCTTCGCGAGCTGATCGCCGATCGGACGGCCGTACTTGGCGCCAATCACGCGGACACGCTGGCCAGCCGGCACAAACTCGCCCGCGCCATCATGGCGCAGAACGGTCGGTGGGCCGAGGCAGAACAGGAACTCACCGCGATCGTCGCCGCAGAGGACAGGGTTCGCGGGCCTGAGCATTCCGACACGATGGTCATCCGGCACAGCCTGGCTCGGGCGATCCTTCTCCAGGGCCGGACCGCCGAAGCCGAGACGATGCTGCGGGAGATCCTGGCGATCCGGCTGCGCCACTGGGCACCCACAGAGCCGGAGACCCTGTTCGTTCGACAGAGCCTGGCCCGGTGCCTTTACGAGCTGTCTCGATACGAGGAGGCCGAACAGGAGAGCGGGGCAGCGCTCAACAGCGTCGAGCCCGGCCAGGCGGACCGTCCAGAAGTGCTTTGGCTGCGTTGGACGCTGGCCCAGGTGCACATAGAACAAGGAAAGATCGACACCGCGCGGACCGAGTTGACCCAACTGCACCTCGATCGCGAACGGGTGCTGGGCGAGGCACACCCCGACACGGTGACCACCCGCGAGACGCTGAACAAGCTGACGCAGTTCGTGCCACCACAACCAGGTGCGGCCGATCGGGAGCCGCTAGCTGAGACCGACCAGGAGAAGCAGACATGAGCATCGATCACTCGACACGGGTGTCGGAAAGCTGTCATTCAGCACGACGCGCGAACCGAATCCACCGAATGGTGGTTGTCGTGTCCGCCGCGTCCGGAGATTCTGAAACGATCCGGTCCGACGAAACGGGGGTAGGCATGTTCGCCAGTACCCAGACCGCAGCGGGGTCAGTCGCTCCTGCTTCAGTCACGACGGAACAGACCCTAGGAACCACGCGCACGCCGGTGCCCGAGGAACTCCGGCAGATTGCTCGGGAAATGTCCGGGGCCTACACATCCGCCCTCGAGGTCGATCCCAAGCTCTACTTCAGCGGCGCCACTCCGGCTCCCGCATTGACCGACCACCCCAGGTGAGTTCGTGGTGGGGCCCCGCCCTGGCCGGCCTGCTCCGCGGACGAGGGAGGTTCCATGAATACGAACGGCACCCGACTGTTCGTCGTTGACGCCTTCACGGACGAGCCGTTCCGCGGCAACCCGGCCGGTGTGGTCATCCTCGATGAACAGCGCGATGACGCCTGGATGCAGGCCATCGCCAGCGAGATGCGACATTCGGAGACGGCATTCGTGCTGCCCGGACAGGACGGTTGGTGGCAGTTGCGCTGGTTCACCCCGACGGTCGAGGTGGACCTCTGCGGCCACGCGACCCTCGCCACCGCGCACGTGCTGGGCGGTTCGACCCGCTTCCGTACCCGCAGCGGAGAGCTGACCTGCACGGTGTCGCCGGACGGTTGGATCGAGATGGACTTCCCGGCCGATCCGCCGACACCAGTGTCGGCACCGCCCGAGCTCCGTCGCGCCCTCGCCGACGACGTCACCGTCGTAACCGTGGCCCGCGGGGTGTCCGACCTGCTCGTCGAGGTCGCCAGCCCACACGATGTCCGTGCCGCACGCCCCGACCTTTCGCTACTGGCCTCGATCCCGGTACGCGGCGTCATCCTCACCGCATACGACGATGAGCGTGACCGGATCGTCAGCCGATGCTTCTATCCCGCCGTGGGTGTTCCCGAAGATCCGGTCACCGGTTCTGCCCACTGCACCATCGGCAGTTGGTGGGCCGAGCGACTACACCGCGACGAGTTGGTCGCCGAGCAGCTCTCCACGCGCGGCGGCACCCTGCGGTTGACCCGGCAGGGAGACCGCATCCGCCTCGGCGGGCGCGGGGTCACCGTCTGGCACGGTGAGATCGCGGTCTGAGCATGAAGTATGCCCAGGAGTTGACCTCGACAACGCTGAACCAACTGGCCAATGGTGACCTGGATGCGATTTGGGTTCGGCATTTTTACCCACCGGCGATGTGCCGAGCGGTCCTGCCCGCCGTCGTCCGGGTATGCGAGGCATCCCGTTACACGCTGACCGGGGACTTCCAGAGCATCGGCACCTCGATCGGGGAAGCTGGCGAGTCGACTGCGAACGAAGACCGCTACATGGCGACCGCAGCCGAGACCACCGAGCTCATTCGGCGGGAGGTCTTCGCCGGCCGACTCTCCCCGCTCGACGACCTACGGTTGCGGCTGGACGAGACGTGGCCGGATGGTGCAACGGTGGCCCGCCACGAGGGCCGGATGATGCTGCCCGGAATCATTCGCCGCTGGCCGGCGGGTGGGCACGCCAACCCGCACATAGACCAGCGGGCGATCCCACTGTTGGCCGCCCACCGCCTCCGCCGGCGGATCGGCACCAACATCTACCTGGAGGTGCCGCCACCGGACAATGGCGGCGAGGTGGAATTCTGGACCTTGTGGACTGACGAGGGCAGCTACGACGCCCACCGCCGCAGCGACTACGGCCTCGATCGAGCCGACCTGGGCGAGCCGCACTGGTCCTGCGCTCCGCGCCAGGGTGACCTGCTGATGTTCGACGCCGCCCGGGTGCACGGCGTACGCCGGGTGGACCAGGGTTCGCGGGTCAGCGCCGCATGCTTCGTGGGCGTACCGTCTCCTGGTGAACCCCTCGTGGTCTTCGCCTAGCCGGCGGCTCAACTCACCCACCACCTGCACGGTGGGTGAGCTGTCGCTCAGGCGGTCAAGCCACCCGGGCCGGGCGCGGCATGATCATGCTCGTCTGCGGGGTCCGTGCCGTCCGTATCCGGCAGCACGGCAATGTCCGGCCGGTCCACCGGGAGCCGGGGCGCCGGAGCGGAACGGTCGGGCCGCTCCGCGCGCAGTCGGGGCGGAGCTGAGCCGGGGGCGGTGACCGGGCGCAGGCCGGCTACCAGGGTGTTGACGATCTCGGCGGCGTACGTCCCGTCCGGGTCGTAGTCGGGGTCGAAGACGGTCAGCTCGACGCCGAGGCAGTGCGGGGTGTCGACCAGGCCGGCGAGCAGGATCTCCAGCTCGGCGAAGGCGATGCCGCCCGGATCGGGGGCGTCTACCGCAGGCATCACGGCCGGGTCCAGGACGTCCACGTCGATGTGCACCCAGTAGCCGGCGCAGTCGGCCAACTGCTCGTGCGCCCACTGGGCGGTACGCGCGGCACCCTCGGCGCGCAACGCCGGCACCGGACGGGTGATGATCCCGGCGGCTTGCAGATCGAGCCGGTACTCGTCCTGGGCGCGGATGCCGAGCACCACCACGTCGATGTCCCGGAAGTAGGGTCGACGTCCCTCGATGGCCGCCAGATCGGCCTGACCTCGCCCGGTGACCAGGGCGAGATCCTCCCCGGCCGCCGCGCCCACGTACGAGGCGTTGCCGGGGTGCCGGAAGTCGGAGTGACCGTCGACGAAGACCAGGCCGATCCGGCCGCCGATCTCCTCGCCTAGGCGATGCATGGCCAGCGCCGAGCCGAGCAGGATCGAGCAGTCGCCACCGAGGACCAGTGGGAACTCGCCCCGATCGATGATCGCGCCGACCCGGTCGGCCAGGGCCACCGAGTAGTCGGCGATCTCCCGTGCGTGGCACACCCCGTCCCCCGGTCGCCAGTCACCGGCGTCGTACCGCGGTGGGGTCAGGCAGCCGGCGTCGCGGGCCCGCAGCCGGGGCAGCAGGCCCTGGTCACGTAGCGCGCCGGGTGCTTTTCCGCAGCCCGGGACCGAGGTGGGCGTGGGTGACCGCAGACCGAGGTTGCTCGGCGCATCGAGGACGGCGATCCGGCGCATCATGGGCCGCTGTCGTTCACGACTGCGGGGCTCGCAAGCTCACTCCTCGCGCTCACAGACCTCGCCCTCCGTTCGCGACTGCGGGGCTCGCAAGCTCACTCCTCGCGCTCACCTGGGCTCCCGTCCTGTGGGGGTCGAGGCGGGCCGGCGTAGCGCCGGCCCGCGCTGGCGTGGCTGGGGTCAGAACAGTGCGCTGGCCAGGGCTCGGCGGGCCGAGGCTACCGTCGGGTCCTCCGGGCCGGCGATGGTGAACAGGCCGACGAGGTGCTGGCGTACCTTCTCCCGATCTTCACCGAAGGTGCGCCGGACCAGGCCGACGAGCCGCTGGTACGCCTGCTCGGCCTGGCCGCTGAGCACCTCGATGTCGGCGGCCAGCAGTTGCGCCTCGACATCGTCCGGCTTGGCCTCCGCTGCGGCCAGCGCGGTCTGGGGGTCGGCACCGGACACCCGGCGGGCGAGGCCGACCTGGGCCAGGCCCGCCTCCGCAGCGGCGTCGTTGGGGGTCTCGGCCAGGATCTTCCGGTACGCCTGCTCGGCGGCGTCCAGGTCACCGTCCATCAGGGCGTCGTCGGCCGCGTCGAGTCGGGGGTCCTCCGGTTCGGCCACGGAGACTCCGCCGGCCTTGAGGATCGCCTGGATCCACTGGCGCAACTGCGCCTCGGGTACCACCCCGGAGAAGGCGTCGACCGGCTGGCCGCCGACCACCGCGTACACCATCGGGATGCCCTGCACCCGGAACATCTGCGCGAGCCGGGGGTTGGCGTCGACGTCCACCTTGGCCAGCACCCAGGCGCCGCCGCCCTCCACGGCCAGCCGTTCCAGCACCGGGGAGAGCTGCTTGCAGGGCTGGCACCACTCGGCCCAGAAGTCCACCACCACGGGTGTGCTCAGGGAGCGCTCCAGCACCTCCGACTGGAAGGTCGCCTCGGTAACGTCGATGACGGTGACCCCACCGACAGCGCCACCCGGTAGCCCGGCAGGAATGCCGGCGGGGGGAGCGGCCTGGGTCGGTGCCGGGGCGGGGCTGGGTGCAGGGGTGCGCAGCGCGCTGAGGTCGACCGCGCCGCGGGTAAAGATCGACGAGGTGATCCGTGGGTCGCTCATGGTTATCTAGTCTCGCACGCGCCGCGCCGAACTCAGATCAACCGTGGCCGGAGACAGTTGCCACTGTCACCCCTGCCCAGCCGCCCTTTCGAGGTTGGATGTCAGAACCGGGCAGGCTCGCGGTAAACGCCCCATTCCGCGCGCAGGGCGTCACAGATCTCGCCGAGGGTGGCCTCGGCGCGTACGGCGTCGAGCATCGCCGGGATCATGTTCTCCTCGGTACGGCTGACCGCCACCATCTTCTCCACCGCCGCGCGTATCGCCGCCTCGTCCCGGCCGGCCTTGCGCTCGGCCAGCACCCGGCGCTGCTCCACCTCGACCTCGTGCGAGATGCGCAGGATCTCCAGGTCCTTGGCGACCGTGCCGGTGTGGCAGTTGACCCCGACGATCTTCTTGTCGCCCTTCTCCAGCGCCTGCTGGTAGACGAAGGCCGACTCGGCGATGTGCCCGGTGAACCAGCCGTCCTCGATGCCCCGCAGGATGCCGGAGGTCATCGGGCCGATGGCGTGCGGACCCTCACCACCGAGCTGCTTGATCCGGGCGAAGATCTCCTCCGCCTCGGCCTCGATCCGGTCGGTCAGCGCCTCGACGTACCACGATCCGCCCAGGGGGTCGGCCACGTTGGTCACCCCGGTCTCCTCCATCAGCACCTGCTGGGTACGCAGGGCGATCTCGGCGGATTCGTCCGTGGGCAGGGCCAGGGTCTCGTCCAGGGCGTTGGTGTGCAGCGAATTGGTGCCGCCGAGCACCGCCGCCAAGGCCTCCACCGCGGTGCGTACCACATTGTTGACCGGTTGCTGGGCGGTCAGCGACACCCCGGCGGTCTGGGTGTGGAATCGCAGCCAGAGGGCCTTTTCGCTGGTCGCGCCGTAGACGTCGCGCAGCCAGCGGGCCCAGATCCGGCGGGCGGCCCGGAATTTGGCGATCTCCTCGAAGAAATCGACATGCGAGTCGAAGAAGAAACTCAACCCGGGGGCGAAGACATTGACGTCCAGGCCGCGCGAGAGTCCCAGCTCCACGTAGCCGAAGCCGTCGGCGAGGGTGTACGCCAACTCCTGCGCGGCCGTCGAGCCGGCCTCCCGGATGTGGTACCCGGAGACCGACAGCGGCTTGTACCGGGGGATCTCGGCGGCGCAGTACTCCATCAGGTCGCCGATCAGGCGCAGGTGCGGCTCGGGATCGAACAGCCACTCCTTCTGCGCGATGTACTCCTTGAAGATGTCGGTCTGCAACGTGCCGTCGAGCTTGGACAGGTCGGCCCCCTGCCGTTCGGCCGCGACCAGGTACATGCAGAACACCGGCACCGCCGGCCCGGAGATGGTCATGCTGGTGGTGACCCCGGCCAGGTCGATGCCGTCGAAGAGCACCTCCATGTCGGCGGCGCTGTCCACCGCCACCCCGCAGTGGCCGACCTCGCCGAGGGCCTGCGGGTCGTCGGAGTCGCGGCCCATCAGGGTGGGCATGTCGAAGGCGACCGACAGGCCGCCGCCACCGGCGCCGAGGATCATCTTGTAGCGCTCGTTGGTCTGCCGGGCGTTGCCGAACCCGGCGAACTGCCGGATGGTCCAGGTCCGCCCCCGGTAGCCGGTCGGATAAAGACCCCGGGTGTACGGGAACTCGCCCGGCCAGCCGATCCGGTCGAACCCGGGGTAGGCGGCACCCTCGGGTGGCCCGTAGACCGGCTCGACAGGCATCCCGGAGAGGGTGGTGAAGTCCGCGTCCCGCTTGCGCGCGGCGTCGTAACGGGCCTGCCAGCGGGCCCGTCCGGCAGCGATCTCGTCGGCGTTCATCTCCGGGCTCCTCCTCGAGTCCTTCAAGACTGCATGTCGAGTGTAGAGCCCTTCCTGAACGATCGATAAGGAAGTTGATACCGGACGGTAACCGCCCCTCCGTCGGCCCTCGGACCGGACCGGCGAGCCCGGGCCGGCCACCGGGGTCCCGCGACCTCAGGCCGCCGGCCCCCCGATGGCCACGTCGTCCACCCGGATGTTGATCTCGTCGACCCGCAGCCCGTACGCCTCGATGGCCTGGGTCACCGCGGCCCGCACCGCGTTGGTCACCTCGGGCACCGGATGCCCGGCGTCCGTCACGATGACCAGGTTGATCACGGCCGCGCCGTCGGTGACATGGGCCGAGCAGCCGCGCCGGGCGTCACCGACCTGGTCGAGTCCGACCCGGTCGAGCACCGCGTTGAAGAACCGGGCGACATCCCCACCCAACTCGACCACCCCGGGCACGGCCTTCGCCGCCGCCACCGCGATCTTCTCCACGACTTCGTCGGAGATCTCCGTACGCCCACCCGCCACCACGTCCGGAGTAACCGGCAACTCCTGCGTCGACTCGTGCTCCATGCTCGCTCCCCGCGTTAACCCACCCCGCATCCGCGGGCCGCTGCGAGCCTAACCGCCCCCCACCCTCCCCAATAGACACATCACCCAACGGCGACGGCGGTGGGTGGGGAAGGCGGTGGGTGGGTGCGGGAAGGGCTAGTGGGTGAGTTGGGTCAGGAGGGTGTTGGCGGCGGCGTAGGGGTCGGTGGTGCCGGCGGCCACCTCGGCGGCCAGGGTCGGCAGCTGCGTACCGTCGCGCAGGGAGCCGATCCGGGCGCGCAGGGAGCCGAGCGCGATGGCCTCGATCTCGGCGGCGGCCCGCGCCTCCCGGCGGCGACGCAGCTCGTCGTGCTCGACCAGCCAGCCGCGGTGCTTGTCGATCGCCGCGGCGATGTCGTCGATCCCCTCGCCCCGGGCGGCCACCGAGCGCACCACCTGCGGGCGCCACTGGCCCGGTCCCCGCTCGCCCAAAGCGATCATGCCCTGGATGTCCCGGACGGTGTGGTCGGCGCCGTCCCGGTCGGCCTTGTTGACCACGAAGACGTCGGCGATCTCCAGGATTCCGGCCTTGACCGCCTGGATGGCGTCGCCCATCCCGGGGGCGAGCAGCACCAGGGTGGTGTCGGCCAGGGAGGCCACGTCGACCTCGGCCTGCCCGACCCCGACGGTCTCCACCAGGACGACGTCGCAGCCGGCCCCCTCCAGCACCCGTACCGCCTGGGGGGTGGCCGCGGACAGTCCGCCGAGGTGCCCCCGGCTGGACATCGAGCGGATGTAGACCCCGGGGTCGGTGGCGTGGTCCTGCATCCGTACCCGGTCGCCGAGGATCGCCCCGCCGGTGAACGGGCTGGAGGGGTCGATGGCGAGCACCCCGACCCGGTGGCCCCGGGCCCGCAGGGCGCGTACCAACTCGTTGGTGGTGGTCGACTTGCCCACCCCGGGGGAACCGGTGAGGCCGACCACCTGGGCCCGGCCGCCGTACGGTGCCAGCGCCGCCGCGATCGCCGGCAGGGTCTCGTCGCCCGACTCCACCAGGGTGATCAACCGGGCCACCGCGCGGTGGTCACCGGCCCGTGCCCGCTCGACCAGCATCGGTACGTCCCGACTGCGGCGCACCGACCCGGTGGCCACGGTCGGGGCGTGGCCGTGGGACCCGCTCACGGCGTCTCGGAGGGAGCCGGAACGTGGATGATCAGGGCGTCGCCCTGACCGCCACCACCGCAGAGGGCAGCCGCTCCGGTGCCACCGCCGCGCCGCTTGAGTTCCAGGGCCAGGGTGAGTACGAGCCGGGCGCCGGACATGCCGATCGGGTGGCCCAGCGCGATCGCGCCACCGTTGACGTTGACCTTGTCGGGGCTGACCCCCAGGTCACGGATGGACTGGATGCCGACCTGCGCGAAGGCCTCGTTGATCTCGATCAGGTCGAGGTCGGAGACGGTCAGCCCACCCTTGCGCAGGGCGTGCTGGATGGCGTTGGAGGGCTGCGAGTGCAGGGAGTTGTCCGGACCGGCCACGTTGCCGTGCGCGCCGATCTCCGCCAGCCAGGTCAGGCCGAGTTCCTTGGCCTTCGCCTTGCTCATCACGACCACCGCGGCGGCACCGTCGGAGATCGGCGAGGAGCTGCCCGCGGTGATGGTGCCGTCCTTCGCGAACGCCGGGCGCAGCTTCGCCAGGGACTCGGCCGTGGTGTCCGGGCGGATGCCCTCGTCCTCGCTGATCACCAGCGGGTCACCCTTGCGCTGCGGGATGACCACCGGAGTGATCTCGTCCGCGAAATGACCGTTCTTCTGGGCGGCGGCGGCGCGCTGGTGGCTGGCCGCGGCGAACTCGTCCTGCTCCTGCCGGGTGATGCCGCGGGTGCTGCCGTGCCGCTCGGTGGCCTCACCCATCGCGCAGCAGTCCCAGGCGTCGGTCAGCCCGTCGAGGGCCATGTGGTCCTTGAGGGTCACGTCGCCGTACTTGTGGCCGCCCCGCTGACCGAGCAGCAGGTGCGGGGCGTTGGTCATCGACTCCATGCCGCCGGCCACCACGATGTCGAACTCGCCGGCCCGGATCAGCTGGTCGGCCAGGGCGATCGCGTCCAGGCCGGAGAGGCAGACCTTGTTGATGTTCAGCGCCGGTACGGACATCGGGATGCCCGCCTCCACGGCGGCCTGGCGGGCCGGAATCTGCCCGGCACCGGCCTGGAGCACCTGGCCCATGATCACGTACTGCACCTGGTCGGGGGCGACTCCGGCCCGCTCCAGGGCGGCCGCGATCGCGATGCCGCCGAGCTTGGTTGCCGGCAGGTCCTTGAGGTTGCCCAGCAGCCGCCCCATCGGGGTGCGTGCGCCGCTGACGATCACCGAAGCCATACCTGCCTCCGAGGGGGGTGCCGACCTGTACGCCTTAACGACTGTTCGGTCAGACTAGCGTCATGCCTGAGAACAGCCCCGTCGAGCCCGCTGCCGACTATGTCACAGACATCGGTCTGCGCCGCATCGATCATGTCGGGATCGCGGTCGCCGACCTCGACGCCGCGATCGACTTCTACACCCGGACCTTCGGTATGCGATGCGTGCACACCGAGACGAACACCGAGCAGGGGGTACGGGAGGCGATGCTGGCGGTCGGGCCGACCCCGGAGGGCGGCTGCCTGCAACTGCTGGCCCCGCTGACCCCGGGCTCGACCATCGCCAAGTTCCTCGACCGCAACGGTCCGGGGGTGCAGCAGGTGGCATACACCGTGGCGGATGTCGAGGCGGCCTGCGCGGCGCTTCGGGAGCGCGGCCTGCGGCTGCTCTACGACACCCCCCGACGGGGTACGGCGGGTTCGCGGATCAACTTCGTGCACCCCAAGGACGCCGGTGGGGTCCTGGTCGAACTGGTCGAGCCCGCCCCGCACCCCACCCACGGGTGACCCTGGGAGCCGAATTCATCGACCGGCGTGACACCACCGACGGGTGTGGCCGTCGTCGGCCCGAGGACGGGTCCGGCGACGGCCTTTCGATGAACGCGCAATGGTTTTCCGCCTCCCGGCCCCACATCCATTCGCGGGAACCCCGGGAGGCGGAAAGAAAAGCGGTGCACGGATAGCTGCGATGGCTTTTTCTGCGTCACGCTGCGTACCGAAGGGCTCCTCCCCGAGCTGGCAAGATCGCCTGCCGGGCCGTGGTTCCGGTCACCCTACGAGTTGACCATGTAAAGAGGACGGCAAAGGGCGGGCCGCTCTTGCGAAGCACCCCGGGGGGTCTGCCAGTATGTCCCAATGCCCCAGCAGCAATCCTCCCCTCTCGCGTTCTTCGATAACGCGAACTCGCAGCCAGATTTCACGGTTGGCCTGCGCGGATACAACACCGGCCAGGTCGACGACTTCATCGGCCGGCTGAACGCCGCACTGAGCCAGGCCAACAAGGACCGCGCCGACGCCGAGCAGGCGCTCAACGACGCCCAGCGCCGGCTGCGCCAGTCCGAGCAGCGGCTCACCGCCCTGGAGCAGAAGCTCACCGACACCAGCAAGCAGCTCGAGGAGAACAGCCGCCCCACGCTGTCCGGCCTCGGCACCCGGGTCGAGCAGATCCTCCGGCTGGCCGAGGAGCAGGCCAACGATCACCGCAACGAGGCCAAGCGCGAGTCGGAGGGCATCCTCTCCGCCGCCCGCCTGGAGGCGCGGGAGATCACCGACAAGGCGCGGGCCGAGGCGGCCGCGATGAAGGCCACCGCCGAGCGGGAGGCCGGTAACCTGCGTACCGCCGCCGAGCGGGAGGCGGCCGAGGTCCGGGTGCAGGCCCGCCGCGAGGCCGACACCCTGCGGGCCGACGCGGAGCGCGAGACCAAGCAGCTGCGTACGGTCACCGCGCACGAGGTGGCCGAGCTGAAGTCGACCGTCGAGCGGGAGGTCGCCACCCTGCGCGCCACCGCCGAGCGCGAGATCACCCAGCAGCGGGCCAAGGCCGCCCGCGAGGCCGAGGAGAAGCGCGCCGAGGCGACCAAGCTGCTCACCGACGCCCGCGACAAGCGCGACAAGGACCTCCAGGCCCTGGAGCTGCAACTCGCCGAGCGGCGGGAGAAGGCCGAGCGCGAGGAGTCCGAGCGGCACGCCGCCCAGGTCGCGCAGACCCAGAAGCTGGTCGGTGAGGCCGAGCAGCGGGCCCACGCCGCCCAGGAGCGCGCCAAGGAGATCGAGCAGCGCGCCGAGTCCCGGCGGGTCGAGTCGGAGCGCAACGCCACCGAGACGATCGAGAAGGCCAAGGCCCTGGCCGAGCGGACCCTCAGCGAGGCCCGCGCCGAGTCCCAGCGTCTGCTCAGCGAGGCCCGCACCGAGGCCGAGCTGACCACCCAGGCGGCCCGCCGCGAGGTCGAGGACCTCACCCGGCAGAAGGACGCCGTCACCTCGCAGCTCGGGCAGATGCTCTCCGGCTTGGCCGGCATCGTTCCGGGGGTCCCCAGCAACAACACCCCGGCGGCCGAGAAGCCGGCCGCCAAGCCGGCGGCCGACGCCGAGAAGAAGGTGACCGCGGAAACCTCCAGCTGACGACGACCACCGGGGCATGAACCACGACGCGGGGTGACACCGGGTTACCG
The DNA here is from genome assembly GCF_040643455.1 of Micromonospora sp. NPDC047134. Classification (NCBI taxonomy): domain Bacteria; kingdom Bacillati; phylum Actinomycetota; class Actinomycetes; order Micromonosporales; family Micromonosporaceae; genus Micromonospora; species Micromonospora sp. NPDC047134. The sequence goes on from NZ_JBEYUI010000005.1 coordinate 108,380, forward strand.
GCGACACCCCGCGTCGCCCTGCCTTCGCAGGCCCTGGGCACCGCCCACCTGGGCGGGTGAAGTTAGCTCCCAACAGGGGCGTCCGTATCGCCCCAGGAGGGCCCGATGCGTGTGAGGATGGGTGCATGTCGCACGGCGAGGAACTGTTCGCTCTCGGCGGGGATGTGACCACGGAGCCCAGCTTCGAGTCCGCCCTGCGGGGGTACGACAAACGACAGGTCGAGAAGTACGTCGCTCGGGCGGAGCATGAGATCGCGGCCCTGGAGGCCGAACGGGAGCAGGCCTTCTCCCAGATCCACAAGCTGGCCGGTCAGGTCGAGGTGCTCCAGCGGGATCTGGCTGCGGTACGCAAGCAGTCCGCCGTGGTGGACCGGGCCGCCTTCCGGCATCTCGGCCCGCGGGTCGAGCAGATTCTCGCGCTCGCCGAGGAGCAGGCCGAGGACATCCTCGCGGCCGCGAACGAGGAGATCCAAGCGCGCCGGGCCGCCGCCGAACACATCATCGACGAGGCTAGGGCCGAGGCCGCCGAGGCCCTCAAGGACTTCGAGATCGCGCTGGCCGCCCGCCGCGCCGAGGAGGAGCGGCAGGCCGCAGCCCGCCGGGCGGAGTCCGAGGCCGCCAGCAAGGCGGCCAAGGAGGAGGCCACCCGGCTGCGCAAGGGTGCCCAGGAGGCGCTGGCCAAGGCCGAGCAGGAGGCCACCCAGCTCCGGGACGCCGCCAAGGAGATCCATCAGCGGGCCCAGCAGGAGGCGACGAAGCTGCGCGAGTCGGCCCGTGAGGTGCTGGCCACCGCCCAGCAGGAGGCCACCCAGCTGCGGGAGGCGGCCAAGGAGGTGCATGCCAAGGCCCAGCAGGAGGCCAGGCGCCTGGTCGACCAGGCCACCGAGACCGGCCGGGCCACCCACGCCAAGGCCAGCCAGGAGGCCAAGCAGATCATCGACGACGCCGCCGAGGCCGGCCGGGCCGCCCGCAACAAGGCCCGCCAGGAGGCCGAGCGGCTGACCACCCAGGCGACCGAGGCGGCCAAGCGCACCCGGGCCGAGACCGAGGCGTACGCCCAGCGGATGCGCGACGAGACCGAGGCCCACGTCCAGCACACCCGGGCCCAGGCCCAGCAGGAACTGGGGGCCTGGCGGGCCGGGGTGGAGAAGGAGGTCAACGGCCGACGGGAGGCCGCGGACCGGGAACTGGCCCAGCGCAAGGCCGCTGCCGAACGCGAGTACACCGGCCGCCGCGAGGAGTTGGAGCAGCAGCACCAGGCCCGTACGGCCGAGTTGGAGCAGCGCTTCAGCACCCGTACCACCGCCCTCGAGGAGCAGATCCGCACCCGCACCGCCGAGCTGGAGTCCGGGTTCGAGAGCCGCCGTGCGGCGCTGGAGGCGGAGTACACCGCGCGCAAGAACGAGATCGAGCAGGGCGCGGACGAGATCCGTCAGGCCGCCGAGCGGGACGCCGCCGAGCTGCGCGCGCAGGCCGAGGAGTTCGCCACCAACGCCCGACGCGAGGCCGACGAGTACGTCGCCTCCTCCCGTCGGCAGTTCGAGGAGTACGCGGCCACCACCCAGCAGCACCTGGCCACCACCCAGCAGCACCTGGCCGCGACCCAGCAGGAGGCGGCGTCCGGCCGACAGCAACTGGCCCAGGTGATGTTGGAGATCGCCCAGGCCCAGCAGCAGTTGGCCGACCTGCGTCAGGAGACCTGGAAGTCCCGGCAGGAGTCCGACGAGTTGCAGCGCAAGGTGCGGGAACTGCGGCTGGCGGCGGCCACGGTCTCCGACGGCCCCACCTCACCGGCCCCCGCCGGGGTCTCCTCGGCGGTTACCGCCCCCTCCCCCGCCACGGTCGCCCGTACGGTGGAGGGTCCTTCGGTCAACGGCGGCCCACCCGCCGGTGCCAACCCGACGGTCGATCCCGCCGAGGCCCCGGTGAACGGCCATCGGCCGGTCCTGGAGACCGCCGGTGTCGCCGCCGAGGGTGGTGATCCGTCCGCCGACGGCCAGGTCACGAAGCCGAGCGCCGACGGCCCGGCGACGAAGCCGGCCGCCGAGCCGGTGACCACCGTGGAGGATGAGCCTGCGGCGAAGTCGGCGGTCGAACCGGCCACGGTCGACGGCGGCACGGCGAGTGCGGGGGTGGACGGCGAACCCACGGTGGCCGCGATGCCCGGCACGGGCGGCCGGGGCGCCACCCCCACGAAGATCACCAGCACCGGTGAGAACGGCAAGCGCCCGACCAAACCGACCAAGGACGAGCGCAGCGCCAAACCCAGCAAGATCACCTCAGACTGACCCCGCACTCCGCCAACCCTCCCGTTGGCGCGCCTTTGGCGTGTTGATCAAGAAGCCTGCGTCAGGATCGACGCCGATCACGACGCAAACTTCTTGATCAACGCGGGCGAGTGGGGGCGGGCGGTCCTGCCCGGCGATCAGGAGGGCGGCTCCGGGGAGGGGCGGCGTCCTCCCCAGGCTACGAAGCGATCGAACAGCGCTCTGGGCTGCGGGCCGTCATACGGGTTGAGCCGGTAGAGGTCCCGCATCGCCTCGTACATCAGGCCGGCGAGGTAGATCGACAGGCCGATCGGATTCCCCTCGTACTCCGCCCGCAGCAGGAGCCGGGCCTGGGCGCAGGGCCAGGGCTGACCGTCCGCCCGACAGCACCACATCGGTCGCAGCGGGGTGTGCGGGGTGTCGGCGCCGGTCGCGCGGGGCCGATCAGGGTGGGGGCCACGGCCCGGGGTCGGCAGCCGGGTCCTGAGCACACCCCCTCCCCCACCACCCGCCGCCCCGACGGTCGGCGCAGCGGATGCGTCGTCGGACCCTGGACGATCACGCACCTCGACCTCCGAGAAGCAGGCTTCTGGGTACGTCTGTTGCTGCTCCAGCGACAACAGACGTACCCGAAGTGGGGTTGATCGGGCCGCCCACCCGGGGGGATGGGGTGGGCGGCCCCGGGGCGCCCACCGGGGGTGTGGGGGCGACCCGGCCTGAACCCGTCCACGCCCTGGTGGCAGCCAACGGGTCCGGCACTGCTGACAGTTTGGTGACCGGAGCACTACTGTCGGAAGTCATCGCAGGTGGTCGTAATCGGGCTGCGGAACCACCGGCCCGTCGACACCTGGTGAGTGATTCTCGGTACCCGATTGTGGAGGCATTGTGGAGGAATCGAGCGCCGACCTGATCCGATCCCAGTTACGTCGGCTGCGCACCGCCGCCGGGCTGAGCCAGGAGGAGTTCGGCAAACTGGTGCACTACTCGCCGTCGATGGTCTCCGCCGTCGAGACCGGCAGCCGACCCTACGACCGGCAGTTGCTGGCCCGCGCCGACGAGGTGCTGCACTCCGGCGGGCTGCTGGTGGCGTTGTTGCGGATCGCCGAGCGGGAGGGCCAGCCATCCTGGTTCCTGCCCTGGCTGGACGCCGAACGCCTGGCCAGCCAGCTGCGGATCTTCCAGCCCACCCTGATCCCGGCCCTGCTACAGACCGAGGGGTACGCCCGCGCGGTGATCCGCTGCGACGACCTGCTCAGCGACGAGGAGGTGGAGAAGCGGGTGGCGGCCCGGCTGGACCGGCAGAGCATCCTCACCCGACCGGATCCACCGCAGCTCATCGCGGTCATCGACGAGGCCATCCTGCACCGCCGGGAGGAACGCTTCCACACGTTGATGATCCATCAGGTCGAGTCGCTGGCCGCCTGCGCGGAACGGCCGAACATCAGCATCCATGTCGTCCCCCTCAGCGTCGGGCTGCACGTCGGATTGTCCGGGCCGTTCTCGCTGGCCCGGGGCGTGGAAGGGGGTTGGGTGGCGAGCCAGGAGGCCCAGCTGACCGCCCGACCCACCGACCGGGAGTCCGATGTGGCTACTCTGTTGGCACGGTGGGAGACGGTGCGTAACGAGGCCCTGTCCCGCCAGCAGTCGATCGAACTCCTCAAGGAAGTGGCGAAGTCATGGACCTGACCGACGCGATCTGGCACACCGCCACCCGCAGTGGAAACACGGACTGTGTCGAGGTGGCCGACAACCTGCCCGAGGTGGTGGCCGTCCGCGACAGCAAGGACCGCCAGGGGCCGGTGCTCGCCTTCACCCCACCGACCTGGCAGACCTTCATCAGCCACCTCAAGCAGCGGTAACGCGGCAGGTCAGTCGGCCTGGCGTTGCTGGGGGCCGGGCACCGGGGTGTCGGAGAAGGCGGCCACCGTGCGGTCGGCGTACGCGCTGGCGTCGCCGGTCTCCATCGGACCGTCCCAGGTGGTCGGCAGCGGCACGGACGCGGCCGGGTTGACCCGCCGGACCACCTCGTCGAGCACGGTCTCGGCGTCGCCCACCCACAGGTGCTTGGCCCCGGGCACCCCGACCACCTCGGCCTGGGGCACCGCGGCGAACCGCTCGCGGGCCTGCTCGGGGCGGAGGTAGTCGTCGAACTCCGGCACCAGGGCGGTCAGCGGCTTGCCGGACTCGGCCCACTGGGTCAGGTCGGGCGGCTCGGAGAAGCGCAACGGCGGCGAGAGCAGGATGGCACCGGTCACCGCCGGGTCGCAGCCGTACTTGAGGGCCAGGTCGGTGCCGAAGGACCAGCCGAGCAGCCAGATGTTCGGCAGTTCGTGGAATTCGGCGTACTCGATGGCGGCGGCCACGTCGAAGCGCTCGCCGACGGCCGAGTCGAAGGTGCCCTCGCTGGTACCGCGCACGCTGCTGGTGCCCCGGGTGTTGAACCGGAGCACGGCCACCTCGGCCAGGGCGGGCAGCCGCCAGGCCGCCTTGCGGAACACGTGGCTGTCCATCATCCCGCCGTGGGTGGGCAGGGGGTGCAGGCAGACCAGGGTGGCCACCGGGGGCCGGTCGACCGGAAGCGCCAACTCACCGACCAGGCAGAGCCCGTCCGCGGTGTGCAACTCGATGTCTTCCCGTCGCCCCGGCAGGATCGACGATGCCCGGATCGATGCGCTCACCCCGCCATCCTCCCGCGTAGCGCTCCACCCCGCCGCCCGAGGTGACAAAGATCGCCCCGCCGAGCCGGCGTCCGCCGTACCTCCACGCCCGGGTCTCAGCCGTGCCGGGGGGCGCCGCGTCCGCGCTGGATCACCGGGGCCCGGCGGTCGCGTGCCCGCCAGCACCCGCTGTGCCAGTGCCGCCGGTCGGTGAGGTCGCCACGGCCGTCGGCGGGCCAGGCGACCAGGTGCGCCACCCCGGGCCGAATCTCCTGGTCACAACCGGGACAGCGGTACGTCTTGACCGACGAGCCGCCGCTGATCCCGCGTACCTGCCAGTCGCCGTCGCGCCACTGCTGCACCGAGGCGACGCCCTGCCGTGCGCGTTCGGTGTCCAGACGCTCGGCGTCGTCACGGCGGGGACGGTTACGACGGGGGCTCACGCCGTCCAGCGTACGACCGTGCCGACAGCGGCCCCGAGGGCGCTGGTGTTAACAAGGGGCCCCTGCTCTACCGCAGGCGTTAAAAAGGGGCCCTTCCTTACCGGAAGGAGCGGGCGGCGGTCACCAGTTGTTCCAGCAGGGGTGCCGGGGCCAGGCCGGGCTCGCGGGACTGCCGGTACACCGCCCGCAGTACGGCCAGCGACCTGTCCGGTCCGATCGAGTCGAGCAGTTCGAAGGGGCCGGCCGGGTAGCCGCAGCCCAGCTTCATCGCGGCGTCGATGTCGTCCGTGGTGGAGTAGTGGGCCTCCAGCATCCGTACCGCGTCGTTGAGGTACGGGAACAGCAGGGCGTTGACGATGAACCCGGCGGAGTCTCCGCAGACCACCCCGGTCCGGCCCAGGGCGGCGACGACCGCCCGGGCGGTGGCCGTGGTCTCCGCCGAGGTGAGGATCGTCTGGACGATCTCCACCAGCGGGGTGGCCGGGTTGGCGAAGTGCAGGCCCACCACCTCGGCCGGGCGCCCGGTGGCCATGGCCAACTCGATCACCGCCAGGGTGGCGGTGGTGGTGGCCAGCACCGCCCCCGGCTTGCAGACCTCGCCCAGGCCGGCGAACAGCGCCTTCTTGACCTCCGGTTCGTCGGCCACCGCCTCGATCACCAGGTCTGCCTCGGCCAGGGAGGCCAACTCGGTGGCCGGGTCTACCTGGGTGACCTGGTAGCCGGCGGTGGTGAGGGACTCGACCAGGCCGGCGGCCAGGGTCCCCGAGCCGACCACCCCGACCGTGGCGACCGTTCGCGCCCCTTCCAGGGGTGCCGACGCCACCGGGGTCGACTCGTCCGGGACGAGCCTGCCGGAGCCGGGCCGCTCGTAGGTGTAGAAGCCCCGGCCGGACTTGCGGCCCAGCAGCCCGGCGGTCACCATCTGCCGCAGCAGGGGCACCGGGGAGTGCCGGCGGTCCCGCCCGCCCCGCCGGTACATGGTGTCCAGGATCTCGTACGCGGTGTCCAGGCCGATCAGGTCCAGCAGGGCCAGCGGGCCCATCGGCAGGCCGCAGCCCAGCTTCATCGCGGCGTCGATGTCCTCACGGGTGGCGTAGCGGGACTCGTACATCCCGATCGCCTGGTTGAGGTACCCGAACAGCAGGGCGTTGGCGATGAAGCCGGCCCGGTCGGTGATGGTCACGTCCACCTTGCCCAGGCGTACGCACAGCGCCTCCACATCCGCGACCACCTCGGCCGAGGTGACCACAGTGCGCACCACCTCGACCAGCTTCATCACCGGCGCGGGGTTGAAGAAGTGGATGCCGATCACCTGGTCGGGCCGGGTGGTGGCGACCGCGATCTCGGTGACGCTCAACGAGGAGGTGTTGGTGGCCAGGATGGCCTCCGGCTTGCACACCCGGTCCAGTTCGGCGAAGAGGCGCTGCTTGAGGTCCAGGCGCTCGGGCACCGCCTCGATCACCAGGTCCACGGAGTCCAGGGCGCCCAGTCCGACGGCGAAGGTGACCCGGCCGATCAGGGCGTCCCGGTCGGCCTCGGCGAGCTTGCCCCGGGCCACCGCCCGGTCGGTGGAGCCGGTCAGGTTGGCCCGTCCCCGCTCCAGGGCGCCCTCGGAGATCTCCACGGCGACCACCTCGACGCCGTTGCGGGCGAACACCTCGACGATGCCGGCACCCATGGTGCCCAGACCCACCACACCCACCCTGGTGAATTCCCGCGCCATGACCCGGCCTCCCCTGTCCGCTCCGCATGGCCGAACTGAACGGCCACTAAGGCTTTGGCGCGAGTCTGCCACGCGGTGACCGCTCAGGGGGCTCGGGGGCTCACACGGGAGCGGTTGCGCCCACCGGTCAGGGGGCCAGGGTGATCCGTCCCGGCGCCAGGTCGGCCGCGGCCGTGGGCAGCACCAGCGGGCTGCGCCGGTCCTGTAGGGGCATACCGAAGCTCAGGCCCACCGGGTCGGTCCGGGCCAGGGCGGGGTCGAAGAAGCGCAGCTCGGTGCGGCCGATCAGGATCATGTCGCCGTCGGTCAGGCTGACCGCCTCGGCGGTACGCAGTCCGTTCACCCAGGTGCCGTTGGTGGAACCGAGATCCACCAGGCGGACCCCCGCACCGGTCAGCCGGACCTCGGCGTGTCGACGACTCAGGTGGGGATCGTGCACGACGATGTCCGCCGCCGCGTCCCGGCCGATCACCATGGGGTGCGGACGCAGCCGGAAGCTCAGCCCGCGCAGCGGGCCGGTGGCCACCGTCAACAGCGGCAACAGTTGCGGATGTTGCTCCATGGGCCGTCCGACCTCCACGTCCTGCGCCATCCCATGGTCAGCCTGCCATCCCCACCCGGTCACCTCTACCGACCATCCGGCCATCACCCAGTAACCAGCCAGCCACCTTCCGTTCGTCACTTCCATGGCCGCCAATACGGCGTTCGCCCGGACTTGACCCGGGCCGAGCCCGTCCTACCGGTGAGTAGGTTTCGGGTCTAGACTTCCGCCATGACGGCTGTGCATCTGCCCGGCACCCCGGTGATCGAGGGCGATCAACTGATCTCGACCAGCCCGGCGACCGGCGCGGAGGCCGGCCGGTTGCCGCTGTCCACCCCCGCCGAGGTGGAGCAGGCCGTCGCGCGGGCCCGCACCGCCGGTCAGTGGTGGGCCGGGCTGGGCTTCGACGGCCGACGCGACCGGCTGCTGCGCTGGCGGCGACTGCTCGTGCAGCGGATGGAGCAGTTGGCGGAACTGGTGCATGTCGAGGGCGGCAAGCCGGTCGCGGACGCCATCGTGGAGATCGTCACCGCGGTGGAGCATGTCGACTGGGCGGCCCGTAACGCCCGCCGGGTACTCGGCCCCCGCAAGCTGCGCTCCCGGCTCATCCTGGCGGAGTTCACCGCCTACCTGGAGTACCAGCCGCACGGGGTGATCGGGGTCATCGGCCCCTGGAACTATCCCGTCTTCACCCCGATCGGCTCGGCCGCGTACGCGATGGCGGCCGGTAACGCGGTGGTCTTCAAGCCCAGCGAATACACCCCGCTGGTCGGGCAGTGGATGGTCGACACCTTCGCCGAGGTGGTGCCGGAACAGCCCGTCTTCACCGCCGTGCACGGGCTGGGGGACATCGGTGCCGCCCTGTGCCGCAGCGGGGTCGACAAGGTGGCCTTCACCGGCTCCACGGCCACCGCGAAGAAGGTCATGGCGGCCTGCGCCGAGTCCCTGACCCCGGTGCTGCTGGAGGCCGGCGGCAAGGACGCGATGATCGTGGATGTCGACGCCGACCTGGACGCCGCCGCGGAGGCGTGCGTCTGGGGTGCGATGACCAACGCCGGGCAGACCTGCATCGGCATCGAGCGGGTCTACGCGGTGGAGCCGGTCTTCGACGCCTTCGTGGAGAAGGTGGTCGAGCGGGCCGGGCGGCTGACCGTCGGCCCGGAGGGCACCGACATCGGGCCGATCACCATGCCGAGCCAACTTGAGGTCATCCGCCGGCACATCTCCGACGCCCTGGCCCGGGGCGGACGGGCCGCACTCGGCGGCCCGGATTCGGTACGGCCGCCGTACGCCCACCCGACCGTGCTGGTCGAGGTGCCGGAGGACTCCGCCGCCGTACGCGAGGAGACCTTCGGACCCACGGTGACCATCAACCGGGTCCGCGACGCCGACGAGGCCCTGCGGCGGGCCAACGCCCTGCCGTACGGCCTGGGAGGTTCGGTCTTCGGTGAGCGACGGGCGGTGGCCATCGCCCGACGCCTGCGCTCCGGCATGGCCTCGATCAACTCCACCCTGACCTTCGCCGGGATGTCCACCCTGCCCTTCGGCGGGGTCGGCGAGTCCGGCTTCGGTCGCATCCACGGCGAGGACGGGCTGCGGGAGTTCGGCCGGGCCAAGTCGATCACCCGCCGGCGGGCCCGCTCCCTGCTGCCGTCGACCACCTTCCAGCGGACCCAGGCCGACGTCGACCGCCTGGTCAAGGCGGTCAAGCTGCTGTACGGCCGGAAGCTCTAGAAGAGGGTCAGCTCGTCGCGTTCGATGCCGCGCAGCCGGTCGTAGTTCACCGCCACACAGCGGATCCCCCGGTCCGTGGCGAGCACCCGGGCCTGCGGCTTGATCTCCTGGGCGGCGAAGACCCCGGAAACCGGGGCGAGCAGCGGGTCCCGGTTGAGCAGTTCCAGGTAGCGGGTGAGCTGCTCCACCCCGTCGATCTCGCCCCGACGCTTGACCTCGACCGCGACCGTGCCTCCGTTGGCGTCCCGGCAGAGCAGGTCCACCGGGCCGATCGCGGTCATGTACTCCCGGCGGATCAAGGTGAACCCCTCGCCCAGAGTCTCCGGGTTGGCGGCCAGCAACTCCTGAAGGTGGGCCTCCACCCCGTCCTTGCGCAGCCCCGGGTCGACGCCCAGCTCGTACGAGGTGTCCTGGAAGATCTCCTCCAGGGTGATCCGCAGCTCCTCACCGGCCTTGTTGACCACCCGCCACACCCCGGGGGCCTCCTCCAGCCGGCAGGGCGGGCTCATCCAGTTCAGGGGTTTGTAGGCCCGATCGTCGGCGTGGATCGACACCGACCCGTCCGCCTTGACCATCAGCAGCCGGGTGGCCGGCGGCAGGTGGGCCGAGAGCCGTCCGACATAGTCCACCGAGCATTTCGCAATCACCAACCGCACCCGACGAGGGTAGCGGAGGCACCGGGGATCGCCGCCGAGCGCCACTGGCGTGCCGGTGCGATGCTGAGATGGTGCTCGAACTGCTCACCGGTACCGGACTGGCCGCCTCGGCGGGGTTGAACGCGTACATCCCGCTGCTGCTGATGGGTGGGCTGGCCCGCTACACCAGCGTGATCGACCTGCCCGGGGGCTGGCAGTGGCTGGGTAACGGCTGGGTGCTGGCCATTCTCGCCGCCCTGCTGGTCGTCGAGGTCGTCGCGGACAAGGTGCCCGTGGTGGACCACGTCAACGACGTGGTGCAGACCGTGGTCCGCCCGACTGCGGGCGGCCTGGCCTTCGGTGCCGGCTCGGCCGCCGAGACGGTGACGGTCAGCGATCCCGACAGCTTCTTCGCCAGTGAGGGCCAGTGGTGGCCGGTGCTGGTCGGGGTGGCCATCGCCCTCGGCATCCACCTGCTCAAGTCCGCCGCCCGGCCGGTCATCAACGCGGCCACGGCCGGTGTCGGGGCCCCGGTGGCCAGCACCGCCGAGGACGCCACCAGTGTGGTGATGTCCCTGGTGGCGATCATCCTGCCGGTGCTGGTGCTGGTGTTCCTGGTCGCCTTCCTGCTCTTCCTGCCCTGGTTCCTGCGCCGCAGGGCGGAACGCCGCCGGGAACGCCGGGCCGCCCGCGAGGCCGGCTTCCGGGTCTGACCCGGGGGTACGCCCTGCCCCTCCGACCCCGCCCCAGGCGCTGCCGGGCCGGATGATGTTGCCCGCCGGGCACGGTTGACATCATCCTCCGGTGTCCGTGAAGACTTCCCGCGTTCCGCTTCTGGCGACCCTGGTCGCCGTCCTCGGCGCCCTGACCCTGCTGGCCGTCCTGAACCCCCTGCGCCAGCCCGAGGGTGCCGACCTCGGGCAGGGGTCCGAGTCCGGCGCCAGGTTCGTCGAGGCGGAGGCCGGTGACCGGCCTGAGGGGTCGGCGACACCGTCGTCCACCCCACCGGCCGGGGCGCTGCCCGGCGCCACCCGGACGGACGCGCTGCCCCCGGTGGTCGACCACGGCCCACGCCGGGGCAACAAGGTGGCGCTGACCTTCGACGCGGACATGACCGACGCGATGCGACGCCAGCTACGCGGCGGTGCGGGCACCTCGTACGCCAATCTGAAGATCATTGACCGGCTGGAGCGGGAGGGGGTCCCGGCCACCTTCTTCCTCACCGGCATGTGGGTGGAGCAGTACCCGAAGGTGACCCGGCGACTGGCCGCCAACCCTCGGTTCGAGTTGGCCAACCACACCTACGGGCACCTGGCCTTCACCGCGGACTGCTACGGCCTGCCCCGCATCGACCGCCGGGAGATGACCGCCGACGTGGCCCGCACCTTCGACCTGGTCAGCGCCTACGGCGGTCGGCAGACCCGGTACTTCCGGTTCCCCGGGCTCTGCCACGACCGGACGGCGCTGACCGCACTAGCCCCCCTCGGCCTGACGGTCGTCGACGGCGACGTGGTCAGCGGGGACCCCTTCGCCACCGCCTGGCAGCCGATCGTGCGGGCCGTGCTGGACCAGGTACGCCCCGGCTCGGTGATCGTCCTGCACGTGACCGAGGCCAACGCCCCGATGACCGACGAGGCGCTGCCGCACATCCTGGCCGGTCTGGCCGAACGCGGTCTCGAACCGGCCCTGCTCTCCGAGGTGCTCGGCGCGGGCTAGGCCGGTGGCCGGATCCCGCGAACCGGACCACACACATCCCTCATATGCCTAAAATCAGGCAAATACCTAGAGGAGGTCGCGATGACCGCAGCCTTGGAGATGCCGCGCGTCCAGGAGTGTGTGGTGGCCGCCTGCGCGTACAACCACACCAACGACTGTCACGCGTTCGCCATCACGATCGGCAGCATGGACCACGCCCACTGCCACACCTTCGTCGAGATGCCGGCCATCCGGGCCGGTGCGGACGGCCAGAAGGCCCAGGTGGGGGCCTGCAAGCGGGCCGACTGCCGACACAACGAGCAGTTGGAGTGCCAGGCCCCCTCGATCCGGGTCGGCCCGGACGCGGACATGGCCGACTGCATGACCTACAACCCCCGCTGAGGGGTAAGGAAGGGCCCCTTCTTAACGCCTGCGGTAGAGGAAGGGGCCCCGCTTAACACCCCGGGGGTGGTGGCGGGAACCACCACCCCCGGTGCAGGTGATCCGCCGGTGCAGGTCGCACACTTGAGGTCATGAGTGACGAGGTCGCGATCCACGTCCGAGGGCTGCGCAAGGCGTACGGCGACAACGTCGCGGTGGCCGGGCTGGACCTGGACGTCCACCGGGGCGAGGTGTTCGCCCTGCTGGGGCCGAACGGTGCCGGCAAGAGCACCACGGTGGAGATCCTGGAGGGCTACCGGCACCGGGACGCCGGTGAGGTGCGGGTGCTCGGGGTCGACCCGACCGAGGCCACCCCGCAGTGGCGGGCCCGAGTGGGCATCGTGCTCCAGGGCACCGGCGAGTTCGACGAACTGACCGTCGCCGAGGTGGTCCACCACTTCTCCGCCTTCTATCCGGACGCCGACGACCCGGACAAGGTGATCGCCCGGGTCGGCCTGGCCGATAAGGCCCGCGCCCGTACGCACACCCTCTCCGGGGGGCAGAAGCGCCGACTGGATGTCGCCCTGGGCATCATCGGCCGCCCTGAGCTGCTCTTCCTCGACGAGCCGACTACCGGATTCGATCCGGAGGCCCGCCGCGAGTTCTGGGATCTGATCCGGGACCTCTCCGCGGCCGGCACCACCATCGTGCTCACCACCCACTACCTGGACGAGGCCGAGGCCCTGGCCGACCGGGTAGGGGTCATCGCGGGCGGCCGACTGGTCGAGGTGGCCCCGCCGAACAGCCTCGGCAACCGGCAGGAGGCCCTGGCCACGGTCTCCTGGCGTACCCCCGAGGGCACCCTGGAGAGCGCGCAGAGCGCGACGCCGACGGCGCTGGTGGCGGAGTTGGCCGCGCGGCTCGGTGGCGAGGTGCCCGGCCTGACCGTCACCCGGCCCACCCTTGAGGACATCTACCTGCGGATGATCGGACACCGATGACCACCACGACGAAGTCGGCGCCCCCGGTCGCCGCCGCCGCGCCAGCCCGCCGGCCGGGGCCGGCAAGTCTCGCCCTGCGGCAGGGGCGGTTGGAGATCCGGCAGTTCCTGCGCAGCCGGGAATCCGTCGTGTTCACCCTAGGGTTCCCGATCATCATGGTGCTGATCTTCGCCTCGATCTTCGACGGCGACCTAGGCAGCGGGGTGAGCTACACCCAGTACTTCATCACCGGCATGATCGCCACCGGCCTGATGACGGTCAGCTTCCAGAACCTCGGCATCTGGATCCCCATCGAGCGGGACCGGGGAGTGCTCAAGCGCTACCGGGGCACCCCGATGCCGAAGTGGGTCTGGTTCGCCGGCAAGGTGATCATGGTGCTGGTGACCGGGCTGGTGATGACCGCCCTGCTGCTCACCGTCTCGGTGCTGCTATTCGACCTGGACCTGCCCTCCACGGCCTCGGCCTGGCTGACCTTCGGCTGGGTCAGCGCGCTGGGGGTCACCGCCTGCACCCTGTGCGGCATCGCGATCTCCTCGCTGGCCCGTACGGCGCGCAGCGGCTCGGCCGTGGTCACCCCGATCGCCCTGGTGCTCCAGTTCATCTCCGGGGTCTTCTTCGTCTTCACCAACCTGCCGAGCTGGATGCAGCAGGTGGCGGCCATCTTCCCGCTCAAGTGGATGTGCCAGGGCCTGCGCGCGGTCTTCCTGCCGGAGAGCTTCGGCGCCAGCGAGCCGGGCGGTTCCTTCGAGCTGACCCGGGTGGCCCTGGTGCTGGGCCTGTGGTGCGTGATCGGCCTGGTGCTCTGCCTGACCACCTTCCGCTGGACCACCCGCCGCGACGGCTGACGGTGCAAGGAAGGGCCCCTTATTAACGAGATCCAGCTGATCTTGTTAATAAGGGGCCCTTCCTATGCACGAGGCGTTAAGAAGGTGCCCTTCCTTACATCACACCCTCAGTACGAGTAGAAGCCCTGGCCGGTCTTGCGGCCCAGGTCACCGGCGGTGGCCATGCGCTGGAGCAGCTCCGGCGGGAAGAACTTCTCGTCGGCGGTGTCGGTGTAGATGTTGCGGGTGGCGTTCAGCAGCACGTCCACCCCGGTCAGGTCGACCGTGGCCAGCGGGCCCATGGCGTGCCCGAAGCCGAGCTTGCAGGCGGTGTCCAGGTCCTCGGCGGAGATCACCCCGGCCTCGACCAGCCGGACCGCCTCCATGGCCAGGGCGCAGATCAGCCGGGTGGTGACGAAGCCGGCGATGTCCCGGTTGACCACCACGACTGTCTTGCCGATCCCCTCCGCGAAGGACTTGACCGCCTCCAGGGTGGCGTCGCTGGTCTTGTAGCCGCGGACCAGTTCGCAGAGCTTCATCATCGGCACCGGGGAGAAGAAGTGGGTGCCGACCACCGCCTCCGGACGCTCGGTGACGGTCGCGATCTGGGTCACCGGGATGGCCGAGGTGTTGGTGGCCAGGATCGCGTCCGACTTGCAGATCCGGTCCAGCGCCCGGAACACCTCGTGCTTGATCTCCAGCCGCTCGAAGACCGCCTCGACGACGATGTCCGCCTCCGCCGCCGCCTCCAGGTCGGTGGTCGGGGTGATCCGTCCCAGGGTCGCCTCGACCTCCTCGGCGGAGATCTTGCCCTTGTCGGCGAACCGGGTCAGTGAGGTCCGGATGCCGTCCATGCCGCGCTGCGTCGCCGCCTCGTCCAGATCCCGCAGGGTCACCTGCCAGCCTGCCTGCGCCGCCACCTGGGCGATGCCCGAGCCCATCAGCCCGGCACCGACAACCGCGAGTCGACCCGCCATCTGTTGCTCCCTCGCTGCGATTCGGAGTCTCTGCCTGCATCCTGCCGAAGCCCTCGGCTCGACCGAGGACTCTCGACACAGACCCTAGTCGGCGGGACTGAACGACCACTAAGGCGGTTCAGGCTCAGATGGTCAGTTCCGGTTCCTCCGGCGCGGTGGCCCGCTCCACCTCGATGCCGAGGGCCCGCAGGTCGGCCACGAAGTCGGGATAGCCCCGGTCCACGTGATGCACATGGGACACCTCGGTCACCCCGTCGGCACAGAGCCCGGCGATGATCAGTCCAGCGCCGGCCCGGATGTCGGTGGCGCGTACCGGTGCGCCGGAGAGCTGCTCACGGCCGCGTACGACCGCGTGATGCCCGTCGGTCTTGATGTCCGCGCCGAGGCGCATCATCTCGTTGGCGAACATGAACCGGCCGTCGAAGATGTTCTCCGTGATCAGGGAGGCGCCGTCGCTGAGCGCGGCCAGGCCGATCGCCATCGGCAGCAGGTCGGTGGCGAAGCCCGGATAGGGCAGGGTCACCACGTCCACCGCCCGGGGGCGGTCGTCCATCCGTACCCGGAAGGCGTTGGCCCGGGTCTCCACCAGCCCACCGGCCGCGACCACCTTGTCCAGCGCGATCTCCAGGTAGCTCGGATCCAGGCCGGTCACGGTGACGTCGCCGCGGGTCATCGCCGCCCCGAAGGCCCAGGTGCCGGCGACGATCCGGTCCCCCACGGTCGCGTGCCGCACCGGTTGCAGCCGGGGTACGCCCACGACCGTGATGGTGGAGGTGCCCTCCCCCTCGATCAGCGCCCCCATCCGGATGAGCATGGTGCAGATGTCCACGATCTCCGGCTCCCGGGCCGCGTTGTCGATCACGGTGGTCCCGTTGGCCAGCACCGCCGCCATGACCAGGTTCTCGGTGGCCCCGACACTGGGGAAGTCCAGGGTGATCTCCGCGCCGTGCAGTCCCTGCGGTGCGGAGGCGATCACGAAGCCGTGCTCACCGGAGATGTCCGCCCCCATCCGGGTGAGCCCGGCGATGTGCATGTCCAGCCCTCGCGAGCCGATGGCGTCCCCGCCCGGGTGGGCCACCCGTACGTAGCCGCGCCGGGCCAGCAGTGGACCGAGTACGCAGATCGAGGCGCGCAGCCGACGCACCAGGTCGTAGTCGGCCTCGACCCCCGGCTGCTCCGGCACCTCGATCGACACCGACCGGGAACGGGGCACTCCCCCGCCCGCGACCATCGGGTCCACCGGATCGTCCGCGTCGAACCGTACGTCGCAGCCGAGTCGACGCAGCACCTCCCCCATGATGGCGATGTCGGTGATCCGCGGCACGTTGGTGATCACGCTTCGACCCGGGGCCAGCAGGGCGGCGGCCATCAGCTTCAACGCCGAGTTCTTGGCGCCGACCACGTGCACCGTGCCGGCTAGTCGGGCCGCCCCGTTGACCCGGATGACGTCGACATCCGATATCGCCGGGTCGCCCGCATCGCCCGGGCCGACCCCGGCGGACCAGCCGGTACCCGGCTGCGGGCGCGTCGGGATGGTCAGGTCGGGTATCCGTAGGCTGTGCGTCATGGCCGTCCACCTCACGCGCATCTACACCAAGGCCGGCGACGCCGGCATGACCAGGTTGAGCAACAACGAGCAGGTGTCGAAGACCGACCCACGGATCTGCGCGTACGCCGACGTCGACGAGTGCAATGCGGCGCTCGGCGTGGCACTGGCCCTGGGGCAGCTCGACGAGTCCCTGCGTACGGTGCTGGGGCAGATCCAGAACGACCTGTTCGACGTGGGCGCCGACCTGTCCACCCCGGTCGAGCCGGACCCCAAGTACCCGCCGCTGCGGGTCACCGAGGAGTACGTCGAGCGCCTTGAGGGCTGGTGCGACGAGTTCAACGGACGCCTGAGCAACCTCGACTCCTTCATCCTCCCCGGCGGCACCGCGGGCGCGGCACTGCTGCACGCGGCGCGGACGATCGCCCGGCGCGCCGAGCGGTCGGCGTGGGCGCTCGTCGCACACGACCCCGACCGGACCAGCCTCCTCCCGGCAAAGTATCTCAACCGGCTGTCGGATCTGCTCTTTATCCTGTCAAGAACGGCAAATCCGGACGGAGACGTGCTATGGGTCCCCGGCGGAGGCCGGTGACGGTTGGTGCCCTGCACCACGTGGAGGTCTGGGTACCCGACCTGAGCGCGGCAATGCACAGTTGGGGCTGGCTGCTGGGGGAACTGGGGTGGACCCCCTTCCAGCAGTGGCCGGCCGGCCACTCGTGGCGGCTGGGCCCGACCTACCTGGTCCTTGAGCAGTCACCCGCCCTCTCCGGCGGGGGCCACGACCGGCTCGCCCCCGGCCTGAACCATCTGGCCTTTCACGCCGGTCCACCCGCCGCGGTGGACCGGCTCGTCGAGCAGGCCCCGGCGTACGGCTGGGAACTGCTCTTTCCCGACCGTCATCCGTACGCCGGTGGCGCCGGCACCTACGCCGCCTACCTGGCCGACGGGCAGGGTTACGAGGTGGAGCTGGTGGCCTCCGACGGCACGGTGCCCGGCCCGTCGGCCTGAGCGGGGAGCAGCAGGGTGGTGAACAACCGCCGCACCCGGTCCTGGCCCGGCCCCAAGGCCGCGTACTCGGCGAACAGCTCCCGCATCCGGGTGATGAACTCGACCATCTCGGCGTCGCTGGCGTAGAAGGCGTTCTGCCGGTAGCCGGCCAGGTCCCGGGCCAGGTCCCCGCCACCGTTGTCCAGGTAGCGGTCGAAGTCGGCGAGCAGCCCGGCGACGAAGGTTAGGAAGGCCCGACGGTGCTGCTCCGGGGTCATCCCCCGGAGCGCCTCGGGGTCCACCGCGGCCGCCGCCTCGTCCAACTGGTAGCTGCGCTCGATCGCACCCCGGATCCGCCGTTCCCCGACCGACCGCAGGACCCCGTGACCGGCGAGGGCGGCGACCTGCCGGTACAGGGTCGCCGGGGCCACGTCCGCCAGTTCGGCCCGCAGGTCGGCGGTGGTCAGCGTCCGGCCGCCCAGAAATGCCTGAACGATCCGCAGTCGTACCGGATGTAGCAGCAGCTCAGCAGTGTCGAGGGCCACAACCGTCTCCCCATCGTTCTCACCTCTGATAATGTTCCCAGTGACGAGATTATAGCGAGCACGAAGGAGCGCCGATGGCCACCATCGACCTCACCCCCGATTCGATCCGCATCCGGCTCACCCCCGCCGAGAAGCTGTGGGCGCTCCGGGGCGACGTCACCGTTCCGCGCTCCGCCGTAACCGCCGTCACCGTGCAGCCCGACGGTCTGCGCGCTCCCCGAGGCATCCGGGCGCCCGGCCTCGGCCTGCCCGGTGCCCGCAAGGTCGGCACCTGGCGCGGCCGGGCCGGCAAGGAGTTCGTCAGCGTCCGCGCCAACCAGCCGGCCGTGCGCATCACCCTGACCGGCCAGCGGTACGACGCCCTGGTCATCGGCGCCGACGACGCGACAGCGGTGGCGAAGGCGGTACGCCGGTGAGCACCGACCGCGAACTGACGTTCCACTCCGCCGGTCACCGCCTGGTCGGCACCCTCTCCCTGCCGGACGGTCCGGGCCCCCACCCCACCGCCCTGCTGCTGCCCGGCTCCGGGCCGCTGAACCGCGACGGGGACCACCGCCGGATGCGCCTCGGCATCCAGCGGGACCTGGCCGCCGCGCTGGCCGCCGCAGGTGTCGCCACCCTGCGGTACGACCGGCGCGGAATCGGCGAGAGTTCCGGCGGGTTCTGGCCCACCGGGTTCCACGACAACGTGGACGACGCCCAGGCTGCCTTCGCCGCGCTCGAGGCCGAGGCAGACGTGGACAGCCGGGCCCTGTTCCTGGTCGGGCACAGCGAAGGGGCCCTGACCGCCACCGTGCTCGCCGCGCGTGGGGTGACCACCGCCGGGTTGGTCCTGCTCTCCAGCAGTGCCCGGCTCGGTGCCGAGGTGCTGCGCTGGCAGACAGCCCGGATCCTGCCCAGCCTGCCCGCCCCGGTACGCCTGCTACTGCGGCTCATGCGTATGGACCTGGTGGCCAGGGTGTCCCGCAACCACGAGAAGATCCTGGCCACCACCGGCGACGTGACACGGATGGGCGGGCAGCGGATCAACGCGAAGTGGATGCGGGAGTTCCTGCGGTACGACCCCCGCCCCGACCTCGCCCGGATCTCCGCCCCGATCCTCGCGGTCACCGGCACCAAGGACCTTCAGGTGGACCCGGCCGACCTGACCCTGATCGCCGAGCACGCGGGCGGCCCGGTGCAGACCAGACTCCTGCCGGACGTCACCCACGTACTGCGCCACCAGCCGGGCCGGGCGTCCCTGGGGGCGTACCGCCGGGAGATCCGCAACCCGGTCGACCCGGCGGTCACCGAGGCTGTCGTCGACTGGCTCCGCGCCCGGGTCACCGAGCTGACCTGATGTGAAGACGCCGAAGAGCCGGCACCCGGGATGGGTACCGGCTCTTCGCGTTGTCTGGGTCAACTGTTCCAGTGCTGGGCTACCAGGTCGGCGGCCATCTGCTCCCACTGGGCGTAGTGGTCCGGGTACGCCGACACCTGCACGGCCTGGGCGGCCTTGGTCAACGGCATGTCCTGCCAACCATCAACCTGCTTGAGGCCCTTCAGGAACGCGGTCGTGGAGTACTCGGGATCGGTGATCTGCTCCACCGTGCCCCAACCACTGGACGGCCGCTGCTGGAACAAACCCTGCGAGTCATGATCGTTGCGGTCACCCAGATGACCCAGGTTCTCCAGCTTCGACTCCTGCAACGCCGTCGCGATCGAGACGACCGCGGCGCGTTCGTCCATGCCGTTCTTCTTCGTGGCCGCGATGATCGCCTTCGTGTTCGCGACCTGCTCAGCGTCCAGATCGATGCGAGACTGCTTGCCCTGCACACCATGCGGAATCAACTTGCCCGTATCGGGCTTGTCAGCCTGCACCGCGGCCACCGGACTCGACTTCACCGGAGTGGCGTCCGCCTGAGCAGCCACCGGGCCAGCGAAGACACCACCGGCGAGGGCCACACCAGCAATACCGAGCACACTGTTACGGAAGATCGAGTTCATGACCAAACTCCATTCGGGGGTAGACACACACCACGAAAGGGGGGAACCGGGTGCGCGCAAACGCCAACAGGCGCTGAAAACAGGGGGGAAGAATCACCGGCTGACACACGAGGCCGGGGCACTTCACGCACGAGACCCGGGCCCTTCGCGGACCGGAGGGCTTCGCACGGGGCATGGCCCTTCGTGGCGCCGGGACCATGTACAACGACCGGCTGCCCGCCATCATTCCCGCCGGGCCAGACACTCACGGAGCCATCTGCCCAGCTCAGGCGGCCTGCATCGGCCGGTCAGGGATGTACAACCACCCGCCAGCCGCCACCATTCCCGAGCCCGAGCCCGAGCCACGAGGGCCGAGCCCTGCGGGCCGAGTCGGACCCGAGCGCCGTGCACCTGAGCCCCGACGGGCGGAGGGCTCGCGCCGTTTCGCCGAAATGGCGGTATCCCGTCGGGCCGGACCCCGCCATTCCGGCGAAACGGAGTCGATCACCGCGCATTTGGTGCGCGCCTGAGGCCCCGCTTGCGCCGATTGCGCCGATTGCGCGGGCAAGTCGCCGAAACAAGCCCAAATTACTCAGGTGAGCCATCCGGCAGTCAGCCGTTGAGCCAGGCGCCCGACCAATGGGCCGCCGGACCTCGACGGCCAAGGGACCAACCGCACAAGCGGACCAACGGCCCTTAGATACCCGACCGGCCGAGTCAATCGGCGGTCGAGCCGTCGGACTTGGCGGGTCAGGCTGCGGGCCAGTCCTGTTGAGGGATCAGACGTGGCGAGACCGCCCCCGGAGGAGCGGCCTCGAGCCAGGATAGGAACCCGGTGACGGTGGATCGCGCCATGGCGATCTCGACCGGGGCGTGTCGACTCGTACAGCGGAGGATGATCCAGTCCGCCGGCATGGACATCCGTTCCTGTCCCTCCGGCAGCCGCCGCCGCTCCACGTTCAGCCCCTCACGGGAGAGCACCCGCTTGGGGCGTACGGCGAAACTGACCATCCGGTACCAGCGGAGTTCGTCCCCGACGAACCTGCCGAAACCGGGCGACCAACCGCGGCCGTCGAGCATGGTGGAGGTCCGGACGCTGAGCCGGATGATGCCCCCGCTTCGGGTGACAAGTGCCCGCCGGATGAAGAGGAACAGGATCGCGCCGAGAATGACGGCGAAGCCGATTCCGATCCCTTCCACGATCTCCATCGGCGGATCGGCTCAGTTGTCCGAAGTGACGGAGGCCGGGGTGGCGCTCTCGGCGAGGACGGTGACGCCCTGCCCGTTCACGGACAGGAAGCCGCCGGACACCTCGTAGGCGAGCTGCTCGCCGCCGGGGAGCTTGATGCGTACTCGGCCGGGCTCGGCGAGCTGACCGAGCAGGGGCGCGTGCCCCGGCAGCACACCCAGCTCACCTTCGGTCGTCCGGGCCATGACCATCTCGGCCTTGCCGGACCAGACCTTCTCCTCTACGGCCACGAGCTGGACGTTGAGCTGCTCTGCCACGCTGTCTCCTTGCTGAGGCGGATTGGGGAAAGTCTAGTCACCCTGCGGACCTGTGTTACAGCCGGGTGCCGAGACGTGCACCACGATTCAGCCCTTGTTCACCAGCTTGGGATGTTCGAGAAGGAACGGATCCAGCAGGCCCCGCTCCAACGCCACGAAGAAGTCCTCCACCTCGGGCTCGAACTTCTCGCCGAGGTAGTTGTTCCGGTTGCCGAAGACCCCGCCACCCGGAAGCTTGATCATCTGGATGTTGCCGGGACGGATGTCCTTGAGGGCCAGCCCGAAGTCGACCACGCTGTGGCCCCGCCCGCTGAAGATCAGCGACTCGCCGGCGGCCCGCAGCACCCGGTCCAGCTTGACGGGGTTGGTCACCACGTCGGCGCTGAACGCCTGGGCGGCCATCGCCTTGACGAACTGCTGCTGGTGCCGCTGACGGCCGTAGTCACCGTCGGGCACACCGTTCTTCGGGTACCGCTGGCGGACGTAGTCCAGCGCCTGCCACCCGCTCAGGTGCTGCTTGCCCTTGGGGTAGACGGCCTGCGGCCCGATGTAGCCCTCGCCGTTGGGGTTGCCCTTACGGTGCTTGCCGTCCGGCTCCCGGTGCTCGGAGCGGACCTCCCGCTCGATGTTCATCGTGACGCCGCCCATCGCGTCGACGATCTTCTGGAAGCCGGAGAAGTTGATGATGGCACCGGCGTCGAACCGCTTGATCCCGGTGACGTTCTGCACCGTGGTGGCCAGCAGTTCGAAGCCCCGCGCCGGGTCCGGCTTGCCGCCGTCGGGCACCCGGCTACCGAAGGACATCGCGTCGTTCAGCTTGGAGGTGGCACCGTTGAAGTTCGCCCGGGGGTACGCAGGGATCTCCACGTAGAGGTCGCGGGGCATGGAGAAGAGGTAGGCCCGGTCCAACTCCTCCGGCACGTGCAGCACCATGATCGCGTCGGCCAGCGGTGCGGTCCGGTCGTTGCGGGGGTCGATGCCGACCAGCAGGATGTTGAGCGGCCCCTTGATGTCGCTCTTGCGCTCACTGGCCCCGGCCGCCTGGTCGCCGAAGAGGTCCGCCTTGCCGATCGCTCCCTCGTAGCGGGCCATCAACGCCTCGGCACCGACCAGTGAGGTGCCGCTGAGCATCATCAACACGACACCGAAGATGGTGCAGAACCTGGCCCAGCCCGGCACGCCACGCCAGATCGACGGACGCCCACCGCGCTTGTCGCGCCTGCCGGCCTTACCCACGAGCATCTCCGTTCGTCGCATCCCACAGGGGATACGGGTACGCGCATCCGAATGGTTGAACACGGTCACCGCTCATCGGCGAATGAGCGTGGAATAGACGGTATCTCGCGAGTTACGTGATCGCCGA
Source organism: Micromonospora sp. NPDC047134 (assembly GCF_040643455.1). Classification (NCBI taxonomy): domain Bacteria; kingdom Bacillati; phylum Actinomycetota; class Actinomycetes; order Micromonosporales; family Micromonosporaceae; genus Micromonospora; species Micromonospora sp. NPDC047134. Next base: position 131,170 of record NZ_JBEYUI010000005.1, read on the forward strand.
GCACCGAAAACCGGACAGCGGCGACAGAATCTGTTCAAGCCGAGCGAAAAGACCGCCCCGGAGTTGTCCGGGGCGGTCCTTTTCGTCAACGCAACTGTGCGAAGGGTCAGCCCTTCATCAGCTCGGCGGCCTTCTTCTCCAGGTCGTCGAGCCCACCGCACATGAAGAACGCCTGCTCGGGGAAGTGGTCGTACTCCCCCTCGCTGATCTTCCGGAACGCCTCGATGGTCTCCTTGATCGGGACCGTCGAGCCGGGCACGCCGGTGAACTGCTCCGCCGCGTAGGTGTTCTGCGACAGGAAGCGCTCGATCCGCCGGGCCCGCTGGACCGTGATCTTGTCTTCCTCGGAGAGTTCCTCGATGCCCAGGATGGCGATGATGTCCTGCAGGTCCTTGTACCGCTGGAGGATCCGCTTGACCTCGCTGGCCACCTGGAAGTGCTCCTGGCCGACGAACTCGGGGGCCAGGATCCGCGACGAGGAGGCCAGCGGGTCCACCGCCGGGTAGATGCCCTTGTCGGAGATCGACCGCTCCAGGTTGGTGGTCGCGTCCAGGTGGGCGAAGGTGGTGGCCGGAGCGGGGTCGGTGTAGTCGTCCGCCGGCACGTAGATCGCCTGCATCGAGGTGATGGCCTGGCCCCGGACGGAGGTGATCCGCTCCTGGAGCTCGCCCATCTCGTCGGCCAGGGTCGGCTGGTAACCCACCGCGCTGGGCATCCGGCCCAGCAGGGTGGAGACCTCGGAACCGGCCTGGGTGAAGCGGAAGATGTTGTCGATGAAGAGCAGCACCTCCTGCTTCTTCACGTCCCGGAAGTACTCCGCCATGGTCAGGGCGGAGAGGGCGACCCGGAGCCGGGTGCCCGGCGGCTCGTCCATCTGGCCGTAGACCAGGGCGGTCTTGTCGATGACGCCCGAGTCGGTCATCTCGTGGATGAGGTCGTTGCCCTCACGGGTCCGCTCACCCACACCGGCGAAGACCGAGGTACCACCGAAGTTACGGGCCACCCGGGTGATCATCTCCTGGATGAGCACCGTCTTGCCCACGCCGGCACCGCCGAACAGGCCGATCTTGCCACCCTTGACGTACGGGGCCAGCAGGTCGATGACCTTGATGCCGGTCTCCAGCATCTCGGTCTTCGGCTCCAGGTCCGCGAAGGCCGGGGCCTTGCGGTGGATGCCCCAGTGGTCGTCGGCCTGGATGGTCTCGCCCTCGGTGAGGTTGAGGCACTCGCCGATCGCGTTGAAGACGTGGCCCTTGACGGCGTCACCGACCGGCACCCGGATCGGGTGGCCGGTGTCACGAACCTCGGCACCCCGGACCAGACCGTCCGTGGGCTGCATCGAGATCGCGCGGACCAGGTTGTCACCCAGGTGCTGGGCGACCTCCAGGGTCAGCGTCTTCTCGCCGCCGGAGAGGGTCACGTCCACGTGCAGGGCGTTGAAGAGGTCCGGCATGGCGTCGCGCGGGAACTCGGCGTCGACGACCGGGCCAATGACCCGGACCACGCGACCAGTGGCCGTCTTGGTCTCTACTGGGGCAGTCATCACACTTCACTTCCCGACGCGGCCAGCGCGTTCGCGCCGCCGACGATCTCGCTGATCTCCTGGGTGATCCCGGCCTGGCGGGCCGAGTTCATCTCACGCGTGTACTTGTCGATCATCTCTTCGGCGTTGTCCGTGGCGCTCTTCATCGCCCGCCGACGGGCCGCCGACTCGCTGGCCGCCGACTCCAGCAACGCCGCGTAGATCCGCGTGTTGATGTACTTCGGCAGCAGCGCGTCGAGCAGTTCCTCGGCGTCCGGCTCGAACTCGTAGTCCGGCAGCAGGCCGGGGGTGGCCTCCGACCGGGGCCGCTCCTCGACCTGCAACGGCCCGATGATCCGGGTCACCGGCGTCTGGGTCATCAGCGACTTGAACTCGGTGAAGACGATGTGTAGTTCGTCCACCCCGAGCACACCGTCGGCACCCGGACCGCCGTCGACGTCATCCGCACCGGCGGTGAACGCCTTGACCAGGGTGTCGCCCACCTCGCGGGCGTCGGCGAACGACGGCTGCTCGGAGAAGCCCGTCCAACTGGCCTCGATCGGCCGGTTACGGAACCGGTAGAACGACACGCCCTTACGCCCGACGACGTAGAGCACCGGCTCCTTGCCGTCCTCCTTGAGCCGCGCGATCAGCGACTCCGCGGTCTTGATGGCGTTGGTGCTGTAACCGCCGGCCAGACCCCGGTCGGCGGTTACCAGCAGCACGCCCGCCCGCCGAACCCGCTCGCGCGCGGTCAGCATCGGGTGGTCGACCGAGGCGTTGGACGCCAGCGCGGTGAGCACGCCGGTGATGGCCTGGGCGTACGGCAGGGACGCCTCCACCCGGGCCTGAGCCTTGGCGATCCGGCTCGTCGCCACGAGCTCCATCGCCTTGGTGATCTTCTTCATCCCCTTCGCCGAGCGAATGCGTTGACGAAGAACACGTACCTGCGCCGCCATGGCCCGACCCTACTTCTTCTGGGCCGAGGAACCGCCGCTGTAGCGGGTGACCGTCTCGTGCTCGGCCTCGCCTTCCAGCGGCGCCGCCGGCGCCTCGTTGATCGTGCGCTCGTCCTCGCGGCCGAGGAAGCCCTTCTTGAACTCCGTGACGGCCGAGTCGAGGGCGGCGATGATCTCGTCGTCCCACTTGTTGTCGGCGATCGCCTGGAGGGTGGCGTTGTACTTACGCCGCAGGTGCTCCAGGAACTGGGTCTCGAAGCGCCGCACGTCACCGACCGGGATGTCGTCCAGCTTGCCCTCGGTACCGGCCCAGACCGAGACGACCTCGTCCTGCACCGGGTACGGCGAGTAGTTCGGCTGCTTGAGCAGCTCGACCAGACGGGCACCACGGTCCAGCTGGGCGCGGGAGGCCTTGTCCAGGTCCGAGGCGAAGGCCGCGAAGGCCTCCAGCTCACGGAACTGGGCCAGGTTCAGCCGCAGCGAACCGGAGACCTTCTTCATCGGCTTCATCTGCGCGGCGCCACCGACCCGGGAGACCGAGGTACCGACGTTGATCGCCGGCCGGACCCCCTGGTTGAACAGGTCGGTCTCCAGGAAGATCTGGCCGTCGGTGATCGAGATGACGTTGGTCGGGATGAAGGCCGAGATGTCGTTGGCCTTCGTCTCGATGATCGGCAGGCCGGTCATCGAGCCGCCACCCATCTCGTCGGAGAGCTTCGCGCAGCGCTCCAGCAGCCGGGAGTGCAGGTAGAAGACGTCACCCGGGTACGCCTCACGGCCCGGCGGGCGACGCAGCAGCAGCGACACGGCCCGGTACGCCTCGGCCTGCTTGCTCAGGTCGTCGAAGACGATCAGGACGTGCTTGCCGCCGTACATCCAGTGCTGCCCGATGGACGAGCCGGTGTAGGGGGCGAGGTACTTGAAGCCGGCCGGGTCCGAGGCCGGGGAGGCCACGATGGTGGTGTACTCCATCGCGCCGGCCTGCTCCAGCTGCCCCTTGATGGAGGCGATGGTGGAGGCCTTCTGACCGATGGCGACGTAGATGCAGCGGACCTGCTTCTTCGGGTCGCCGGAGGCCCAGTTCTCCCGCTGGTTGAGGATGGCGTCCAGCGCGACCGTGGTCTTACCGGTCTTACGGTCACCGATGATCAGCTGCCGCTGGCCACGACCGATCGGGGTCATCGCGTCGATGGCCTTGATGCCGGTCTGCAGCGGCTCGAAGACGGACTGCCGGGCCATCACGTTCGGGGCCTGGAGCTCGAGCTCACGGTAGCCCTCGTCGGCGATGTCACCGAGGCCGTCGATCGGCTGGCCGAGCGCGTTGACCACGCGACCGAGGAAGGCGTCACCGACCGGCACGGAGAGCACCCGGCCGGTGCGCTTGACCCGCTGGCCCTCCTCAAGCCCGGAGTAGTCGCCGAGGACGACGACACCGATCTCCCGGACGTCGAGGTTCAGCGCCACGCCGAGGGTGCCGTCCTCGAACTCCAGCAGCTCGTTGGTCATGGTCGAGGGCAGGCCCTCGACGTGGGCGATGCCGTCACCGGTGTCGGCGACGGTGCCGACCTCCTCACGGGAGACGTCGGGCGAATAGGAGGAGACGTAGCGCTCAAGCGCGCCGCGGATCTCCTCCGTCGAGATGGTCAGCTCGGCCATCCTCTGCTTCCTTAAGTATCAGGGGCCCGGGATACCTAGTACCGACCGGTCCTCGGGTCGACTGTTATTCCGGGCGCATCGCGGGGTGCAGGTCAGCGCTTTGCGAGCGCGTTACGGGTCTCGTTGAGGCGGCGCAGGATCGTCCCGTCGTACAGGTCCGAACCCACCCGAACGCTCGCTCCGCCGAGGATCGTCGGGTCAACCGTAAGCTTCACGGCGACCACCCGGCCGTAGATGGCCGAGAGCTGGTCCGTCAGCCGACGCTCCTCGTCCTCGGTCAGCGGTGCCGCGACGGTCACGTACGCGACCTGCCGGTCGCGGCGTTCCGCCGCCAGCTCCACCAGCCGGGACAGCGCGGTGGAGAACGATCGGCCACCGAAGCCGGCCAGGGCCGCCTCCGCCAGTCGCACCGTCGTCGGTCGGGCCTTGCCCGTCAGGAGCATCCCGATCAGCTCGGCCCGCTGCGCCACCGGCGCCACCGGGTCGGACAGGGTGTTGGACAGCTGCGGATCCCCCGCGACCACCTGGCCGAAGCGGAACAGCTCGTCCTCCACCTCACCGAGTTCACCGGCGCGGTCGGCACCGGCGAGCAGCGCCTGCACGCCGAGGCGCTCCACACCGTCGAGCAGCTCCGACGGCGCCGACCACCGGCCGGCGACCAGCCCGCCGAGCAGGTCCAGCGTCTCCGCGCCTACCTTGCCGGAGAGCACCCCGGTCAGCAGACCCGTCCGGTCCGCGCCCTCGCGGGCCGGGTCGGACAGGGCCCGACGCAGCCGGACCTCCCGCCGCAGCAGGTCTGCCACGGCGAGCAGTTCGGTGCCGGTGGTGGTGATCGCCGTTGGCTCGGCGCCGCGGACGTACTCCTCCAGCCGCGCCAGGGCGGTGGCGTAGGACTCCCGGCTGGCGGCCTGCATCAGCGGGCCCCCGCGCTCTCGAGATCGGTGAGGAAGCGCTCGACGGTGCCCTTGCGGCGGGCCTCGTCCGCGAGCGACTCGCCCACGATCCGACCGGCCAGGTCGACCGCGAGACCGCCGACCTCCGCGCGCAGCTCGCGCACGATGGTTTCGCGCTCCACGGCCAGCGACTCCCGGCCGGCGGCGATGATCCGGTCGGACTCCTCCCGGGCCTTGGCCAGGATGTCGGTACGGATCGACTCGGCGTCGGCCCGGGCGTCGTCCCGGATCTGTGCCGCCTCGGTACGCACCTCGGCGAGCTGGGCCCGGTACTGCTCGAGAAGTTGGTTGGCCTCGGCCTGCGCCGCTTCGGCGCGCTTGAGGCCACCCTCGATCGCGTCGACCCGCGCCTGGTACATCGTCTCCATGCGCGGCATGACGAACTTCAGCAGCACAAAGCAGAGCAGGGCGAAGGCGATCGTCCCGATGACCAGCTCCTGCCAGATCGGCACAAGCGGGTGATGACCTTCGGCAGCGAGATTCATGTCAGACCTCCGGGTCGACTAACGGACGGTCAGCTGACGGCGAAGGCAAGCACCAGGCCGAAGAGGGCGAGCGCCTCAACCAGGGCGAAGCCCAGGACCAGCCAGGTGCGGTTGTAGCCGGCCGACTCGGGCTGGCGGGCGCTGGAGTTGATGTACGCCACGAAGATCAGGGCCACACCGACAGCGGGGCCGATGGCGGCGAGGCCGTAGCCGATCGTGTTGACGTTACCGCTGATCTCGGCAAGAACAGTCATTGCGGGTATTCCTCCTGTTTGACGCGTGAGGGTTTCACGCGTACGCGGTCGTACCTAAAGCTCGGGCGGGCATCCCACCGGGTCGGATCAGTGTTCGTCCGAAAGCGAGGTCCCGATGTAGTTGGCGCTCAGCGTGACGAAGACGTAGGCCTGCAACAGCGAGACCAGCACCTCGAAGAAGGCCATCACGATCGCCATCAGGAAGGCGAAGACGGAGGTCGCCTGGATGAAGAGGTTGTCCGAGGCGAGCAGCACGAAGCCACCGACCGTGAAGACCAGCAGGATCAGGTGACCGGCGAACATGTTGGCGAAGAGTCGCACCGCCAAGGTGACCGGCCGGTTGATGAAGGTCTGCAGGAATTCGATCGGCACCAGCAGGAAGTGCATGGGCCAGGGAATGCCCGGCAGGATCAGGCTCTGCTTGAGGTAGCGGCCCACGCCGTGCTTACGCATACCGACGTAGATGTACATCGCATAGGTGACCGCCGTGAGCACGATCGGGAAGGCGATGTGTGAGTTCGGCGAGATCTGCAACCCGGGAGTGATACCGAACAGGTTGGTCACCGCGATGAAGCAGAACAGCACGGTGAAGTAGGGCGCGAACTTGATGCCCTCCTTGCCCATCTGTTCCCGGGCGATGTTGTCCCGCACCAGGCCGTAGACGGATTCCGCCATCCACTGGCCCTTGCTCGGCACCAGCTTGGGGTTCCGGTACGTGAGCAGGAAGAAGATCATCACCAGCCCGACGGCCAGCCAGATCATGAGGGTGAACTTCGTGACCCACGGACCCGCGAGATCCGGCGGATAGAAGTCATCGACCTTGGGGGGCCATGGAAGGCCCTCTGCGGCGACAAACTGTCCGCTCAACGTGTCATCCTCCGCACTCGACAGACCCGCGTGTGCCGGCACTCAGGCACTGAGCCTCTTCATGATCAGGTAGATCGCTCCGGCTGCGCCGAGCATCATGCCCACCCCGATCCCGATGCCGGTCGGCAGGCCGAGGAGTTTCGCCGCCAACCAACCGAGGAATCCCCACGCCACGATGCCGGCGAGCAGGTAACCAAAAACGGCTCCGGCTACGCCTTCCGACGAGTGCTCGTCGGAGTTTCCGTGGTGAGGGCTGTCGGCCATGACGAGGCGAACACTATCAGCCAGGAGTTTCGCAGATGTGCGGCACCCCCCACACTGCGAGCAGCGTGCGGGCGGCGAGTGCGGGCGCGTCAGCCGGAGCCAGCTTACTCCTGCACAGCCACCGAAACAGGGCCACGAAACGCCCACGGACACCACGGACCGGGTCAGTGACCCGACACCCGGTTCCCGGTCGGCAGCGGTGCCCGCATAGCCCAACTCACATGGGCGGCGATCCACACCACGACGGCCGCGATGATGGCCACCCCCATGTCCGGCAGCCCCGGCCAGCCGCTCTTGGCCACCGCGGCCATCACCACCCCCAGGAAGACCATCTTGGTGGCGTAGGTGACCAGGCCCACGGACATGATCAGTTTCGGGTTGACCGCGTCCGCCCAGGCCACCGAGAAACTGGAGATCAGGTAGCTGACGATGACCAGGCCGATCCCGGCGGCCACCCCGGCCGCGCCGGTGGGGCCGCGTACCAGGGCCGCGATCGGCACCCCGACCACGGCCAGCCCGGCACAGGCCAGCAGCGGCAGGCGCAGGTGCGGCAGCCGGGCCCGGATGGCACCGGGCTCCCCCGCCCGGGGCGCGGGCTTGGCCGCCGGCTCCGGGGCACCGGAGGCGCTCATCGGGGGTACGCCGGGAAGTCGGCGGCCAACTCGGCCACGTCGGCGGCGATCCGGTTCAGTTCGTCGGTCCCGCCCGGGGCGGCGGGGTCGGTGCGTACCGCTCGGGCGATCAACTCCGCGACCTGCCGCATCTGGGGTTCGGTCATGCCCTGGGTGGTGACGCTCGGGGTGCCCACCCGGATGCCGGAGGCGACCATCGGCTTACGTGGGTCGTACGGGATGGCGTTCTTGTTCAGGGTGATGGTCGCCGCGTCGCACCGGGCCTCGGCCTCGGCCCCGGTCACCCCGATCGACTGGAGGTCGATCAGCGCCAGGTGGGTGTCCGTGCCCCCGGAGACCGGGCGCATCCCCTCGGCGGCCAGCCCGTCGGCCAGGGCCTGCGCGTTGGCCACCACCTGGGCGGCGTAGCGGCGGTACTCCGGCTGGGCCGCCTCGTGCAACGCGACCGCCTTGGCGGCGACCGCGTGCATCAGCGGACCGCCCTGGGTGAAGGGGAAGACCGCCTTGTCGATCCGCTCCGCCAGGGACTCCCGGCACAGGATCATCCCGCCCCGTGGACCCCGCAGCACCTTGTGGGTGGTGGCGCAGACCACGTCGGCGTACGGCACCGGGGATCCGATCACCTGCCCGGCGACCAGCCCGATGAAGTGCGCCGCGTCCACCATCAGGTACGCCCCGACGGAGTCGGCGATCTCCCGGAACAGGGCGAAGTCGATCAGCCGGGGGTACGCGGTGGCACCACAGATGATCATCTTCGGCCGGTGGGCCAGGGCCAGGTCGCGTACCTCGTCGTAGTCGATCAGCTCGGTGTCCCGCCGGACGGTGTAGCCGACGGTGTGGAACCACTTGCCGGAGAAGTTCACCCGGCTGCCGTGGGTCAGGTGCCCGCCGTGCGGCAGCTCCATCGCCAGCACGGTGTCCCCCGGCTGCACCAGGGCGGCGTACGCGGCCAGGTTGGCACTGGCCCCGGAGTGCGGTTGCAGGTTGGCGTGCTCGGCACCGAACAGGTCCTTGGCCCGGGTGATGCCGATCTCCTCGGCCCGGTCCACCTGGCCGCAGCCGCCGTAGTAGCGCCGCCCCGGGTAGCCCTCGGCGTACTTGTTGGTCAGGGTGGAGCCCAGCGCGGCCAGCACCGCCGGTGAGGTGAGGTTCTCACTGGCGATCAGTTGCAGGCCGGTACGCAGCCGGTCGAGCTCACCGAGCACCACCTCCGCGATCTCCGGATCGCCCGTGCTCAACTGCTCGAAGTCCGGCCCCCAGAAGGTGCCTGTCGCGGTCTCCACAGCGAGTGAGTCTATTGGGCCGCAGACTGGAGCCCGTGAGATGCCTGGTCACCGGCGCGACGGGGTACATCGGCGGACGTCTGGTGCCCCGTCTACTGGCCGCCGGACACGACGTACGCTGCCTGGCTCGCCGGGCCGCCCGACTGCGCGACGTGCCCTGGTCCGGACAGGTCGAGATCGCCGAGGGGGACCTCAGCCGGGCGGAGACCCTGCCGGCGGCCCTGGCCGGGATCGAGGTGGCGTACTACCTGGTGCACTCCCTCGGGCAGGCCGGCTTCGAGGCCGCCGACCGGCAGGCCGCCCTGAACTTCGCCACCGCGGCCCGCGCGGCCGGGGTACGCCGGATCGTCTACCTGGGCGGCCCGGAACCGGCCGCGGAGGACCCGACCGCCTCGGCCCACCTGCGCTCGCGCAGTGAGGTGGGGCGGATCCTGCGGGAGAGCGGGGTGCCGACCGTGGTGCTGCGGGCGGCGGTGATCATCGGCTCCGGGTCGGCCTCCTTCGAGATGCTGCGCTACCTGACCGAGCGGCTACCGGTGATGGTCACCCCGCGCTGGGTGACCAACCGGATCCAGCCGATCGCGGTCCGGGACGTGCTGTACTACCTGGTCGGCTGCGCCGACCTGCCGCAGGAGGTCGACCGGGGCTTCGACATCGCCGGCCCGGACGTGCTCACCTTCGGCGAGATGATGCAGCGCTACGCCCGGGTCGCCGGGCTGCCCCGCCGACTGCTGCTGCCGGTCCGTCCGCTGACCCCCACCCTCTCCTCGTACTGGGTGGGGCTGGTCACCCCGGTCCCCAACTCGCTGGCCCGGCCCCTGGTGGCCAGCCTGATCCACGAGGCGGTGGCCCACGAGCACGACATCGCCGGATACCTGCCGGACCCGCCGGGCGGGCTTACCGGTTTCGACGAGGCCGTCGCCCTGGCCCTGGCCAAGGTCCGCGACGCCCAGGTGGAGACCCGCTGGTCGACCGCCGCCGGGTCGAACGCCCCGGCCGAACCCCTGCCCAGCGACCCCGACTGGAGCGGCGGCACCGCCTACACGGACGTACGGGAACGGCCGGTGGCGGCATCACCGGAGGCGCTGTGGCGGGTCATCGAGGGGGTCGGCGGCGAGCACGGCTGGTACTCCTTCCCGCTGGCCTGGTCGGTACGCGGCTGGCTGGACAAGCTGGTCGGCGGGGTGGGACTGCGCCGGGGCCGACGCGACCCGCACCAGCTGCGGGTGGGCGAGGCGCTGGACTTCTGGCGGGTGGAGGAGATCGTGCCGGGCGAGGTGCTGCGGCTGCGGGCGGAGATGCGGTTGCCCGGCCGGGCCTGGCTGGAGCTGCGGGTGCAGCGCGGCGAGGACGGTGCCGTCCGCTACCGGCAGCGCGCGGTCTTCCTGCCGCACGGCCTGGCCGGGCACGCCTACTGGGCCGCGGTGGCGCCCTTCCACGCCGTCGTCTTCGGCGGCATGGCCCGCAACATCACCGCCCGCGCCGAGGGGTGAGGACAGCCTGGCTCAGTTGCCGGTGCGTTCGCCGGTGACCCGCCAGGCGGTCGTCTCGCTGGGCGGCACGAAGTCACGTACCGGCTGGTCCCGCAGGGTGAAGGCGAGGATCTCCCCCACCGAATCCACCATCGCGCGCTGCACCGCTTGACCCACCGGGTCCTGGGGGTCGTCCGGGTTGGCCGCCATCGCGGCCACCGCCAACTGGGGGGTGAAGGCGACCACCGTCTCCGTGGCGTACCGATCGGAGCTGCCGGTCTTGCCGCCCACCGGCCGGTCTAGCTGGCTGCGCAGCCGGGCGGCCGTCCCGTCGCCGCAGGTGCGGTACATCGACTGGTCGCCGACCGGACAACGAGCCGCGTCCGCCGCCGCCCGGGCCACGTCGACGTCGAGCACCTGCCGACAGTCCGGTTGGCCGGCGGTCACCCGCCGCCCGGCGGCGTCCGTGATCGCGGTGATCGGGGTGGGGGCGCACCAGATCCCCTCCGCCGCCACGGTGGCATACGCCCCGGCCAGGTCCAGGGGGGTGGTGGCGGCCACCCCCAGGGTGAAGGGTCCCCACTCCCGGGCCCCGTGCCGGGCCAGTTGCGCGTCGTCCCGGGCCCGCAGCACGATGCCGAGCCGCTGGGCCATCTCCACCACCCGGTCGGCCCCGATCCGCTCGGCCAGCCAGGCGAAGTAGGTGTTGACCGACTCCCCGAAGGCGGTCCACATGTCGTGCTCCCCGCTCATCGAGGCGCTGGCGTTCTCCGGGCACCAGTAGCCGCCGCAGCTCGTCTCGCCGCTGGCCCGGAAGCCCGTGACGATCCGGTCCGGCGCGTCGAACACGGTGTTCAGCGGCAGCCCGGCCTCCAACGCGGCCAGCAGGGTGAACAGTTTGAAGGTGGAGCCACCCTGGTAGCCGACGATCGTGCCGCCACCGGCGACGAGCTGGTTGACGGTGTTCGGGTGGTTCTTCTGCCCCGCCGGGTTGGCCGCCACGCTGTAGGTCCGGTTCACCGCCATGGCCAGCACCCGCCCGGTGCCCGGCTGCACCACCGCGGTGGGCATCGCGTACCGGGACTGCGCCGAGTAGATCCGCCGCACCTGCTCGGTGGTGGACCGTTGCACGGCCGGATCCAGGGAGGTGACGATCGTGAAGCCGCCCCGGCGCAGGGTGCGCTGCCGCTCGTCGACCGAGCTGCCGAAGGCCTGCTGGTCACTCCACCACCGGGTGAACCAGTCGCAGAAGAAGCCCCAGTCGTTGTGCCCCTCGGGTACCGCGGTGCAGTCGTTCGGGGTCTCGCTGGGGCGCAGGTTCAACGGCTCGGCCTGCGCCTGTTGTGCCACGTCGGGCGGGACCTGGCCGGACTCGACCAGCCGGTCCAGGACGTACCCTCGGCGGGCGGTAGCACTGTCCGCGTCACCGTTGATCGGGTCGTCGGTGTGCGGTGAGCGCACCAGCCCGGCCAGCAAGGCCGCCTGAGCCAGGGTCAGCTCCGCCGGGGAGGTGGAGAAGTAGCGCCGGGCGGCGGCGGCGACACCGTACGCCCCCGCGCCGAAGTAGGCGATGTTCAGGTACCGGGTCAGGATCTGGTCCTTGGTCAGTTCCCGTTCCAGGGCCAGGGCGTACCGGATCTCCTGGATCTTGCGGGCGGTGCTGACCTCGGTGGCGGCGGCCCGCTGCTCCTCGCTGAGCCGTGGATCGTTGCTCAGCACGTTGCGCACGTACTGCATGGTCAGGGTGGAGGCGCCCTGCCGGGTGGTGCCGTCGCGCTGGTTGACCGTGAAGGCCCGCACGACGCCGCGCAGGTCCACCCCGCTGTGCTCGTGGAACCGGGCGTCCTCGGCGGCGATGATCGCCTGGCGCATCACCGGCGCCACCTCGTCCAACGGCACGTCCACCCGGTCCTCCTGGTAGAAGGAGGTGATCAGGGTGGTGCCGTCGTTGGCGTACAGGTTGGACCGCTGGGCGGTCGGTGGCGTACGCAGGCTGTTGGGCAGGTCCGCGTACGGCGCGGCGAGCGACGCCAGCCCGACGCCGTACACCAGGGCGGCGGGCAGCGCCGCCACCGCCAGCGCCAGGCCGGCCAGCGTGCCGGCCAACAGGACGGTGAACACTTTCGGCAGCAACGCCCGGGTCATCAGCTCTCCCCGCAGGAGCCGTCAGGACCCTCCCAGAATGGCGCTAATCACCACTTCTGCTGCCTTTTCCTCCGAATCCGGAGGAGATTCACCGATCAGGGCAGCAGGGTGGCGGCCAGCGGCTGCACGGTCTCCTCGATCTCGTCGGCCACCCGGGTGAAGCACTGGTCCCCGCGCCCCCACGGGTCGTCGAGGTCGTCCGTGGGCAGCAGGGTCGTGCCCTGGCGAGCCGCGTGGGCCGCCTCGACCAGCGCCACCCCCCGGGCGTACACCGCCTCCGGGGAAGCCTCGGCCGCCGGCAAGCCGGAGGGGTCCAGGGTGGCCAGCACCCGCCCGAACTCCCCCAGCACGAAGGTGCGCGCCGCAGCGTCGGGCCGCAGCGCCACCACGTACTCCTGCTGGTCGGCCGTGGCGGTGAGCACCAGGTCGGCCGCGTCGATGTGCTCCGAGCGCAGCTTGCGGGCCGCGAACCCGGCGGTGCTGCCACCCCGGGTGATCACCTGCCGGGCGGCCGGCGGATTCATCTCCTCGCCGGCGTGCCAACCACCCGTGCCGGCGCTGTGGCTGTGCAGCAGTTCGTCGGCGCGGGCCGGGTCGATGTCGCGCCGGTCCAGGCGCTGCCGTACGGCCAGCACCAGCAGCCGCTCCGCCATCGGGGATCGGCAGATGTTGCCCATGCAGACGTGCAGAACGGTGAAGGGAGGCACCTAAGCCTCCTGGCTCTCGCGCAGCTCCGGCACCACTTCCCGCAGCCGGTCCAGCCCGATGGCACCTTCCCGGACGAGCACCGGATCGTCACCGGTGAGGTCCACGATCGTGCTGGGCACCGGGTCCACCGCCGGCCCCGCCTCCAGGTACGCCCGCACCGAGTAGGCGAGTTGGTCGCGTGCCTCCTCGGCCGTCAGGGCGGGCGGCTGGCCGCTCTTGTTGGCCGAGGCGACCGCCATCGGACCGGTCTCCCGCAGCACCTCCAGGGCGACCGGGTGCAGCGGCATCCGTACCGCCACCACCCCGCTGTCGTCGCCGAGATCCCACCGCAGGCTCGCGGAATGCTGCACCAGGATCGTCAACGCCCCCGGCCAGAACGCCTCCACCAGGTCCCGCGCCTCGGTGGGCAGCGAGTAGACCAGGCCGTCGAGGGTGTGCCGGGAGCCGATCAGCACCGGGGGCGGCGTGTGCGGGGCATCCTTGGCATCCAGCAGGGCCTTGACCGCGTACGGGGTGAAGGCGTCCGCACCCACCCCGTAGACCGTGTCGGTCGGCAGGACCACCAGCTCGCCGTTGCGGACCGCTTCGATGGCCGCAGCGATGCCGCGGTCCCGGTCGGCCAGCGACCGGCAGTCGTAGAGCATCACGAGGAGCCAGTCTGCCACGTGCCGGTCGTGCCGGCCGGTGGGTGGTCCGTTCGGCGGGACGCGGTGGCGAAACGGGGACGCCCGGTCAGGTCGGGATGGGCGGTGATCGCGGTGTAGCGACCGTCCGCGGCCAGCAGGTCGGGCACGGCCGCGCCGTGGGTGTCGTCGTGCTCCACCCCGAGGTGACCACCCGGGCGCAACAGGGTCGCCGCACGGTCGATCACCGGACGGATGACCGACAGGCCGTCCATCCCACCGAAGACCGCCTCCGCCGGGTCGTGTCCGGCCACCTCCGGGGGTACGGCCACCGCCTGCGGCACGTACGGCGGGTTGCACAGCAGCAGGTCGACCTGGCCGACCAGGGCGGCCAGCAGGTCCGGGTCGGTGGCGTCGGCCACCACCACCTCGATCGGTCGGTCTCCGGCCGCGGCCCGGTCCGCCGCGTTGCGCCGCAGCCAGGCCAGCGCGGCCGGTGACCGTTCCACCGCCACCACCCGGGCGGCCGGCACCTCCTGGGCCACCGACAGGGCGATCGCCCCGGACCCGCTGCACAGGTCGACCACCAGGGGCTCCTGGCTCGTCATGCTGCGGAGCCGGTCGACACCCCAGCCGGCGAGCAGTTCGGTCTCCGGGCGCGGCACGAACACACCCGGCCCGACCGCCAGATCCAGATGCCGGAATCCGGCAGTGCCGGTGAGGTGTTGCAGAGGCTCACGGCGCGCCCGGCGGTCCACCAACGCCTGGTAACGGTTTCGTTGCTCGTCGGTGAAATCTTCGGCCAGCGCCAGCCGGCCTCGGGACAGCCCCAGAACGTGCCCGGCCAGCAGTTCCGCGTCCGTACGGGCCGATTCCACCCCGGCGGCGAGCAGGTCCCGGGTGGCAGCGGCCACCAGCAGAGACGGACGGTGCCGTCTCGGTCCTTCGGACGGGTGTTGCGGCTGCGTGGTCACGCCATAATCATGAGTCGTCGCGGTGCACGTGCAAAAGCAGGTGCAGCGGCACGCCGACGGGAGGTCGCGGGTGGGCTGGCTCGACCGGGTCGAGGACCAGGTTGACGCCCTGAGGAAAGCGCGGGCGCTCCAGGAGGTGAGTCGCTCCACGGAGGCGTACGCGATCCTGGACGGGGTGCTGCGTACCACCCGGGACCCGCATACCCGGGGCGATGCGCTGGTGCAACGCCTCTCCGCCCTGATCAACCTGGGCCGCACGGCCGAGTACACCCGGGCCATCGAGGAAGCCTCCGCCGTCGTACGCGATCTCGCCGAGCCCTACCTGCACGGGCACCTCAACGCCCTGGCCGCGCTGGCCGCGCACCACCAGGGCGCGCTGGACCGCTGCGTCACCCACCTGGTGCGGGCCGCCCGGGCCTTGGGTGCGGTCGACGACCCGGATCGGGACACCGCCTGGGGCTGGCACGACCTGGCCATGGCCTACTCCTACCTGAGCTTCCACGGCTACGCCCTGGGTGCGATCGAACGGGCCCGGCAACTGGGCAACGCGGCCGGGATCCCGGAGGAGACCTTCGCCGCCCCGGGCATCCGGCTACGCAACGCGGTGGCCCTGGACCACACCGGCGACGGCGACGGCTGTCTGCGCGTACTGCGGGACATCGCCACCGACCTGACCCGGTTCATCGCCAACGGCACCGCCGACCGACTGCGTCCCAGCAGCCTCGCCGCCTACGGGTACGCCGGGGCCCGCCGGGCCGCCCTCGGTGACGTCGTCGAGACCGTGGGAGGTGCCGACCCGGCCCGGCTGCTCGGGCACGGGGCGGACAGCGCCCGCGCCAGGGACATGCGCCAACTCGGTCAGGTCTGCCTGGCCATCGCCGACGGCCGGCCCATCGAGGCGGTCACCCGGCTGGGCAGCGTGCAGGTCAGCGCCGAGACCCTCGGTGCCGCCGAACCGGCCCGGTTGCGCAGCATCGCCCTGGGCCGGGCCGGTGACCACGCGGGGGCGCACCGGGCCGACCGGTTGGCCTTCCGGCTGGCCGCCCAGCGGCACGACCGACTCCGCGACGTCTACATCGACGGCATCGCCGCCCGCATCGACCACGAGGAGATGCGCCGGGAGGCGGCCCGCTTCGAGGGGGAGGCCCTCACCGACCCGCTGACCGGGCTGCCGAACCGCCGCCGGCTGGAGCGCTACATCGCGGCCGTGGTCGCCCGCGGCGAGCGGGTCGTCATCGGCGTCTGCGACCTGGACGGCTTCAAGGCGGTCAACACCCGGCACGGGCACCACTCCGGGGATCTGGTCCTCCAGCGGATCGCCGGGGTGATCAACCGGGTGATGCGCCGGGGTGACTTCGTGGCCCGCTACGGCGGCGACGAGTTCGTGGTCGTCTTGCCCGGTGCCGGGATGACCGAGGCCGCCGAGGTGGCCCGGCGCATCGACGCCGCCATCCGCACCGAGGACTGGGAATCCCTGGTGCCCGGCACCCCGGTCGGGGTCAGCATCGGTTTCTCCGAGGTCGGCGCGGGCGGCCCGGGCCAGCGCGACGCCCTCAGCGCCGCCTTCGAGGCGGCCGACCGGGAGATGCTGCGGGCCAAGGGCTGCCCCCGCGGCGCCTGAGGCTGCTCAGCGGCGGGCCAGTTCCGGGTCCCCGGCCAGTCGGGCGGCCCGGTCGGCCTCGGTGAGGGCGTCCAGCACCCCGTCGAGTTCCCCGGCCAGCGCCAGATCCAGGTTGTACGCCGTGTAGCCGATCCGGTGATCGGTGATCCGGTTCTGCGGGAAGTTGTAGGTACGGATGCGCTCCGACCGGTCGACCGTACGCACCTGGGCCTTGCGGGCGTCCGAGGCGGCCGCGTCGGCCTGCTCCTGGGCGGCGGCCAGCAGCCGGGCCCGCAGGATCCGCATCGCCTGCTCCCGGTTCTGCAACTGGGACTTCTCGTTCTGACACGAGACCACGATGCCGGTGGGCAGGTGGGTGATGCGTACCGCCGAGTCGGTGGTGTTCACCGACTGGCCGCCCGGCCCGGAGGAGCGGAACACGTCGATCCGCAGCTCGTTGGGGTCGATGGTGACATCGACCTCCTCGGCCTCGGGCAGCACGAGTACCCCGGCGGCGCTGGTGTGGATGCGCCCCTGGGACTCGGTGACCGGGACCCGCTGCACCCGGTGGACCCCGCCCTCCCACTTGAGTCGGGACCACACCCCGTTGCCCCCTTCGGGGACCCCCTTGGTCTTGATCGCCAGGGAGACGTCCTTGACCCCGCCGAGGTCGGAGTCCTGGGCGTCGATCACCTCGGTGAGCCAGCCACGTCGCTCGGCGTACCGGGTGTACATCCGCAGCAGATCCCCGGCGAACAGGGCGGACTCCTCGCCGCCCTCACCGGCCTTGATCTCGACGATGACGTCCTTGGCGTCGTGCGGATCGCGCGGGATCAGCAGCTCGGCCAGCCGCTCCTCCAGCGCGGGCAACTCCGCCGCCAGGGTCTCGGTCTCGGCCGCGAAGGAGGGGTCCTCGGCGGCCAGTTCCCGGGCCGCGGCCAGATCCGCCCGGGCCTGTTCCAGCTCGGCGGCGGCCTTGTGCAGCGGGACCAGTTCGGCGTACCGCCGACCGACCCGCCGGGCGGTGCCCTGATCGGCGTGGATGGCCGGGTCGGCCAGCCGCTTCTCCAGCTCGGCGTACTCGTCGAGGAGCCTGGCCAGACGCTCGCTGCTCATGCTGTGCATCGCTCCTTCGAGGATGGCTGGAGGCTGGGAACAGACGGACGACGCCCGCGTCCGGCGAGAGCCGGGCGCGGGCGTCGGACCAGGAGCTACTTGGCCTTCTTGGCCTGAACCTTGGCGTACTTCTGCTGGAACTTGGCGACCCGACCAGCGGTGTCCAGGACGCGCTGCTTACCGGTGTAGAACGGGTGGCAGGCGTTGCAGGTCTCGACGTGGATCGAGCCTCCCTTGGCGGTGCTGCGGGTGCTGAAGGTGTTGCCGCAGGAGCAGGTGACCTCGGTGGTCACGTACTCCGGGTGGATGTTCTGCTTCATGTCGCCTCGGTCCTCTCGTCGTGGTCGCCGGGTCGCCCTGACACGCCGTTGCGCGTCGATCGTGGGGCGTGAACCGGAACCGGTGGCCGATTGACCAGTCTGCCATGGGCTGCCGCGGGCCCCGAAATCGGGCCACACCAGCTGGTCGCCGGTAGCAACAACAGCCCTTCCGTACGCATTCCCACCGCCCCGCCCACCATTCCTCCACCTCCCCCGCCGGCCGGTCGCCGCGCCGGGGCGGACTGGGCCAGCGGAGACAACACCCCCTTTGCGCCCAAAGGGGTACGGGCGGCGGGATCCGGCAAGGGAGCGGCCATGCGAAGGGGGCGCGGCCAGTCGGCCACGCCCCCTTCGTCGATCTTCGTCGGCGGAGGTTACTCCCCCGGGGTCGACTTGGCGATCTGCATCAGGAACTCGATGTTGGTACGGGACTGCTTGAGCCGGTCCAGCAGGAGGTCCAGCGACGCCTGCGAGTCCAGCGAGTGCAGCACCTTGCGGAGCTTGTGGATGATGGCCAGCTCCTCCGGCGCGAGGAGGATCTCCTCCTTGCGGGTACCGGAGGCGCTGACGTCCACGGCCGGGAAGGTCCGCTTGTCGGCGATCTTCCGGTCCAGCTTGAGCTCCGCGTTACCGGTGCCCTTGAACTCCTCGAAGATGACCGTGTCCGCCATCGAACCGGTCTCCACCAGCGCGGTGGCGAGGATGGTCAGCGAGCCGCCGTTCTCGATGTTGCGGGCCGCGCCGAGGAACCGCTTCGGCGGGTACAGCGCGGTGGAGTCGATACCACCCGACATGATCCGGCCGCTGGCCGGCGCCGCCAGGTTGTACGACCGACCGAGCCGGGTCACCGAGTCGAGCAGTACGACCACGTCGTGGCCCAGCTCGACCAGGCGCTTGGCCCGCTCGATCGCCAGCTCGGCGACCGTGGTGTGGTCCTGCGGCGGACGGTCGAACGTGGCCGCGATGACCTCGCCCTTGACCGAGCGCTGCATGTCGGTGACCTCTTCGGGCCGCTCGTCGACCAGCACCACCATCAGGTGGCACTCCGGGTTGTTGTGCGTGATCGCGTTGGCGATCGCCTGGAGCACCATGGTCTTACCGGCCTTCGGCGGCGAGACGATCAGCGCCCGCTGCCCCTTGCCGATCGGCATGACCAGGTCGATCACCCGGGTGGTGAGGATGTGCGGCTCGGTCTCCAGCCGCAGTCGCTCCTGCGGGTAGAGCGGGGTGAGCTTGTAGAACTCCGGCCGCCGCTTGGCCTCGTCCGGCTCCATCCCGTTGATGGTGTCCAGCCGGACCAGGGGGTTGTACTTGTCGCGACGCTGCTCGCCGTCCCGGGCCGCCCGCACCGCACCGGTGATCGCGTCACCCCGGCGCAGGCCGTACTTCTTGATCTGGGACATCGACACGTACACGTCGTTCGGGCCGGCCAGGTAGCCGGTGGTCCGGACGAAGGCGTAGTTGTCGAGGACGTCGACGATGCCGGCCACCGGCACGAGCACGTCGTCCTCGCCGACCTGCGGCTCACGGCCGCCGGACTCGCCGCCGGACTCGCCACGCTCGTTCCGGCCGCGCCGACGGTCCCGGAAGCGGCTACGCCGGCTGCGCCGACCTCCGCTCTCGTCGTCGTCGTCGTTGTTGGTGTCCCGCTCGGCACGCTGTCCGCGGTCCCCGCGCTCGCCACGCTCAGCACGGTCACCCCGCTCGGAGCCGCGCTCACCGCGGTCGGCACGGTCACCCCGCTCGCTGCGGTCGGCACGGTCGGCGGCACGCTCGCCCCGCTCGGTGCGGTCGCCCCGCTCACTGCGCTCAGCACGATCGCCCCGCTCGGTGCGCTCGGTGCGGTCGCCCCGCTCGGTGCGCTCGGTGCGGTCGCCCCGCTCGGTGCGCTCGGCCCGCTCGGCGGTGCGCTCGGCGGCACGCTCGCCCCGCTCGACGGCACGGTCGGTCCGCTCGGCGGTCCGCTCCGCGCCGCGCTCGGCACGCTCGGCAGGACGCTCAGCGGTCTGCTCCGCAGCCCGCTCGGTACGGCGCGCCCGGCCCTCGGTCCGCTCGCCGGCCTCGGCTGCGGGCTCCTCAACGCGCGGCTCCGCTGCGGCGGTGGCCCGGCTGCGCCGGGTCCGGGTCCGGCCCTCGGTCTCGACGCTCGCCGCCGGTTGCTCGGCGGCACGGCGACCGGACTCCGGCCGCTCAGCGCTCTCGCGTACCTCGGCGTGGACCTCTTCGCGGGCCGGTGCGGCGGCCGCCGCTACCTCGGCCCGTGGTCGAGGGGCGCCCGCGGCGCTGCCCTGCCGCTCGGTGATCGCGCTGATCAGCTCGCCCTTGCGCATGCGAGCCGTCCCCGAGATGCCGAGCGACGCAGCCAGGCTCTGCAGCTCCGGCAGCAGCATCGCCGACAAGCCGGTGCCGCTACGCCGGCGGCGGGCAGGAGCAGCGGTGGTGGCATCGCCAGCGACGTTGGAAACATCCGACGTCACGTCGGTGGTGTCGCTCAATGGATTCCTTCCCTCGATAGGCCGGGACTGCCCGGAATCGACTACAGGTGGCCGGGCGGCCTCGGTGCACCCGCCTCGCATGACGCTTCGCGGGAGTCTGTGACACAGCAGCCGGTCGGTCGCCCGACCCACCCAGGAAAGCTGTGGGCGGCGTTTCGCCGTCTGCGGCGACCAGTGAAGACTGCGGTGCGGCGTGGCCTAGGCAGGGGTGACGGGCTTACCGCCGAAAGCTTCGGGGGGCGCCGACCCGCAGGAGATCGCATGCTTCGCGGCTGTGCTAAGTCTAGAGCGTAATCAACTCTTGCGACCTGCGGCAACAGGGTCCCGCTCCGCGTGTCCGAGTCTACCTTGCCCGACCTGGGCGCCGCGTACGTCCACCGGCAACCGCAGAATCCGCCAATCTGTTCCCGGCTCGAACCCTTCGGGCAGGTCAGACAGGGCGAGGGCGGTCGGACCCGCCCCACTGACCACAGCGGCCACACCGGCCGCACGCAACTCTTCCACCACGGCGGCCGTACCCGGCATCGAGGACGCCCGGTAGTCCTGGTGCAGTCGGTCGACCGTGGCCGGCAGCAACAGATCCGGCCGGGTGGTCAACGCGTGCACCAGCAGCGCCGCCCGACCGGCGTTGAGCGCGGCGTCGCCGTGCGGCACGGTCGGCGGCAGAGCCGCCCGGGCGGAGGCGGTCAGGCCCCGCTCGGTGGGCACCAGCACCGTGGGGCGTACCCCCTCGGCCACCGGCAACGACACGGCCCGTGCGCCGGAGGGCTCCGTCCAGGCCAGGGTGAACCCGCCGAGCAGGCAGGGTGCCACGTTGTCGGGATGGCCCTCGATCCGGGCGGCCAGCCGCAGCGCGGCGTCGTCGTCGAGCCGCTGGGTCCCGTCGGTCACCAGGGCCCGAGCCAGCAGCACCCCGGCGACGATGGCGGCCGAGGAGGAGCCGAGCCCACGGGCCTGCGGGATCCGGTTCACGCACTCCACCGACAGTCCCCTCGGCTGCCCACCGAGTTCGTCGAAGGCCGCCCGCATCGCGCGTACCAACAGGTGGCTGTCGTCCAGCGGCAGGTCACCGGCGCCCTCACCGACCACGGAAACGGTCACGCCGCTCGTGGTCACCTCGGCGGCCACATCGTCATAGAGCGCCAGGGCCAGACCCAGGGCGTCGAAGCCGGGCCCCAGGTTAGCGCTGGTGGCGGGGACCCGGACCCGGTAAGGGCCGGCGGCGAAGGTGGTCGGCACGCCGTCCATGCTAGGGGTTCACCGACCGGGTCCGGGGCACCGCCCGTCCCCTGAGACGCAACTCGCGCCCGAGCGCGCTTTGCTCGCAGGCTCTAGCCTGACCGCACCAGTGCCCTGTGCCGGTCTCGGCGACGGTCGGCTCCGGGGCGGCCAGCGAGAGCCGTCGGGTGGCCACCCGCCAGCCGATCGCGTACACCAGAGTGACCAGGCCACAGCCGGCCAGCACGACCCGTTCGTCCACCACGTCGATGACGAAGGCGACCACGAGTTGGCTGACCGAGATGGCCAGGGTCGCCAGCATCATGTCGGTGGCGAAGACCCGGCCCCGCAACCGGTCCGGCACCTCGCCCTGCAACGCGAAGTTGGACATCACCCAGTTGCTGCCACCGGCGAAGTGCGCCACGAAGACCAGGACCAGCACCAAGGGGAACCAGGACACCAGGGAGGTGCCCAGGTAGGCCAGCCCGTAGGCCGACATGGACAGGGCCAGCCCCGGCAGCAGCCAGGCGCGGTTGGTCAGCACCCGGCGCATCAGGATCGGACCGATCAGGGCGCCCGCACCGCGTACCGCGAACAGCAGGCCGGTGCCGATCGGGCCGACCCCGTACAGCCCGGCCAGCAGCGGGAAGACCGTCAGGACGCCGTTGCCCAGCCCCACCGCCGACTTGACCGTGACCAGGGCCAGCACCCGGGGGCGGTGTCCGATGTAGCCCAGGGCCTCGCGGATCGCCGTCCAGGTCTGCGGTACCGGCGTGTTCTTGTCGCGGGGGGCCTGCAAGGGCCGGCGGATGCGCCCCGCCAGGCCGGCGGCGACCACCAACGCGACCACGGCCACCCAGAAGCAGACGTACGGGCCGGTGGCGGCGGTGAGCACCCCGCCGAGTGAGGCCCCGACGATGGTCATGGTGCCCCAGGCCGAACCGGCCACCGCGTTGCCCGCGGCCAGTTCCTCGGGTTCGAGCACATTGGGCAGGGCGGCCTGCGCGGCCGGGGAGTAGAAGGCCTTGGCCACCGCGATCACTCCGATGCCCAGCATCGCCAGCCACGCCGTACCGGCGCTGCGTACCCCGAGCAGGAGCAGCACCCCGACGAGCGCGGCCAGGTTGGACACGATCATGATCTTGCGGCGGTCGAACCGGTCGGCGATGGCCCCGGCGTACGGCAGCAGCAACGCCAGGATGCCGGTGTCCACCGCGAGCACCAGGGCGCCCCACACCCCGCTGCCGGTCAGCTTCGGCAGCAGGACCAGCAACGGCACCATCACGAACCAGTCGGCCCCGAAGACCACCAACTCGGCCATGAACAGATTCCGGAAGTTCCGGTTGCGGGTGAGGACCGACACGGTGGAGACCACGAGGCGGACCATACCTGCCCGGCCTCCGAGTCACGGCACAGCGGACGCCGAGGCCCCCGGCGGTCGACCGGGGGCCTGAAGCGTCGACGTGGTTACTCCGCCGGTGGGAGGGGTGAGTTGCGGCTCCTGGGCAGCCGGAGCACCTCGAACTGGTCGGTGCCCTCCAGCAGCGCCCCGGAGGGTGCCGCCGGCACCGGCCGGCTCTGCGCCGGCTGCTTGTCGGTGGCCTCGACCTCGGCCGAGGCGGCCTCGCCGGTGGGCTGGGTGGCCCCGGCGTCCGACCCGGACCGCCCTGCCGCCGAGGAGTCGCCCGAGCGCCGGTTGCGCAGCGACTGCTTGGTGTCCTCCACCATGGCGTACAGGGTGGGCACCAGGACCAGGGTGAGCAGGGTGGAGCTGAGCAGCCCACCGATCACCACGATCGCCAGCGGCCGGGAGATGAAGCCGCCCTCCCCGGTGAGCCCGAAGGCCATCGGGGTCAACGCGAAGATGGTGGCGATCGCGGTCATCAGGATCGGGCGCAGCCGGTGCCGGCCACCCTCGACCACCGCCTCCCGTACCCCCATCCCCTGTGCCCGGTACTGGTTGACCAGGTCCAGCAGCACGATCGCGTTGGTCACCACGATGCCGACGAGCATGAGTACGCCGATCAGCGCCGGCACGCTCAGCGCGGTTCCGGTGGCCAGCAGCAGGGCCACCGCCCCGGTGGCCGCGAACGGGATGGAGACCAGCAGGATCAGCGCCTGCACCACGCTCCGGAAGGTGGCCATCATGATCAGGAACACGATCGCGATCGCGGCCAGCACCGCCAGGCCCAGGTCGGCGAAGGTCTCCTGCTGCTCGGCGCTGACCCCGCCCAGGGTCAGGGTGGCCCCCGGCACCTCGATCGCGTCCAGCCGCCGCTGCAACTCGCTGCTGATCGCGCCGAGGTCCGAGCCGGTCACCGTACCGGTCACCGAGACGCTGCGCTCACCGTCGATCCGGCGTACCTGCTGGGGTCCTTCGGTCTCGGTGACCTCGGCGATGTCGCCCAGCTTGACCGCCCCGACCGGCAGGGCCTCGAGTTCCTCCACGGTCAGCGGCGGCTTGGCCGACAGCCGCAGCACCAGGTCCCGGCTACCGCCGTCGAGGCTGATCTGACCCACCGGGGTGCCCCGGAAGGACTGGGCCACGAGTTGACCGACCGCCGCCTCGGTGAGCCCGGCCCGGCTGGCCGCTACCCGGTCGACGGTCACCTCCACCCGGGGTACCTGCTGGGCGAGGGTGGTCGAGACGTCCTCGACACCGGAGATGCCGGCCAGGGCCACCCGGGCCTGCTCGGCGGCGGTGGCCAGGGTCTGCTGGTCGGCGGCGGTCACGATGACGGCCAGTTCGTTCGCGGAGGCGCCACCCTGCCCGGCCGGGAAGGTGATCTCACCGGCCGTCGCGCCCAGCGCGGCGAACCGCTCCCGCAGGATGCCGCGCATGGCCTTGGCGTCGGTCTCCCCGTCCAGCCGCAGGGCGTAGCTGGCCACGTTGTTGCCGGCGCTGCCGGTCCACGGGCTGTCCCCGCCACCGGCCGTGACCTGGTACGACTCCACACCGGGGGTCTGGGCCAGCACCGCCTCGACCCGACGTGCCGCCGCGTCGGTGCCGGCCAGCCCGGTGCCCACCGGCAGTTCCTGCCGGATGTTCAGGGTGTCCTGGCCGGAGTCGTCGAGGAAGTTGCTCTCCAGTTGCCGGGCCAGGCCGAAGGTGCCGAAGAGCACGAGCACTCCCACGGCCAACGTGGCCCAGCGGTAGGCCCGCCGTCCGGTGGCGAACCGGATCACCGGCAGGTACGCCCGCTGCAACGGGCTGCGCAGTTCGCGCTGCTCGGCGGCCTGACGCAGGGCCGCACCGTCGGACCCGGTAACCGGCTTGAGGAACCAGTACGCCAGCACCGGGATCACCGTCAGCGACACCAGCAGGGAGGCCAGCAAGGCCACGGTGACAGTGATCGCGAAGGGCGCGAACAACTGCCCGACGAAGCCGCCGACCAGGGCGATCGGGGCGAAGACGGCGACCGTGGTGAGGGTGGAGGCGGTGACCGCCCCGGCCACCTCGCGTACGGCGGTGAGGATCGCCTCCCGCTTCGGCTCGCCGTAGGTCAGATGCCGTTTGATGTTCTCCAGCACCACGATCGAGTCGTCGACCACCCGGCCGACCGCCACCGTCAGCGCGCCGAGGGTCAGCAGGTTTAGCGAGTAGTCGCCGAGCCAGAGGGCCAGCAGGGCGACCACCACCGACAGCGGGATGGAGACCGCGGTGACCACGGTGGACCGTACCGACAGCAGGAACACCAGGATGACCACCACGGCCATGATCAGACCCAGCAGGCCCTCGGTGCTCAGGGTCTTGATCGACTTCTCCACGAACGGCGCCTGGTCCAGCACCACGGTCAGCTCGGCTCCGGTAGCGGTCCGCAGGTCGTCCAGCCGGTCGCCGACCGCGTGTGAGATCTCCACCGCGTTGCCGTCCGGGTCGGCGGTGACCGTGATGCCGAGGCTCTCCCGGCCGTTGGTACGGGTGATCGCGGTGGCCGGGGTCAGCTGCTCCTCCACCGTGGCGATGTCACCCAGCCGTACCGCAGGGGTCTTCTTGACCGGTGGGGCGACGACCACCTCCCGCAGCTCCTCCAGAGTGGTCAGCGGCGCCCCGACCTGCACCGGCAGGCTGCGCTCGCCGTCGCGCACCACCCCGGCCGGTACGGCCACCCCGTTGGCCTTCAGGGCGGTCGTGATCGCGGTCGGCTGCACCTTGGCCTTGGCCAGCTTCGCCGGATCCGGGGTGATCACCACCAGTTCCTCGCGGACCCCGGTCAACTCGACGCCGCGTACCCCCTCGATGGCCGCCAACTCGGGTACCACGACCTCACGCAGCTTCGCCGCCAGCTCCCGCTCGTCGCCCCCGCCGGAGGCGGCCAGCACCACCGCCGGCAGGTCGTCCGTGCTGCCCGCGAAGACCTGCGGCTCGACCCCCTCGGGCAGCCGGGTGCGGTTCAGCGCGGTCTGCATCTTGTTGACCACGTCGTCCAGGTCGGTACCGAACTCGTACTGGACGGTGACCGTGGTCAGACCCTCACGGGAGGTGGAGGTGACCGTGTCCAAGGCGGGGATGCCCCGCAGGCTGTTCTCGATCGGCTCGGTGACCTGGGACTCGACGACCTCGGGCGCGGCGCCGGGGTACGAGGCGACGATGAAGGCGGCGGGAAACTCCAGCGAGGGCAGGAGTTGCTGCTTCAGCGACGGCACGGCGTACGCACCGAACGCCGTGGTCACCACCGCGATGAGGGCTACCAGCCCCCGGTTGGCGAGGCTGAATCTGGCGAGCAGCGACATCGGCGTGACTCACTCCTGGGGGAGACGGTCGTGGGGCACGAGCAGTGTGCCCGACCCGTTCCCTTCGTCAGCTTCCGGGGCGGTCATGACCGGTTCCGCCACGGTGCCGATCCGCAGCGCCGCCACCAGGTCCCGATAGAGCTCGTCGGTACGCAGCAGGGTGGCGTGGTCACCGACGGCTCGGATCCGGCCACCCTCCAGCACGACGATCTGGTCGGCATCGAGCACGGTGGAGAGCCGGTGGGCGATCGTCACCACGGCACCCTGCCGGGCCCGCTGCCGCACGCACCGGCTGACCACCGCCTCGGTCAGGCCGTCGACCTGCGAGGTGGCCTCGTCCAACAGCAGCACATCCGGGGTACGCAGCACCGCCCGAGCCAACGCGATGCGCTGCCGTTCACCCCCGGAGACCGTGGTGGCCGCCAACGGGGTGTCCAATCCGAGTTCCAGGCCGGTCACCTTCTCGTGCAGGTCGACCGCCCGCAGGGCGGCCCACAGTTCGTCGTCGGTGGCGTCGGGATGGGTGAAGCGCAGGTTGTCGCCGATGGTGCCGGGCACCACCGGCGCCTCCTGCTCCACGTAGGCCAGTCGGCCACGGATCTGCGCCGGGGTGTGCTCGACGTACCGGCGGCCGTCCAGCAGCAGTTCACCGTGCTCCGGTTCGAGGAAGCGCAGCAGCAGGGAGAACAGGGTGGTCTTGCCGGCCCCGGAGGGTCCCACCAGGGCGGTGTGGCCGACCCGGGGGATCTCCAGGTCGATGTCCCGTACGGCGGGCGGGGCTCCGGGGGCGTACCGGGCGGTGACCCCGCGCAGGGCCAGCACCGGCCCGGCGGTGGCACCCCCGTTCGCTGATACCTCGGCGGGCGCGGAGCCGGGCTCCGCCGCCAGGGCCTCGATCTCCCGCAATCGGCCGGCCGCCGCGATGCCGGCCTGCATGGCGGTCAGGTTCTGGGTCAGGTCACCGATCGGCCCCATCAGCCCGAAGGCGTAGAGCAGGAAGGCGATGAGGGTGGACACCTCGATCAGGCCGCGTTCGGCCCGCGCGGCCCCGACCCCGAGGATGACGATGACCGCTAGTTGGATGCCGGTCCAGGAGATGGTCCAGACCAGGGCGGTACGCCGGGCGGCGTGCAGGCCGTGCCGGGCGGCCTCGCGGGCGTGGGTGGTGAGGGCCTCGGTCTGACGCTGCTCGGCGCGGCTGGCCTTGACCGTGCGGACCGCCCGCAGGGAGCCTTCCAGGATTCCGCCCAGCCGTCCCACCGACTCCTGGGCGGCCTCCTGGGCTCGGCCGATGGTGGGCAGCAGCAGGCCCATCAGCACCGCGACCACCAGCACCGCGACCATGGTGACGCCCAGCAGCACCAGGTCCAGGGTGCCCATCAGCACCAGGGTCCCGATCAGCGCCAGGGCGCCGTTCGTCAGTCCGACCAGGCTGCCGGATGCCTGGTGCAGCAGCGCCGGGTCGGAGGTGGCCCGGGTGACCAGTTCACCACTGGGGCGGCGGGTCAGCTGGTCGATCCGGGCGGCCAGGTAGCGGCGGATCACCCCGGTGCGGGCGTCGAGCACCACCGCCTCGGCGATCCGGCCCATCAGGATCCACTGCCACAGCGAGATGACGGCACCGACCACCACGAGCATCAGCAGCACGGTGACCGGTCGGGTCAGGGGCTCACCGGCACCGAGGGTGTCCAGCACCCACTTGGTCACCAGCGGGGCGGCCAGCCCGGCGGCGTTGGCGAACAGGCCGAGCAGCAGCCCGACCAGCATCGCCGGCCAGTGCGGCCGGAGGTAGGCCAGCAGCAGCCCGGTGCGGGCCCGCTGGGTGGGCGGCTGCGGTTCGGTCCGGGTGGGTAAGACGGTCGAAGTCACCCCACAATGGAACATTACTGTTCCATTGCGGGCAAGCACTATTCCAAATTCGTACGTTGTAGCCTCTTCGACGTGGCGAGCAGGGATGAGAGCGGCAGCCGGGCGCGGACCCGGCAGGCCATCCTGCAAGCCGCGATCGAGGTGCTCAGCCGCAACCAGACCGCCAGCCTGGGTGATATCGCCACCGCCGCCCAGGTCGGCCGGACCACCCTGCACCGGTACTTCGCCGAACGGTCCGACCTGCTGGCCGCCGTGGCCGCCGAAGGTACGGCCCGGCTCAACGAGGCCACCACCCGCGCCCGCCTGGCCGAGGGCAACGGCGCCGAGGCCCTGCTGCGGCTCTGCGCGGAGTACTTCGACCTGGGCGACCTGCTCTCGCTGGCCTTCTCCGAGCCCGCGCTGGTCGGCGACCCCGCCTGGAGCACCGAGGTCTGCGACGACGACTTCCACGCCATGGTCGCCCGAGGCCACGCCGACGGCAGTATCGACCCGGCCCTACCCGCTACGTGGTTGCAGTCGGTCCTCTGGTCCCAGCTCTACGCCGGCTGGAGCTACCTCACCGAACACCATGTCTCCCGCCACGAAGCCCTGGCCCTGGTCCTCCGCACCCTGACCGGCGCAGTCAAACCCCCACCCCACCCCGCTTGAGTTGATCAAGAGTTTGCGTCGGAAATGGCGCTCGCCAAGACGCAAACTTCTTGATCAACACGGAAGTCCGGGGGTCAGGCCAGGTCCAGGGAGCGGGCGGCGGCCAGGGGGTCGTTGGCGATGGTGACCGGGGAGGGGGCGGTGGAGATGGCCCATTCCGGGTCCTTCAGGCCGTGGCCGGTGACCGTGCAGACCACGGTGGAACCGGCCGGCACCCGACCGGCGGCGGCCTGCTGGAGCAGACCCGCCACGCTGGCCGCGCTGCCCAACTCGACGAAGACCCCGACCTCCCGGGCCAGCAGCCGGTACGCGGCGAGGATGTCCCGGTCGGTGACCGCGTCGATCAGACCCCCGGAGGCGTCCCGGGCGTCCAGGGCCTTGGTCCAGCTCGCCGGGTTGCCGATCCGGATGGCGGTGGCGATGGTCGAGGGCTCCGGCACCACCTGGCCGGTGACGATCGGCGCGGCACCGGCGGCCTGGAAGCCGTACATCCGGGGGGTGCGGGTGGCGTTGCCGGCCGCCAGGTCCTCGGTGTAGCCCATCCAGTACGCGGAGATGTTGCCGGCGTTGCCGACCGGCAGGCAGTGGATGTCCGGGGCGTCACCGAGGGCCTCGACGATCTCGAAGGCCGCCGTCTTCTGGCCGTGCAGCCGGTCGATGTTCACCGAGTTGACCAGCGCCACCGGGTAGTCCTGGGCGAGCTTGGCGGCCAGCGCCAGGCAGTCGTCGAAGTTGCCGTTGACCTGGAGCAGCTTGGCCCCGTGCACCAGCGCCTGGGCCAGCTTGCCCAACGCGATCTTGCCCTGGGGCACCAGCACCGCGCAGGTCACCCCGGCACGGGCCGCGTACGCGGCGGCGGAGGCGCTGGTGTTGCCGGTGGAGGCGCAGATGATCGCCTTGTTGCCGGCCTCGACCGCCTTGGAGACCGCCATCGTCATGCCCCGGTCCTTGAAGGAGCCGGTGGGGTTGGCCCCCTCCACCTTGAGGTAGACGTCACAGCCGAGCCGGGCGGAGAGCACCGGGGCGGGCAGCAGCGGGGTGTTCCCCTCGTGCAGGGTGACGACCGGCGTGGCGTCGGTGACCGGCAGTCGGTCCCGGTAGGCGTCGATCAGGCCCCGCCACATGTCGTTCTCCTCAGTCTCAGCTCTGCACCGTCGGCAATTACCAGCCTCGCGCGGCCGCGCCGCGCGGAGGCCGGCGCACCCCGCGCCAACCACCTGGCGGGACGGCCCCACCAGTCAACCAGCCGGCCCGACCGCCCTGGCAGCGGCCGTCCCCACCCGCGTTGGTCGAGGACCTCAGAGACCGCCCTCGACCCGCAGCACGCTGGCCACCGACCGGACGATCTCCAGCCCACGCAGCTCGTCGACCGTGGCCGCCAGCGCCGCGTCCGGGGCCACATGGGTCACGATCACCAGTACGGCGTCGTCGTTGTCGCCACCTGAGGGGCCCTGCCGGACGGTGGCGATGGAGACGTGGTGCCGGGCGAACACTCCGGCCACCGCCTCCAGCACACCCGGACGGTCGGCGACGTCCAGGCTGATGTGGTAGCGGGTCAGGGCCTCCCCCATCGGCCGGACCGGCAGGTCGGCGTAGGCGGACTCACTGGCCGAGCGGACCCCGGCGAGCCGGTTGCGGGCCACCGCCACCACGTCACCGAGAACGGCGCTGGCGGTCGGCGCCCCACCGGCACCCCGCCCGTAGAACATCAGCTGACCGGCCGCGTCGGCCTCCACGAAGACCGCGTTGAAGGCGTCGCCGACGCTGGCCAGGGGGTGGGTCAGCGGGATCATCGCCGGGTGCACCCGGACGTTCACCGACTCCCGGCCCTGGGCGTCCGTGCCCCGGGCCGCGATGCAGAGCAGCTTGATGGTGCAGCCCATCGCCTTGGCGCTGGCCACGTCGGCGGAGGTCACCTCGGTGATGCCCTCCCGGTGCACGTCGGCCGCGCCGACCCGGGTGTGGAAGGCCAGGGAGGCGAGGATGGCGGCCTTGGCCGCGGCGTCGAAGCCCTCCACGTCGGCGGTCGGGTCCGCCTCGGCGTACCCCAGCTCGGTCGCCTCCTCCAGGGCCTCGGCGAAGCCGGCGCCGGTGGCGTGCATGGCGGAGAGGATGAAGTTGGTGGTGCCGTTGACGATGCCGGTGACCTGGGTGATCCGGTCCCCGTGCAGCGACTCGCGCAGCGGGCGCAGCAGCGGGATCGCCCCGGCCACGGAGGCCTCGTAGTAGAGGTCGCCACCGCCCTCGAGAGCCGCGTCGTGCAGGGCGCCGCCGTCCTCGGCGAGCAGGGCCTTGTTGGCGGTGACCACGCTCTTGCCGCCCCGCAGCGCCTCCACCAGCCAGCTGCGCGCCGGTTCGATGCCGCCGACCACCTCGACCACCACGTCGACGTCGTCGCGCTTGATCAGGCCGAGGGCGTCCGTGGTGAACAGCGCCGGGTCCACCGGCAGGTCACCACGGTCACGACCGATCCGGCGTACGGCGATGCCGGCGATCTCCAGCGGGGCACCGATCCGGGCGGCGAGGTCAGCGGACTGCTCGTGCAGCAGCCGGACCACCTCGGCACCGACGGTGCCACAGCCGAGCAGGGCCAGGCGCACAGGTTGTTTCATCCCACATCCAAGGCGAGCAGGTCAGCTTCGGTCTCCCGCCGGACGATCAGCCGGGCCTGGCCATCCCGTACCGCGACCACCGGGGGTCGGGGCACGTGGTTGTAGTTGCTGGCCATGCTGCGGCAGTAGGCACCTGTGCCAGGCACCGCGACAAGATCTCCGGGCTGCACGTCCGCGGGCAGGAATTCATCCTTCACCACGATATCCCCGGACTCACAATGCTTTCCCACCACGCGGGCGAGCATGGGCTCGGCGGTGCTGGACCGGCTGGCCAGGGTGGCCGAGTACGAGGCGTCGTAGAGGGCGGTGCGGATGTTGTCGCTCATCCCCCCGTCGACACTGACGTAGGTCCGGATGCCATCGACGTCCTTGACCGTACCGACCTCGTAGAGGGTGAACACGGCCGGGCCGACGATCGCCCGGCCCGGCTCGATGGACAGGTGCGGCACGGCCAACTGTTCCGCCGCGCACTCCGAGTCGACGATCTTGCGCAGCCGCTTGGCCAGGTCGTGCGGGGCGGCCGGGTCGTCCTGGCTGGTGTACGCGATGCCGAAACCGCCACCGAGATCCAGCTCGGGCAGCTGCACCCCCCGGGCGTCGCGGATCTGCGCCTGAAGGGCCAGCACCCGACGGGCGGAGACCTCGAACCCGCTGGTGTCGAAGATCTGGGAACCGATGTGCGAGTGCAGCCCGCGCAGCTCCAGCACGCCCTCGTCGAGGATGCGCAGGGCGGCGGCGATGGCCGCCCCACCGGCCAGGGAGAAGCCGAACTTCTGGTCCTCGTGGGCGGTGGCGATGAACTCGTGGGTGTGTGCCTCGACACCGACGGTCACCCGGATCAGCACCCGGGGGCGGATCTCCCGCTCCCGGGCCAGCGCGGTCAGCCGGTCGATCTCGGCGAAGGAGTCGACGATGATCCGGCCCACCCCGGCGTCCAGCGCCCGCCGCAGCTCCGCCTCGGACTTGTTGTTGCCGTGGAAGCCGATCCGCTCCGGTGGCATCCCGGCGGCCAGCGCCACGGCCAGTTCACCGCCGCTGCACACGTCGAGGAAGAGGCCCTCCTCGGCGATCATCCGGACCACCGCCCGGCAGAGGAAGGCCTTGCCGGCGTAGTAGACGTCCTCGGTCGGGAAGGCCGTCCGGAAGTCCCGGCAGCGCGAGCGCAGGTCGTCCTCGTCGAGCACGTAGACCGGGGTGCCGAACTCGGCCGCCAGGTCGCGTACCCGCAGGCCCGCGACGACCAGGTCGCCGTCGGCGCCGCGCGCGGTGTTGCGCGGCCACAGTTGCGGCATCAGGGCGTTGACGTCGGCCGGGGTACGCAGCCAGGCCGGCCCCCGGTTGCCGATGTCGCCGTGCAGGGCACCGGCCTCATGAGCACGCATTCGAGAACTACATCCTCTCCGGAGCCGAGACGCCGAGCAGGCGCAGGCCGTTGGCGATGACCACCCGGGTGGCGTCGTTGAGCCAGAGCCGGGCCCGGTGCAGGTCGGTGACCTCCTCGTCACCACGCGGCAGGATCCGGCAGTTGTCGTAGAACCGGTGGTACGCCCCGGCCAGGTCCTCCAGGTAGCGGGCCACCCGGTGCGGCTCGCGCAGCTCGGCGGCGGCGGCGACCACGGTGGGGAACTCGGCGAGCGCCTTGAGCAGCTCGTTCTCCTTGTCGTGGTCGAGCAGCTCGGGGCGGAAGGCGTCCGCCTCGCCCCGGGTCAGCCCGACCTCGGCGGCGTTGCGCCCGACGCTGGCCGTCCGGGCGGCCACGTACTGCACGTAGTAGACCGGGTTGTCGCGGGTGGCCCGGGTCCACAGCTCGATGTCGATGTCGATCGGGGAGTCGCTGGAGTAGCGGGCCAGGGCGTACCGGGAAGCGTCCACCCCGATCGCCTCGACCAGGTCCTCCAGGGTGATCACCGTGCCGGCGCGCTTGCTCATCCGTACCGGTGCCCCCTCGCGGACCAGGTTGACCAGCTGGCCGATGAGGATCTCCAGGTTCTGGGCCGGGTCGTCACCGAAGCAGGCCGCCATCGCCTTCATCCGGCCGATGTAGCCGTGGTGATCCGCCCCCAGCATGATCACGACCCGGTCGAAGCCGCGCTCCCGCTTGTCCAGGTAGTAGGCGCAGTCCGCGGCGAAGTAGGTCCACTCGCCGTTGGACTTGCGCAGCACCCGGTCCTTGTCGTCACCGAAGTCGGTGGTGCGCAGCCAGGTGGCGCCGTCGGCCTCGAAGATGTGCCCCTGCTCACGCAGCCGGGTCAGGGCGTGCTCCAACTCACCCCGGTCGTGCAGGTCCTTCTCGTTGAAGTAGGTGTCGAACTCCACCCCGAAGTCCCGCAGCGAGGACTTGATCTCGGTGAACATCAGCTCGACGCCCTCGACCCGGAAGACCTCCTGGGCGGCGGCCTCGTCGAGCGACAGCACCTCCGGCCGCCGGGCGGTCACCTCATCGGCGATCTCGGCGATGTACGCCCCGCCGTAGCCGTCCTCCGGAGCCGGCTCCCCCTTGGCGGCGGCGAGCAGGGAACGGGCGAACCGGTCGATCTGGGCACCGGCGTCGTTGAAGTAGTACTCCGTGCCGACCTGCGCGCCGGTGGCCCGCAGCAGCCGGCTCAACGCGTCGCCGACCGCCGCCCACCGGACCCCGCCGATGTGCACCGGGCCGGTCGGGTTGGCCGAGACGAACTCAAGGTTGATCTTCAGACCGGCCAGGGTGTCGCCCCGGCCGTACTCCTGGCCCGCCGTGACGATCGTGCGGGCCAGCTGGCCGGCGGCGGCGGCGTCCAGCCGGATGTTCAGGAAGCCCGGACCGGCGATCTCCACCGACTTGATCCCCGGTGTGCTGGCCAGTTGGGCGGCCAGTCCGGCGGCCAGATCCCGGGGTGGCACCCCCACCTTCTTGCTCAACTGCAACGCCAGTGTCGAGGCGTAGTCGCCGTGCTCGGGGTTACGCGGTCGCTCGACCGTCGTCTGCTCCGGCAGCGCCGCACGGTCCAGCCCTCGGTCGGCAAAGAGGGCGTGAGCGGCGGCTAGGACAGCTTCGGCGAGTTCTGCGGGAGTCACCGAACCATGTTATCGGGGGTAGACTCGGCCTCCGCGGCGGCGACCCGGCATCGGGGGCCGGGCCGCCAAATCCCCTGACCGACCGACCTGACGAGGACCGATGAGCATCAGCACCCCGGGCGGCCCGCAGCGGCGCCCGACCGTGGTCAGCACCGGCAAGAAGCCGGCGGCGGGCCGGCCGGCCGCCGACACCAAGGCCGCCTCCACCAAGCCGGCGACACCCAAACGTGCTGGTGGGGGCGGTAAGGGACCACGCAAGCCAATCACCCCGGTCAAGGTCAGCCAGGGCCGGCCCTGGGGCCCGATCGCCCTCTTCGTCGCCGTCGGCGTGCTCGCCACGTCGATCATCGGGTACGGCGCCTGGGCGGCCATCCGGGGCGCCCAGACCTGGGAGGAGAAGGCGGCCCAGATCGAGGGCATCGTCAACTTCCGCGAGACCGACCCGGAGGCCATCTCCAACTCGGAGCACCGCTCCGGCAAGCAGGAGTACGCGCAGAGCCCGCCGGTCGGCGGCCCGCACAACAACACCTGGCAGCGCTGCCTCGGTGACGTCTACGACGCGCCGATCGCCGCTGAGCACGCCCTGCACAGCATGGAGCACGGCGCGGTCTGGCTCACCTACCGCCCCGACCTGCCCGCCGCCGACGTGGAGAAGCTGGCCGAGGTGATCCGTGGCAACGACTTCATGATGATGAGCCCGTACGAGGGCCTCGACAAGCCGGTCTCGATCCAGGCGTGGGGCTACCAGCTCAAGGTCGACAGCGCCGACGACCCGCGGATCAAGGAGTTCGCCACCACCCTGGCGCAGAACGCCACCGTGGAGCCGGGCGCCACCTGCTCCGCCGGCAACTACACCACCGGCACCGGCACGGAGCCGCGTGACATGCAGCCGTCGATGGGCGGCTGACATGCCCAGCGCGGTGCAGGAGACGGCGGTCGAGGAGCGGGCCGCCTCGGCGCAGCCACGGCCGGGGTCCCCGATGCTGCGCTACCTGACCCTGGCCATGACGGCGTTGCTGCTGCTCGGGGCCGGCTGGACGGCCGCGACCCTCTACGCCGGGCGCACGCCGGGTGAGACGTCGGCCGAGGCCGGGTTCGCGCGGGACATGTCCCGTCACCACGCCCAGGCGGTGGAGATGGCCATGATCGCGTACGCCAAGGGCCAGGATCCGGCGGTCCGGCAGATCGGGTACGACATCGCCCTGACCCAGCAGGCCCAGATCGGGCATATGCAGCGCTGGTTGCAGGAGTGGGATCTGCTGCCGACCGGCTCCCGGCCGTCGATGGAGTGGATGTCCGACGGGGTCACGGTGGACGCCAACGGCCTGATGCCCGGCATGGCCACCCGCGAGGAGATCGCCAGCCTGCACGAGGCCCAGGGCCCCGAGGTCGACCGGCTCTTCCTCGACCTGATGATCAAGCATCACATCGGCGGGGTGCACATGGCCGACGGAGTCCTTGAGGCCACCGACCGCCCCGAGGTGGTCCGGATGGCCCAGTCGATGAAGCAGGGGCAGCAGAAGGAGATCAACGAGCTGCGCAAGCTCCAGCAGGGCGTCGGCTGAGGCCGGCACCCACGGCGTGACCGGTGCCGCCCCGCTCATCCGAGCGGGGCGGCACCGTTTTGTCTGCACCCCGGGATTGCTACCCCATGACGAACAACCCAGAAAGCCCGGGATCAGAGTTTCCGTCACGACTTGAGGCATACGACCGATTTTCCCTCTAGGGGTTACTTAGAGAGAAGTGCACTCGTTGTCCAGGACGTGGGGGTTGCACTCAGAGACGCACGGCGTTCCGTCACCAGCTGGTGCCGGCGCCACACCATCGGCGGTGACGGGACGGTGGCAGCCGTCCGTCGCGGACAGCGGCAGGGCGAGCCGGGAACGCTCAGCCGCGAGCAGGAGTTGGAACTGATCGACACCCTCCGGGGGGTCCACCCCGACCAGTTCGGCCTGGACGAGGAGCTCTGGACCCGACAGAGCCTGCAAGCGCTGATCCAGCAGCACTTCGGGCTCTCCCTGGAGACCGGGGCGGTCGGGGCGTACCTGCGGGCCTGGGGGTTGGGTCCCCGCGAGCCCCGCGAGCGGGCCTGCGGCCTCTGCGTCGGTGCGGTCGAGCGCTGGGTACGCAGCGAGTACCCGGCCATCACCCGGGCCGCCCAGGAGCACCTAGCCGAGGTCTACTGGCTCGGCCGGGTGCGCCTGCGCGGCACCATGCCGGCCGCCGACGTGATCTCCGCGGTCTCCTCCCGGGGTCGGGTCCGCTTCATGATCACCACACCCTCGCTGGACCCGGCGCTGCCCCGGGACTTCGTCCTGCGGCTCAGCGGTGCCGAGCAGCGCACGGTGCACCTGATCGTGGACGGCTCCTGGGCCCGCAACGAGTGGCCCCGCCGACTGCCCCGGCGCATCGTGCCGCACCCGCTGCCGAGCTGCGGCCGGGCCGTGGCCGCCTGAGCCCGCCCACCGGGGGCCGACCAGGGCTGGAGCGGTCCGGGCCCCGGTCGCAAGGGTGATCACGACCGGCCGGAGTACCGATTCGGCGATCCCAGGAGGAGTTTGCTAGTCTTCTCCAGTCGCTGAGCCCCCGTAGCTCAGGGGATAGAGCACCGCCCTCCGGAGGCGGGGGCGCAGGTTCGAATCCTGCCGGGGGCACCAGAGCCACTCAGCACGCAAGGCCGCCGACCAGGGAAACCCGGTCAGCGGCCTTGACTGTCTCCAACCACAACGCCCCCTCAGAGGGCGTTCGCCCTGCTCAACGGCGGCTCATACACTGCCCTGATGCCAGATGATCATGTGTGATCGAGCGGTTGGCGCTAGCCGCCGCCAGCGGCGACCGGGCCGCCCTGGAGGCGCTGCTGGCGCGGGTGCGGCCGGAGGTGCTCCGACTGTACCGATCGGCCGGGGCCACAGCGGTAGCGGTAGCCAACACCGCCGCCACCGCCGAGGGCACCCCCGGCCGCAACCGGAACCTCGTCGAGGGTTGCTGCCCCTCCTGCGGTACGGCCAGCAGGGTGACCCCCCAGACGACCCAGCCCGTACACGTCGGCGCGGGCGTCCACGATCGCCAGTGGATCGTCCTGTTCCGGCGCCATGTAGCCGGGGGTACCGGCCCGGGCGGTCAGACCGGACGCGGCCGCCAGCGCCTTGGCCAGGCCGAGATCCGCGATGAGCACCTGTTCCTCGCCGGTGGCGCGGGTCCGGAACAGCACATTGCCCGGGGTGATGTCCCGTGCACGATGTCGCTGTCGTGCAGCACCGCCACGCCCGCGGCCACCTCGCGCAGCAG
Organism: Micromonospora sp. NPDC047134; assembly: GCF_040643455.1. Lineage (NCBI taxonomy): Bacteria > Bacillati > Actinomycetota > Actinomycetes > Micromonosporales > Micromonosporaceae > Micromonospora > Micromonospora sp. NPDC047134. The sequence continues at coordinate 168,921 of NZ_JBEYUI010000005.1, forward strand.
CCGCACACCCGGCTCCGCCGGCAGGGGTCCCGCCGCCAGGCGGTCGCGCAGGCTACCGCCGTCCGCCCAGGCCAGCACCGCGTACGGCCGACCGTCGTCCAGTTCACCGACCGCGTGCACGCTGACCAGCCGCTCGTGGTCCAGCCGCCACAGCAGGCGGGCCTCCTGCCGGAACCGTTCGCGTACCCGCAGCTCGATGCGGTAGGAGCCGATCTTGGTGGGCTGCACAGCCCGCACGGTACCAACCACCAGGCCCAGGTCGCCCCGGCCGCGTCGATCAGCCGGGCTGAAGGGACCCCCTCAGGTCGGGACCTTGGTCCCGGTGTCTTGAGGTGTTCCGGCCCGCGCGCCGGGACCCCGCCGACGGCGAGAGTAAGGGGGAAAGAAACAGACACCGGAGGCAACGATGACCATCCAGCGCAACACCCACCGTTCGATCGAACGCCCCCTCGAGCGCGCCGAGATGCCCGGCTCGATGCTCACCACCACCGCCGCCCGGGCCCTGGCCGTGCTGCGGGTCGCCACCGGCCTGATCTTCGGGTGGGCCTTCCTGGACAAGATGTTCGGCCTCGGCTACTCCACCCCGACCGAGCGGGCCTGGATCAACGGCGGCTCCCCCACCAAGGGCTTCCTGGCCAATGTCGATGTCGGCCCCTTCCAGTCGATCGCCCACTCGATCGCGGGCGCCTGGTGGGCCAACGCGCTGTTCATGATCGGCCTGGCCGCCATCGCTGTCGCCCTGCTCGCCGGCATCGGCCTACGCATCGCGGCCGCCTCGGGCAGCCTGATGATGGCGCTGATGTGGCTGGCCGACTTCCCGCTGGCCCGGTTCAACGCCGCCGGCGAGCCGACCGGTTCGACCAACCCGGTCGTCGACTCCCACCTGATGTACGCCGTGGTGCTGGTCGTCCTGGCCGCCGCGTACGCCGGGCACACCTGGGGTCTGGGACGGCGCTGGGCGCAGCTGCCCTTCGTACAGCGCAACCGCTGGATGCTCTGACCTTCTCGATCACCGGTGCGCCGGACCGTCACCACGGTCCGGCGCACCGCCGTGTCCGGAGCACGCCGGCCGCGCTCAATCGGCGGCGGCGCGGCGGGCGCGGGCCCGGCGTCTGCCCTCGTGCATGGCCTGCACCCTCGGCACCGGGATCGTCCGGCCCTCCTCGACCAGGTCGGCGGGGAGGGACTGCGGTGCCGGCATCAGCTCCGCCCAGGGGTCACCCTGGGCCAGCAGGCCCGGGACGGTACGGATGGTGAAGTCCGCCGGGGCCACCGACGGCAACTGCGCCCAGGGCACCGGGAAGGAGACCGGTACCCCCGGACGCAGCCGTGGGCTGTAGACCCCGACGACGGTGGCCCCGCCGGTGCGGGTGGGGTCGATGAAGACCTTGCCGTCCCGGTCCTCCCGGATGAAGGCCGTGGTCGCCAGCGCCGGATCCAGCCGTTGCGCCCGGGCGGCCAGCGCCCGGGTGGCCGCGGCGAGCTGCTCGGCGTCCGGGCCGGGTGCCACCGGGACGAACACGTGCACCCCCTTGGCCCCGCTGGTCTTCACCGCACCGGCCAGCCCGGCCTCCGTCAGGGCCTGCCGGACCAGCAGGGCGGCGGCCACCCCGGCGGCGAAGCCGTCACCTTCCGGAGGGTCGAGATCCAGCACCAGGTGGGTGGGACGGCCCAGGTCCTCGGCCGTGGCCAGGGTGGGGTGGTATTCGACCGCCCGCTGGTTGGCGAACCAGAGCAGGGTGCGACGGTCGTCGCAGAGGGCGTACGAGATCTCCCGCCGGGAGGCCTCGGCCCAGATCGGCACCCGCCGTACCCAGTCCGGGGTGTAGCGGGGCAGGTTCTTCTGCATGAAGGGCGGCTGCCCCGGGCGTACCCGGACCACCGACAGGGGTCGGTCGCGCAGCGGCGGGAGGATCCGGTCGGCCACCGCGTCGAGGTAGTCGACCAGGTCACGCTTGGTCGCGCCGGACCCGTCGAACAACGGCTGGTCCAGGTTGGTCAGCGCCACCCCGTCCCGAGTCTCGTCCGCCCCGCTCACCCGACCACCATCCCGGCTGGACGCCCGGCGGTCAATCGCAACACAGCGATGTCTAGCGCAGATGCTCAGGCGAGCCGGTCTCCGGCGGCCACCGAGGTGAGCAGTTCGGCGGTGTGCGCGTAGGTGGCCGCGTACAGGGCGGGGCCGTAGCTGATCCGGGCCACTCCCAGGGCGGCCAGCTCGGCCGGGGCGGGTGCCGCCGGGTGGGCCAGCACGTTCACCGGCGCCGCCACGGCCTCGACGAAGGTACGCAGGTCGGCCGGGTCGGCGAGCATGATCGGGTAGACGCAGTCGGCACCGGCGGCCAGGTAGCGCCGAGCCCGGCGGATCGCCTCGTCGAGCCGTCCGGCCGGCTCACCGTACCCTCGCAGGAAGACGTCCGTCCGGGCGTTGATCACGATCGGCACCCCGGCGGCCTCGGCCGCCGCCCGCACCCCGGCCAGCAGCTCGGCCTGGGCCCCAGGGTCCACCAGGTTCCCGTCGTACGGGTCGGAGTCCTCCAGGTTCAGCCCTACGGCTCCGGCGTCGAGCAGCCGTTGCACCAGTTCGGCCGGGGACAGCCGGTAGCCCCGTTCCAGGTCGGCGGTGACCGGCACCTCGACCGCCCGGGTGATCCGGGCGACAGCGGCGAGCATCTCCCCGACCGGGGTGCCCTCCCCGTCGGCGTACCCCAGGGACTGGGAGACGGCGGCGCTGGCGGTGGCGATCGCGGGGAAACCGGCCTGGACCACCGCCCGGGCCGAGCCGGCGTCCCAGACGTTCGGCAGCACCAGCGGGTCGCCGGGGTGATGCAGGGCACGCAGCGTGGCCGCCCGGTGGGCCGGGGAACTGGTCATGATGATGATTCTCGGCGATCGACAGAAGGCCGGCGGAGGTCCAATCCTCCGGCCATGGTCTGTGGGGAAGGCCACTGATCTGACCGTTCGGTCAGCACCTGACCGAACGGTCAGGCATTCTGGTGGTCATGGCCCGCACCACCCCGCAGACCCACGACGAGATCCTCGCCGCCGCGGCGCGACGGTTCGGCGTCACCGGTTACCGGGGCACCTCCTTGCAGGACATCGCCAGCGAGGTGGGTTGCTCCAAGGCGGCTGTTCTCTACCACTTCGCCAACAAGGAGGCCATCCTCACCGAGCTGATGGCCCCGGCGATCGAGATGTTGCGGTCCCTCGACGAACAGATCGTGGCCCAGCCGGACCCCGCGCGGGCCCAGCAGGTCGCCGCCGAGGGGTTCGTGGACCTGGCGGTCCGCTTCCGGGGGGAGATCGCCCTGCTCCGTGGCGAGTTCCCGGAGTTGCTGCAACAGCCCGTCTTCGCGCACATCCAGCAGATCTCCGAACGGCTGGCCGAGGCCCTGGCCGGGCGCTCCGGTCGGGCCGCCGCGCGGATCTGCGCCCTGGTGCTGCTCGCCGGCATCGCCGAGACCTGCGGCGAGTTCGCCGACGTACCCGACGACGACCTTCGCGACGCCCTGCTGGCGTTGCTGAGGCGGGCCCTGGAGCCCGCCCGCTGACCCGTTGCACCATCACGACTGAGGGAAGGACCTCATGGCGACCCTGCTCTACCGGCTAGGCCGGGGCTCGATGCGCCGGCGGCGACTCGTCGCCGCGATCTGGCTCGTCGTACTCGTCGCACTCGGCCTGGCCGCGGCGACCCTGCGCAGCCCGACGGCCAGCAACTTCTCCATGCCCGGCACCGAGTCCCAGCAGGCCATCGACCTGCTGGCCGAGCAGTTCCCGGCGGCGGCCGGTGCCACCGGCACGATCGCCGTCAAGGCCCCCAACCCCGGCCAGCTGGGCACCCCTGAGGGGCAGGCGGTGGTCCAGACGGTCACCGAGGAGGCCACCACCGTGCCCGGGGTGCTCGGCGCGGTGAACCCCTTCCAGGTCGGTGCGGTCTCCCCCGACGGCCAGTACGCCCTGATCCAGGTGCAGTTCGGCGGCGGCGTCGACACGGTGACCGACGAGCAGCGGGACGCCTACGAGAAGGTCGGCGCCCAGGCGAAGGCCCAGGGCTGGCAGGTGGCCCCCGGCGGTGAGGTGCTCAACGCCGAGCCCGAGGTGGGTTCCACCGAGGTCATCGGTGTCGCGGTGGCCCTCCTCGTCCTGATCATCACCTTCGGCTCGCTGGTGGCCGCCGGCATGACCATGCTCAACGCCCTGATCGGCGTCGGGGTCGGCATGGCCGGTCTGTTCGCCCTCAGCAGCGTCGTCGAGCTGACCAGCACCGCGCCGATCCTGGCGCTGATGCTCGGCCTGGCCGTCGGCATCGACTACTCGCTGTTCATCACCTCCCGATACCGGCAGAACCTGCTCGACGGGCTGCCCGCCGACGAGGCCGTGGGCCGGGCGGTCGGCACCGCCGGCTCGGCGGTGGTCTTCGCCGGAGCCACCGTGGTCATCGCCCTGGCCAGCCTGGCGGTGGTGAACATCCCGTTCCTGACCGTCATGGGTCTGGCCGCCGCCGGCACGGTGACCGTCGCGGTGCTGGTCGCGATCACCCTCCAGCCGGCCCTGCTGGGCTTCGCCGGGGGCCGGGTGCTGCCCCGGCGGCTGCGCTCCGTGGTCCCGGTGACGACCGAGGACAGTTCCCGGATCGCCGAGGGCGCCGGCAGCGCCTCGACCGACCACGCGGCACCGGAGGCGGCCACCCTGGCCGGTGAGGACCGCTCGGCCTTCGGGTTCCGCTGGGCCCGGCTGGTCACCAGGTTCCGCATTCCGGTGATCCTGGTCGGGGTGCTCGGGCTGGGGCTGCTGGCGCTGCCCGCGCAGGACATGCGGCTGGCCCTGCCGGACGCCGGCACCGCGCCGGCCGGCTCTCCCGCCCGGGTCTCCAACGACCTGATCACCGAGGGCTTCGGGCCCGGTTTCACCGGCCGGCTCGCGGTCGTCGTGGCCGGGGACGACGCCCAGTCCACCGCGGCGGCGATCCCGCAGGTGACCAACCTCGTCCAGGGCACCGAGAACGTGCTCGCGGTGGCCCCGCCGCAGTTGAGCCCGGACGGCAAGACCGCCCTGTTGGGAGTGATTCCGCAGACCGGTCCGACCGACCCGGCCACCGAGACGATGGTGCACGACATCCGGGACGCCGTGGCCGAGGTGCCCGGCGCCGAGGTACTGCTGACCGGGGTGACCGCGGTCGGCATCGACATCTCGGAGAAGCTCTCCGACGCCATGCCGGTCTACCTGGGCCTGGTGGTCGGGCTGTCGATCCTGCTGCTGATGCTGGTGTTCCGCTCGCTGCTGGTGCCGGTCAAGGCCGCGCTGGGCTTCCTGCTCACCGTCGTCGCGACCTTCGGCATCACGGTGGCGGTGTTCCAACAGGGTCACCTGGCCGACCTGGTCGGCCTGGACACCCCGGGCCCCCTGATCAGCTTCCTGCCGATCCTGCTGATCGGCATCCTGTTCGGCCTGGCCATGGACTACGAGGTCTTCCTGGTCTCCCGGATGCGGGAGGACTTCGTGCACGGTGACACCGCCCAGCAGGCCACCATCAACGGGATGGGGCACGGTGCCCGGGTGGTCACCGCCGCCGCACTGATCATGACCGCGGTCTTCGGTGGCTTCGTCTTCCTCGACGACCCGGTGATCAAGTCGATGGGCTTCGCCCTGGCCATCGGGGTGGCGATCGACGCCTTCGTGGTCCGGATGACCATCGTCCCGGCGGTGATGTCCCTGCTCGGCAAGTCCGCCTGGTGGCTGCCGCGCTGGCTGGACCGGGCGCTGCCCAATGTCGACATCGAGGGCGAGAAGCTGCGCGCCCAACTCGACGCCAAGGCCACGGTGTAAGGAAGGGCCCCCTGTTAACGCCTCGCGTATAGCAGGGGGCCCCTATTAACGTCGCGCGTACCCGGCTGGCGGTCACACGCCGGCCGGGTACGTCTCCATCTCCCCGGGAGTGGTGAGGGCGGGCAGCGGATGCAGGGCGGTCGTCTCGTCGCACCAGATGAAGGCGTCGTACCGCTGCCCCAGCCGGGTCGGCACGTAGTTGCCCCACGACTCGAACGAGGGGTCGTACACCACCCCGATGGCCCGGTGGTCGAGGGTGTCGGTGACCCAGCCCGGCTGGTCGGGGCCCTCGAAGACCAGCACCGCCCGCTTCGGCATGAGCTGGTGCAGCAGAGCCTCCACCGAACCGGCCCGCGCGGGCGGTACGACCATCGGCTCGGCCGGCGAGCCCCACCTTGGGGCCGCGATCACCGAGCCCCGCCACCCCCCGAAGCCGATCAGCACCACCTCGTCGGCGCCGTACCGTTCCCGCGCCAACTGGCCGATGTTGAGCATCCCGTCGTCGGCCATGTCGGTCGCCCGGGCGTCACCGATGTGGGTGTTGTGCGCCCACACCACCCCCCGGGCGTCCGGTCCGTAGCGTTCCAGCAGCCGATCCAGGGTGTCGGCCATGTGGCTGTCCCGTACGTTCCAGGACCCGGGACCACCGGCGACCATCTCCCGGTAGTAGCGTTCCGCGCCGGCCACCACCTCGGCGTTCTGCCAGGCCGAGAAGGCGTCCGGCCCGTCGCTGGCGGCGATCTGCCGGGTACGCGCCAACAGCCGTACCACCTCCTGCTCGCAGCGGGCGGAGACGAACCGGCTGGCCAGGCCGTACTCCTCGACCCGTTTGCCGTACGGCTCGAAGCACCGGTACGCCTCCTGGGCGGCCTCCAGCGACGCCGGGTCCTCCTCGCCCAGGTAGTCGAAGATCGCCTGCATCGACTCCCACAGGCTGTAGACGTCCAAGCCGTGGAATCCCACCCGGGAGGCCTCGACCCGCTCGACGTTCCACGCCCGCAGCCAACTGCAGAAGCGGGCCACCTCGGCGTTGGCCCACATCCAGGTCGGCCAGCGTTCGAACCGTTCCAGGGCCACCAGCGGATCGACCGCGCCACCGGCCGCGCCGACCACACAGCGGTGCACCCGGTCGCAGTCCGGCCAGTCCCCCTCCACCGCGACGAAGTCGAACCCGCACTCGGCGATCAGCCGCCGGGTGAGCTGTTCCCGGATGCGGTAGTAGTCGTGGCTGCCGTGCGTAGCCTCCCCGATCATCACCACCCGAGCGTCCCGGGCTCGCTCCAGCAACGGGTCGAGGTCGCTCGGCGCACCGAGCCGCTGTACCAGCATGCCTGCGGCTACCCGGGACCCGCACGGGCAAACGCGAGGGTGCTCCGGTGGTGTGCCGAGGCGCTCGGGTGGGTAGAGCGCACGGTATGACCGACCGCGGCGGCGCCCTACCGGAGTACCTGGCGGGGCTGGAGTATCCGGTCTCCCGCGAGGACCTGATCCGCTGGTGCCAGGAGAACGGCGCCAGCACCGAACAGTTGCAGGCCGTACGGGCCCTGCCGGTGGACCAGATCGGCTCCGCCGCCGAACTGTCCGACCTCCTGCCCGCCCGCTAGGGGCAATTAATCAGGGATTCGGCAGGTCGATGACGGTCCCCAGGACGCGGGCGGTCTCCGCGGCGGCCAGCACCCCGACCACCTCCCGGCCGAAGCGCACGTCGCACCGGTGATCCCGGGTGCCGGCGTCCACCTCCGCCAGCAGTTGATCGATCGCCACCTCGAAGGCGGTCGCCGCGGAGGCGCTCACCGGCGGCAGGGTTTCGATGCCGTTCGTCCCGTAGAAGGTGAATTCCGCCGCCACCCCGGCGGGCGGGGCGTCCAGGCTCAGCGACACCGTGCTGGTGGCACCGCCGGTGTGGGTGAGCAGCAGATGCACCAGGCCGCCCAGCCCGTCGCCGGCCGCCACCCGGGTCACCCGGCCCAGCACCGGCAGCAGGACCGCCAGGGCGTGCGGGCCGACGTCCCACAGGGCACCGTGTTCGCGCCGCCAGGCCGACTGGGCGTACGGGCTGCCGGGCTGGAAGATCGAGGCGAAGCGGATCACCCGGGCGGTGTGCCAGCCACCGGCGGCAGCCGCCGCGGCGATGAAACCGGCCACCTCCGGGTGGTACCGGCCGGTGAAGAAGACCACCGAGGCCACCCCCGATCCGGTGGCCGCCTCCACCACCCGGTCGGCGTCGGCGAGGGTCAACGCCAGGGGCTTGTCCAGCAGCAGGTGACGTCCGGCGGAGGCGGCCCGTACGGCGATCTCCGCCTGCACGTCCGGGGGCAGCGCCACGGCGACCGCCTCACACGCCTCGATCAACTCGTCTACCTCGTCGAAGGCCGGTACGCCGTACCGGGTGGCCAGCGCGGCGGCCCGATCCCGGTTGCGCCCCCACACCCCGACCAGTTCCGCCCTGGGGTGCGCGTCCAGTGCCGCCCCGTGCGTCTGGGCCGCCCAGTGACCCGTACCGAACAACCCGAACCGCATCACCGGTACCTCCGCCCTCGTCTGCGCCCACGCTAACCGTTGCCCGCCGAGCGAGTCGGCGCGCCGTACGGCGGGCGTGCCGACTCCTCTTACTACGCGGGTTAGTAGAGTGGGCCGGTGATCGGAACCAGCAGCGGAGGGCTCAGGTGAACGCGGCCGGGTCACCGGTCGACGGCGTACTGGCCGTTGCCGCCATCGTGTTGTCCCTGCTGGTGGCCGGATGGGCGCTGATCGCCACACTGCGCCACCGGCCCCCGGACTGGATTCAGTTGATCGGCCTGGGGGTCCTGGAACTGGCCCTGCTGGGGCTGGCCATCATGGCGGGGGTGGCCCTGGCCGGTGGCGACCAGCCCGGTGAGCCGGGCGCCTTCTTCGGCTACCTGGTCACCCTGGTCTGCCTGCCGCCGCTGGCCGGGGTGCTGGCCCGGATGGAACCGACCCGCTGGGGCTCGGCGATCGTCTGCGCGATCTGCCTGGTCACCCCGGTGGTCGTGGTCCGTCTCCAGCAGACCTGGGAGGTGCTCGGTGGCTGAGCCGGGTACCGCCCAGCCGCTGCGGACCAACAGCGGTCCCGGCCGGCTGCTGATCGCGGTCTACCTGGTCTTCGCCATCGCCGCCACCAGCCGCGCCACTTTGCAGATCGTCACCCGGTTCGACGAGGCCCCGCTGGCGTACCTGCTCTCCGCGCTGGCCGCGGTGGTCTACATCGTGGCGGCCGTGGGCCTGGCCCGGGCCGGGCACGCCGGCCGTCGGGTGGCCCTGGCCTGCTGCCTCGTCGAACTGGTCGGGGTGCTGGGGGTGGGCGCCTTCAGCCTGGCCCGGCCGGACCTGTTCCCGGACGAGACGGTCTGGTCCGGCTTCGGCAGCGGCTACGGCTACATCCCCCTGGTCCTGCCCGTCCTCGGCCTGGCCTGGCTCTACAAGACCCGGTAAGGAAGGGCCCCTTCTTAACGCCTGGTGCATAGGAAGGGACCCTTCCTAACATCGGAAGAGCCGAGCCGACGTCGGCGGAGCGGCCGGGTGAGGGGTCAGTCCCGGGGGCCGCCGGCCACGTAGATCACCTGGCCGGAGACGAAGGACGCGCCCTCGCTGGCCAGGAACGAGATGGTGTGGGCGACATCCTCGGGTCGGCCGACCCGCCGGACCGGGATCTCCGACTCGGCGTGCTTCTGCATCGCCTCGAAGTCGATCTTCATCCGGGCTGCGGTGGCGGCGGTCATGTCGGTGACGATGAACCCGGGCGCGACCGCGTTGACGGTCACCCCGAAGGGGCCCAACTCGATGGCCAGGGTCTTGGTGAAGCCCTGCATACCGGCCTTGGCCGCGGCGTAGTTCGCCTGCCCCCGGTTACCCAGGGCGGAGGTGCTGGAGAGGTTGACGATCCGCCCCCACTTCGCTTCCACCATGTGCTTCTGCGCGGCCTGGCTGAACAGGAAGGCACCCCGCAGGTGTACGCCCAGGACGGTGTCCCAGTCGGCGTCGGTCATCTTGAACAGCAGGTTGTCGCGGAGCACCCCGGCGTTGTTGACCAGTACGGTCGGGGCGCCCAACTCGGCGACGACCCGGTCGACGGCGGCCTCCACCTGGGCCCGGTCGGACACGTCCGCGCCCACCCCGAGGGCCCGGCCACCGGCCGAGTTGATCGCGTCCACGGTTTCCTTCGTCGCCGACTCCTCGATGTCGACCACGGCCACGGCCAGGCCGTCGGCGGCCAACCGGCGGGCGGTCGCCGCGCCGATGCCGCGCGCGGCTCCGGTCACGATGGCGACGCGGGGCTCCTCCGACATGCTTACCTCCCGGTAACTTGGGCTCGATCGAAGGAGCTTAACCCAGTCGTACGCCCGATCAGGGCCGGTGAAGACGGGGCCGGAGAGCTGCCGGCCCCACCTTCGGTGTGCCTGGCTGCGGACGCTTTTCGACGCCCCGCCTACCGGTCGTGGCCCAGGCGGAGCCGGATCCACCGGTAACCGTGGCCGGCCAGCTTGAGCCGGTCCAGCTTGCCGAGGTCGTCGTAGTTGTGGTCGCTGAGCACGTCGATCGGCTGGTCCGCCTCCGGCGCCAGCGTGCTCAGGTCGACCTCTACGTCCTCGGTGCTCAGGTTGTGCAGGAAGACCATCGTCCCGGTAGGCCCGTCCGCCCGATGGGCCAGCACCCCGGGGGGCATCGGTACGTCGATGTAGGTGGTGCTGCCCGAGCCGGTCTCCGGCGCCTCCCGCAGGGTACGGATCATCCGTTCGAACCAGCCCAGCAGGGAACGCGGATCCCTGCGCTGGGCGGTGACGTTGACCTGCTGGTAGCCGTACTCCCCCTTGTCGATCACCGGGCGAATCAGCTTCTCCGGCTCGGCGGTGGAGAAGCCGGCATTGTCCTGATAGGACCACTGCATCGGGGTACGGATGGCGTCCCGCCCCTCCAGGGACAGGTCCTCCCCCATCCCGATCTCCTCGCCGTACCGCAGCACCGGGGTACCCCGCAGCGAGAACTGCAGGGAGTAGGCCAGTTCGATGTGCCGACGGTCGTTGCCGAGCATGGGGGCCAGCCGACGGCGGATGCCCCGGCCGTACAGCTGCATGTTCTCGTCCGGACCGAACCTGGCGAACACGTCGTTGCGCTGGTCGGCGGTGAGCCGGGACAGGTCGATCTCGTCGTGGTTACGCAGGAAGGTCGCCCACTGGCCGCCGGTAGGCAGCTTCGGGGTGTCCCGCAGCGCCTCGATGATCACCTCGGGGTCCTCGCGGGCCAGGGCCAGCATCAGTCGACCGTTGAGCATGAAGTCGAAGAGCATGTGGATCCGGTTGCCCGAGCCGCTGCCGTCGCCGAAGAAGGCCGGCAGCTGATCCGGCTCGACATTCGCCTCGGCCAGCAGGACCGCGTCGCCGCGCCGCCACTGCACATGCTGGCGCAGGTCGGTGAGGAAGTCGAAGTCCTTCGGCGAGTCCGGGTTGCCGGGCTCGGTGCGCTCGATGATGAACGGCACCGCGTCCATCCGGAAGCCGGAGACACCGAGCTGGAGCCAGAACGAGGTGATCTTCTTGATCTCCGCCCGGACCTGCGGGTTCTCGATGTTCAGGTCGGGCTGGAACTTGTAGAACCGGTGGTAGTACCAGGCCTTGGCGGTGCGGTCGTAGGTCCAGGTCTCGTGCTGTTCGCCCGGGAAGACCATGCCCTGGTGCCGGTCCGCCGGCTCATGATCGGACCAGATGTACCAGTCCCGGTACGGCGAGTCCGGCGACGATCGGGCGGAGATGAACCAGGGGTGCTGGTTGGAGGTGTGGTTGACCACCAGGTCGATGATCACCCGGATGCCCCGGTTGCTCGCCTGGTGCAGCAGTTCGGCGAAGTCGCCGAGGGTGCCGAGTCGGGGGTCGACGTTGTAGAAGTCGGTGGCGTCGTACCCGTCGTCCTCGTTGGGTGAGGGATGGATGGGGTTGAGCCAGAGGCAGGTGACTCCTAGCCGGGCGAGATAGTCGAGTCGACCGATCAGACCCTGGAAGTCACCCACCCCGTCGCCGTCGGAATCGGCGAAGGTGTCGATGTCGAGGCAGTACACGACCGCCTCCGAGTACCACCTGTCAGACATGCCCCCGTACCTTCTCCCCGGCCGGGCCACGGCAAACCCGACGGCCCGTTACGGTTCCGTGGTGCGAGACATCGATTGGTCCAGTGGCAGTTGGCATCGACGACCCGTGCAGGCGATCGAGGAGGCCGACGGCGGACTGCGCGTAGAACCGGGCCCGGGCAGTGACCTGTGGCGGCACACCGGCTACGGATTCGTGCACGACGACGCCCCGGCCCTGCTCGTCGACCTCCCGGTCGGCAGCGCGATGGAGGTGGACTTCCGGCTGGACTACGCCGAACAGTTCGACCAGGCCGGGGTGCTGGTGTGGGTGGACGACCGGAACTGGGTGAAGGCCGGGGTGGAGGTCAGCGACGGCCAGCCGCAGGTCGGGGCGGTGGTGACCCGGGAGTTCTCCGACTGGTCGGTAGCGCCGGTGCCGCAGTGGGCAGGCCGGGAGGTGACCGTACGGGTCAGCCGGGCCGGTGACGCCCTGACCGTACGCGCCCGCCCGGCCGGTGGAGAGTGGCAACTGGTCCGGCTGGCCCCGTTGCCCGCCGACGCGCCGGCCGCCGCCGGCCCCTACTGCTGCTCCCCCACCCGAGGCGCACTGACCGTGCGCTTCAGCGGCTGGCGGCAGGGCCCGGCCGACACGACCCTGCACCCACAGGAGTGACGACTCTGCAGCCGGGTGTCCACCGGGGCCGCACCGGGTAGGAACGTCGGTACGCCGCCTGCTCGCGGCGGGCTACGCCGACTAACCACGGAGGCATCGCGATGGCGCTCGCCCAGGATGTCGATCCCAGTCAGCTCGGCGGCCTGACCGGCTGGGTGGCCGGGGTGATCGACGCGGCTGGACCGCTGGGGGTAGCCCTGCTGGTCGCCCTGGAGAGCATCATCCCGCCGATCCCCAGCGAGATCGTCCTGGCGATGGCCGGCTACCTGGCCGGCGAGGGCCGGTTCAACGTGGTGGTGGTGACTGTCGCGGCCACGGTCGGCTCGGTGCTGGGCGCCCTGGTGCTCTACTGGCTGGGCGCCGTGGTCGGTGAGGACCGGCTCAAACGCTGGCTCGACCGGCTGCCCCTGGTGGACCTGGAGGACCTGGAGAAGGCCGACCGGTGGTTCGAACGGTACGGCCGCTGGGCGGTCTTCTTCGGCCGGATGGCTCCGGTGGTCCGCAGCCTGGTCTCGATCCCGGCCGGCGCCAACCGGATGCCCCTGGCCGAGTTCGTCACCCTGACCACCCTGGGCAGCGCCCTGTGGAACGGCCTCTTCATCGCCCTGGGGTACGCCCTGGGCTCCCGCTGGGATCAGATCGACCGCTACAGCTCCTGGTTCGACTACGCCATCCTGGCCATCCTCGCCCTGATGATCGTCTCCTGGGCCATCAAGAAACACCGCCGCCGCACCCACCCCCGAACCCCCTCCCACCCCTAAACCCCTCCCTCCCTCCCACCCCCGCCCTCGCCCGCCGCCCTCGCCCCGCCCCGGGGGCGAGGGGGCCTGCTCCACCCCGGGAGGGCGGTGGGAGGGAGGGCTTGCTGGCAGGTCAGCGGCGGAAGTGGAACCAGTTGACGTTGACGAAGTCGTTGGGTTGGCCGCTGCTGAAGGTGAGGTAGACCGTGCGGCGCCCGGTCACCGAGGACACGTTGCCCGGTACGGACCGCCAGCTCTGCCAGCCGCCGGTGTTCGCGATGGCGAAGCTGCCGATCGGGGTACCGGTCGGGCTGTCCAGCCGCACCTCTACCAGGCCACTGACCCCGCCCGCCGCACCGGAGGCGACCCGGGCCACGAAGTCACGCGGGCCGCTGGAGCCGAACTCGACATTGTCGTAGCGCACCCAGTCGCCGTTGCGCAGCGCGCCGATGTTCTGCCCGCCCTCGGAGCATGCCTCCACGAGCACGCCGTTCTGGGCGTTGAACGACTCGGCCTGGATGGTCGCGTACGCGTCCCGCACCCCACCGGTCGGCGGGGGCGTGGTGGGCGGCGGGGTGCTGCCGCCACCTCGGCTGTAGACGGCCACGTAGTCGACCAGCATGGGTCGACCGGGCACGGTAGCCGAGGTGGGGGTGGTGCTGCCGGCCACCCCGTTCGGGAAGGCCCCGCCCATCGCCACGTTGAGCAGCAGGAAGTAACCGGCATGGTTGGTCATCTGCGACCAGTACGGCTCACCGACCCGGCTCTGGCTGACGGTGTGGTAGAGCTGCCCGTCGACGTACCAGCGCAGTTGTTGCGGGCTGACCGAGGCGTCCCACTCGAAGCGGTAGGTGTGGAAGGCCGACTGGCAGGTGCTGCCCGGGCAGGCCCGGGAGGCACCGATGCCGTTGAACTCGTCGCAGGGCCCGCCGGGGGCCACCCCGCAGTGCAGCACCCCCCACACCGTGTTGAGCCCGTTGACGTTCTCCATCACGTCGAACTCGCCGATGCCGGGCCAGTTCTGGTAGTTGCCCCGGTACGGGGAGCCGAGGGCCCAGAAGGCCGGCCAGTAGCCGGCGGCGGCGGCCCCGGTGATGTTCGGCATCTGGAGGCGGCCCTCGATGGCCAGCACCCCGCCGGTCGGGGCCTTGAAGTTGCTGCGGACGGTCTCGATCCGGGCCGAGGTCCAGTTGCCGGCCCCGTCGCGCAACGGGGTGATCCGGAGGTTGCCGGCACCGTCGTGGCTGATATTGGCGGTGCTGTTGGTGTACGTCTGGATCTCGCCGGTGCCCCAGTTCGGCGGGCCACCCGGGTAGCTGGTGCCGGTGTCGATGATCCAGTTGCTGGCGGACGGCAGGGTGCCGGCGGCACCGGTGAAGTCGTCGCTCCAGACCAGGCTCCAGCCGGACGGGGGCGGCGGCACGGCGGCGTCGGCGGTCGCGGTCAGCCCGGCCAGGCCGGTGGTGGCGGTGATGAGCAGGGCCATCGCCAGCGACAGCCGGCGTCTGGCGGGTAGGGCGGGCGCGGCCGCCGGGACAGGGGTCATCGGTCTGCCTCTCTACGGGACGAGTGAGAGAGCGCTCTCTCGATGAGTTGTACGGCCCTCCCGGACAGTTGTCAATGTCGATAGGTTCGTCCGCGCCACCCACGCCGGACCGAGCAAGGGACGCGCCCACCCCGCGCCGCCATGAGGCGACAGACGAGCCGTACGCCACGCGCGGGCGGCGTTTCCGGGGACCGCCACTGCGGGTAATTGCCGCCGCGACCCGGTGCGGACCTACCGCCCCGGCTTAGGTGCGGACGGTGGTGGCGATGGTCAGGCAGCCTGCGGTGGCTCCGAACCCTCCGGCGGAACAGACCGACCTGCTCACGGTGGGCGTCGAGGAGGAGTTCCTGCTCGTCGACCCGGACACCGGGGCTGCGGTGCCGGCCGTCGACGAGGTGCTGGAGCAGGTGCCCCCGGAGTTGCGCGGGCAGGTGGAGCGCGAGTTCCAGACCAGTCAGATCGAGATCGGCAGCCCACCGGGGGTGGAGCTCTCCTCGATCCGGCACTCCCTGGGCCTGCTGCGGTCGGCCCTGGCCGAGGCCGCCGAGCGGGCCGGTGCCCGGCTGCTGGCGATCGGCACCGGACCGGTCGACGGGCCGGTGCCGCCGGTGGTCGACAAGCCCCGCTTCGACCGGATGATCGAGCGGTACCGGCTGCTGGTCCCCGGGCCGGGCAACAACGGCATGCACGTCCACGTCGGGGTGCCCGATCCCGACACCGGGGTGCAGGTGCTCAACCACGTACGCCCCTGGCTGCCGATCCTGCACGCGATCACGGTCAACTCGCCCTTCAGCCGGGGGGAGGACACCGGCTACGCCAGTTGGCGCTCGATCGAGTGGGAACGGTGGCCCTCGGTGGCCCCGACCCCCTACCTGGCCTCACACGAGCACTACCGACGGTTGATCCGCCAACTGATCGCCAGCGGGGTGATGCTCGACGAGGGGATGCTCTACTGGTATGCCCGACTGTCGGCCAAGTACCCGACGGTGGAGCTGCGCATCGGTGACGTCTGCCCCACGGTGGACGACGCCGTCCTGGTCGCCGCCCTGGTCCGGGGCCTGGTGGCGACCGCGTTGGACGACATCGCCGCCGGTCGGCCACCCCTGCCCACCGACCATCACCTGCTGGTCGGCGCGCACTGGCGGGCCGCCCACGACGGGCTGGAGGGCTCGGCGGTCGACCCGACCAACGGTGAGCTGCGACCGGCCTGGGACCTGCTGCACCAACTCGTCGGGCGGCTCGGGTCGGCCCTGGAACGCCACGGTGACCACGCCGAGGTGACCGGGCTGCTGGAGGGGTTGCGCGAGCACGGCACCGGCGCGGCGCGGCAGCGGATGGCGTACGCCCGGACCGGACGGTTGGAGGATGTGGTGGCGCAGGTGGCGCGACAGACCCGGGGCGAGGCCCCGGCCTGACAGGAGGGTTGCCGTGGCCGAACGTTTGATCGTCATCGGTGGCGACGCCGCCGGGATGGCGACCGCCGCCCAGGCCCGACGGCGTCGGGACCGCCAGGATCTGGAGATCGTCGCCTTCGAGCGGGGGCACTTCACCTCGTACTCGGCGTGTGGGATCCCGTACTGGATCAGCGGGTTGGTGCCCGAGGCCGAGCAGTTGATCGCCCGGGACCCGGCGACCCACCGGGAGAAGTACGACATCGACGTACGGCTGCGCCACGAGGTGGTCGCGATCGACCTGGACCGTCGCGAGGTGACCGCGGTGGACCTGGAGGGCGGCGGCGAGGTCCGGGAATCCTTCGACCTCCTGATGTACGCCACCGGGGCGGTGCCGACCAAGCCGGACTGGGCGCGTACCGAGGCCGCCGGGGTGTTCGGGGTGCAGACCCTGGACGACGGCTCGGCGCTGCGCGAGTGGCTGGACCGCGACCCGCAGCCCCGCAGCGCGGTGGTGGTCGGCGGCGGCTACATCGGGGTGGAGATGGCCGAGGCCCTGGTACTGCGTGGGCTGTCGGTCACCCTGGTGGAGCGGGGCGAGCAGCCGATGTCCACGGTCGACCCCGACATGGCCGGGCTGGTCGCCGACGCGATGCGCGGGCTGGGGGTGGACATCCGTACCGGGGTGCAGGTCACCGGGCTGTCCGAACGTGACGGCCGGGTGGCCGCCGTGGAGACCGACGCCGGCCCGATCCCGACCGACCTGGTCGTCCTGGGCCTCGGCGTACGCCCCAACACCGCCCTGGCCGAGGCGGCCGGTCTGCCGCTGGGTCCTACCGGCGGGCTGCGGGTGGACCGCCGGATGCGGGTGCTCGGGGTGCCCGGGGTGTGGGCCGCCGGGGACTGTGTGGAGACCCTGCACCGGGTCAGCGGGATGCCGGTGCACGTACCCCTGGGCACCCACGCCAACAAGCAGGGCCGGGTCGCCGGCATCAACATCGGGGGCGGATACGCCACCTTCGCCGGGGTGATCGGCACCGCGGTGACCAAGGTCTGTGAGCTGGAGGTGGGGCGTACCGGGCTGCGTGAGCAGGAGGCCCATGCGGCCGGGTTCGAGTTCGTCTCCGTGATCGCCGAGTCGACCAGCCGGGCCGGCTACTACCCGGGCGCCCGCCCGATGACGGTCAAGCTGCTCGCCGAACGGCCCAGTGGTCGCCTGCTGGGGGCCCAGATCGTCGGCTGGTCCGAGGCGGCCAAGCGGATCGACACCTTGGCGGTGGCGCTGTGGAACGGGATGACGGTGGACGACATGACCGCCCTGGATCTCGGCTACGCCCCGCCGTACGCCCCGGTCTGGGATCCGGTGCTGGTCGCCGCCCGCAAGGCGGTCGACGCCCTGGCCCGCTGACCCCTCGCGGCGCTGATGGCGCCCTTCCTCACCGCTGGCAGCGGGGGCACCAGTAGAGGTTGCGGGCGGCGATGGTGCCTCGGCTGATCGGAGTGGCGCAGATGTGGCAGGGCTGGCCGGGGCGGCGGTAGACGTACACCTCTCCCCCGTGCCGGTCCACCCGGGCCGGGCGGCCCATCGCCTCGGGCAGGTGCTCGGCCCGGACGGTGTCGATCCGGCCGGTGGTCACCGCCGGCCTCATCAGCTCCACCAGGTCGGCCCAGAGGGCCGCCCAGTCGGGGCGGGTCAACGCCCGGCCGGGCAGGGTGGGCGGCAGTCCGGCCCGGAACAGGGCCTCCGTCACGAAGATCAGCCCGGTGCCGGCCACCACGGCCTGATTCAGCAGCAGTGCCGCCAGGGGGGTCGAGCTGCGGGAGATCCGGTCGTACCCCCGCTGGGGGTCGGCGTCGGGGCGCAGCGGGTCGGGGCCCAGGCGGGCGCGTAAGGTCGCCGCCTCGGGTGGGGTCAGCAGTTCGCAGGCGGTCGGCCCGCGCAGGTCGAACCAGTGCCGGTCACTGGTCAACCTGAGTCGGATCTGCCCCACCGGCTCCGGCGGCTCACCCGCACCGTCGGTCACCTTGCCGTACAGGCCCAGGTGCACGTGCAGGATCCGCTCACCGGTGTAGTGGTGCAGCAGGTGCTTGCCGTACGCCTCGGTGCCCTCCAGCACGCTGCCGGAGAGCAGGGCGGCTCCCTCGGCGAACCGGCCCTGCGGGCTGGCGGCGAGGACCTTGTCCCCGGCGAACAGCTCGGCGTGCCGGGCCGCCAGGCGATGAATGGTGTGTCCCTCTGGCACGGTTGCCAAGCGTAGCCAGCGGAACCTCACTCGGATCGGGCCCGGCACCCGGAGCCCGGGAGTTGGCGCAGCGGGGCCGGATCCGACTACCGAACGGTAACGATTCGGCCGGGCTGTCTGGTTCAATTGCCGGTCGGGCCGACGGCATTCTGAGCAGTGGGTCAGCGGCAACGAGGACGGTGGACATGACGGATCGGGTGCGCCGTGCGGTACTGGTCGGCAACAGCGACGGCATCGGGTTGGCCTTCACCCGGCGGCTGCTGGCCGACGGGTGGCGGGTGGCCGGACTGTCCCGCCGGGACAACGTCATAAACGTCCCCACGTACACCCACCACACCGTCGACGTGACCGCGTCGGACTACCCCGAGGTGCTGGCCAAGGCGATCGACGAACTGGGCGGGGTGGACCTGTGCGTGTACGCCGCCGGGGTCGGGGAGCCGATCGACCTGGCCGACCTGCCCGCGCAGACCCACACCTTCGAGGTGAACCTGTTGGGTGCGGTACGCACCGTGGCCACTGTCGTGCCCCGGATGATCGATGCCGGCGAGGGGCACTTCATCGGGATCTCCAGCCTGGCCGACCGGATGGTCTCCAGCGGATCTCCCGGCTACGCCGGAAGCAAGGCCGGTCTGTCGTCGTACCTCCTGGGGTTGTCCCGGCCCCTGCGTGACCGGGGGGTGAGTGTGACCACGGTCCGGTTCGGGTTCGTGGACACCAAGATGGCCAAGGGCCCGGTACGCCCCCTGATGATCTCGGTCGACCGGGCGGTGGAGATCCTGGTCCGGTGCGTACGCACCCGGCCCGTCCTGGTCTCCCGACCTCGCCGGATGGCCCTGCTCACCTCGGCGCTGGCCACCTTCACCCGCCCTCGCTGACCGGGGCGGCGCTGGGGCGGAAAGCCGCTGGTCAGGAGCACTGCCGGGCACGGGAGTGTCGGCAGCGGGATGGCTGGGTACCTCCGAGGACATCAGGCGTGGGTGATGGCGACTCCTGGGGCTCGCGGCACCCCGCACGCACCTGTCAGGAGGTACAGCCATGAGATTTCCTTCGCTGTCGCGCCGTACGGAGCCCGCGCCCTCGACGGTCGAGGAGGACACCGACCAGGGCGGCGCGGTCGCCACCGACACCCGGGACACCGACACCAGGAGCCCGGAGAGCCGCACGGAGAGCCGGACGGCCGACACCCGGAGCAGGGACGTCCGCGCCGACGGGTCGGAGCCTGGCGCTGATGCGGCGCGGGGGTCCGCTGCTGCGGACCGCACCCCCAACGAACGGGCGGCCGCCGCCCGGGCCGCCACCGCCCGATCCGGGGTCGACGGTTCCCGTCGGGCCCGCAACGCCCCACCGGCCGTCCGGTCGGACCTGGACCAGAACACCACCCCGGACCGGTCCGCCCCGCGCGCCGCCACCGCGGCCCCCGCCGTGGCCGCCTCGGACACCACCCTCGCGCCGGACACCACCCGCGAGACCGAGCGGGACCGCGACGGCGTCGGGCCGGTCCGCACCGCCGACCGGGAGTCGGCACCGGATGCCCCGCCGGCCCCCGTCGGGCCGCGGCCCCGGGCCAGTCTGCTGGCCACCTTCGGCCTGGTGGTCGGGCTGGCCGGGCTGGGGTTCGTGCTCACCGGCACCCTCGCCGGCTACGGCATCGCCCTGGGCGCGATCGGCGCGATCCTCGCCGTCCTAGGGATGATCAGCACCCGGCGGCGGCACATCGCCGGCAAGTCCGACGCCCTGCTGGGGATCGCCTTCGGCCTCGGTGCGGTGGTCGTCGGGGTGCTGGCGATGACCGGCATGTACGACTGGCCGAGCACCGACGGTGACCTGGTGGCACGCTTCCGCGAGTGGCTTGATTCACAGTTTGCCGATCGCTTCTAGTGGGGCACATTTCGGCCCGCCGGTGGTGCACCGGCGCCCGGCCGGCGAGTTACCGGCCACAGCCCGACCAGTTCTGGTGGTTCACCAGCCGGGCGCACTCCTCGTCAGGGGCGGCGACTTCGCCGCCCCTGATCGCTGTTCAGGCCCCGGTTCCGCCCGCCGCCGGCGGGACCAGCGGGCCGACGCAACGATCCGCCGCCGGAACTCCACCACACGCAACGAACAGTCGTTCATCGCAATGCTTCGCGGTGGATCCTGCGAGTCGGGGCCGCATAGCGTTGAACCACGCGCCAGCCCGTGGGCCGACCGTGGCCAGGGCGCGCGGAGACCCTGGGAGCAGGACAATGACGATGGACGCCACCCGCCAGCACCTTCTGATGTGCCGGCCGACGTACTTCGCCGTCGATTACGCGATCAACCCCTGGATGGACCCGACCGCCCCGGTCGACACCGACCTGGCCATCCGGCAGTGGGAACAGCTGCGGCAGATCTACCGGGATCTGGGCCACACCGTCGAGGAGATCACCCCGCTGCCCGGCCTGCCGGACATGGTCTTCGCCGCCAACGGCGGCACCGTGATCGACGGCAAGGCCATGGCGGTGCAGTTCCGCGACCCGCAGCGCGCCGACGAGGCCCCCGCCTACCGCGCCTGGTTCGAGGAGGCCGGCTTCGAGATGTACGACCCGAAGCACGTCAACGAGGGTGAGGGCGACATCCTGCTGGCCGGTGACCACCTGCTGGCCGGCACCGGATTCCGTACCGCGCACGCCTCCCACGCCCAGTTGCAGGAGGTCTTCGGCTACCCGGTGATCACCCTCCAGTTGGTCGACCCCCGCTTCTACCACCTGGACACCGCGCTGACCGTGCTCGACGAGCAGACCCTGGCGTACCTGCCGGAGGCCTTCTCCCCCGGCAGCCAGGCGGTGCTGCGTCGACTCTTCCCGGACGCGCTGCACGCCACCATGGCCGACGCCGAGGTGCTCGGCCTCAACGCGGTCAGCGACGGCCGGCATGTGGTGCTGCCCGTGCAGGCCACCGGCCTGGCCGCCAAGCTGCGGGACCGGGGCTACCAGACCATCGGGGTCGACCTGTCCGAGCTGCGCAAGGCCGGCGGTGGACCGAAGTGCTGCACGTTGCGACTGCGTCAGGGAAAGGCGAGCCGATGATCGAGGACATGCTGCGGACCCCGGCCGCGGTGCAGGAGGCGCAGCGCCACACCGCGCACAACTACCACCCCCTGCCGGTGGTGATCGCCTCCGCCGAGGGTGCCTGGGTCACCGACGTGGACGGCCGGCGCTACCTGGACTGCCTGGCCGGCTACTCGGCGTTGAACTTCGGTCACCGCCACCCGGCCCTGATCGCCGCCGCCCACGCCCAGCTCGACAAGCTGACCCTGACCAGCCGGGCCTTCATCCACGACCAGTTCGCCGACTTCTGCCGGGAACTGGCCGCCCTGTGCGGCAAGGACCTGGTGCTGCCGATGAACACCGGGGCCGAGGCCGTGGAGACCGGGATCAAGGTGGCCCGCAAGTGGGGCTACCAGGTCAAGGGGGTACCGGCCGGTCAGGCCACCATCGTGGTCGCGGAGGGCAACTTCCACGGGCGTACGACCACCATCGTGAGCTTCTCCACCGATGACGACGCCCGCGCCGACTTCGGGCCGTACACCCCGGGTTTCAAGATCGTCCCGTACGGCGACCTGACCGCGCTGGCCGAGGCGGTCGACGAGACCACCGTGGCGGTGCTGCTGGAACCGATCCAGGGCGAGCAGGGTGTGGTGGTGCCCCCGAACGGCTACCTGCCCGGGGTGCGGCAGCTCTGCACGGAGCGCAACGTGCTGTTCATCGCCGACGAGATCCAGTCGGGTCTGGGGCGTACCGGGGCCACCTTCGCCTGCCAGCAGGAGGGGGTCGTGCCGGACATGTACCTGCTGGGCAAGGCCCTCGGCGGGGGCATCGTGCCGGTCTCCGCGGTGGCGGCCGACGCCGAGGTGCTCGGGGTGCTCCAGCCGGGCCAGCACGGCTCCACCTTCGGCGGCAACCCGCTGGCCTGCGCGGTGGCCACCGAGGTGGTCCGGCTCCTGGCCACCGGCGAGTTCCAGCGCCGCTCGACCGAGCTGGGCGAGCGGCTGCACGCCGGGTTGCGCGCCCTGATCGGCAAGGGCCTGGTCGCCGTACGCGGCCGGGGTCTGTGGGCCGGGTTGGACATCGATCCGGCGCTGATGAGCGGCCGGGAGGCCTGTGAGCGGCTGATGGAACGCGGGGTACTGGCCAAGGACACCCACGGCTCGACCATCCGGCTGGCCCCGCCGTTGACCATCACCGCCGAGGAGATCGACCACGCCCTCGCCCAGTTGGCGGCCGTCCTGGCGGGCTGAGCAGCCGAACCGACGGGGTGGGTGCCAGGTCCCGGCCCCACCCGCGTCGGGGCGTCTCAGCGGGGCAGGCGCATCGCCATCGTCGGGGCCTCGGACATCACCGAGTCGGGGTTGTACGGCGCACCCGCCGGCAGTTCGGCCGGGCGACCCAGCTGCACCCCCGGGTACAGCTCCACCATGTCCCCGTTGGCCAGCACCCGGGACTGTTGCGGGGCCAGCGGGATACGGTCCGCCTCCGCCATCGAGGCGGTCGGGCGGATGCCGGAGCCGTTGGTGCTCACGTCGGTGACCACCACCTCGTCGCCGCGCAGCTCCAACCGCAGGTGGCTGCGGCTGATCCAGCGGCGGGCCTCGTCGTTGAGCCACTGCCCGAGGGTGATGCCGCCGGTGCCCTCCGGGGCCCGGCCGACCAGCACCGGCTGCTCCTCGGTCAGGACGAACCGGCGTCGGATCAGCCCACCGACCCGTACCGCCAGGACCTCGCTGCGGGGGCGGGGACCGGCGTCCCGCAGTCGGGCGCCGTGCCGGGGGCAGGTCGGTACGCCGTTGCGCAGCGACGGCGGCGGCTGACCGGCCGGGGCGCGGTCCACCCGGGCCAGGTCGGCGAAGGCCCCGCCGCCGCCCCCACCGCCGAACAGGTTGCACCCGGACTCGGAGCAGCGCCACTGCCGCGCGAGCAGTTGCGCCGCGAACGGGGCGGGTGGCCCGGCCGCCGGGGTGTGGCCGCCACCGACATGGGCGATGAAGACCGGCCCGCCGGCCCCCGGTACCGGGGCCACCACCCGACCGGGCTGCTCGGCCAGCCACGGGAACCGCCCGCGCAGGCCGTCGAAGCGCACCCGGCTGAGCACCGGTAGGCCCAGCAGGTCGGCCACCTCCAGCATCCGGTCACCGGGGTTGTCCAGGACCTCGACCAGGCCGTCGTCGGCCCAGCGACGCACCACCATCCGCTCGTTGGAGGTCAGGTCGGCGTCGGAGAGCACCCCCCGGTGCACCACCGCGTAGACCGGGACGGTGTCCTCCTCCAGGCTGCGCGCCAGGGCGTCGATGACCATGCCGAGGCGCAGGGTGTTGGCCGGGCGGCCACCATCCAGGTCCTGATACCGGATGATCTCGGCCAGATCGACCACCGCGCGGACCAGCTGCGGATCGGTGCAGACCCGTCCCTCGATGGCGTCCAGCACCTTGCTGATCTCGAACCTCATCGGGGCCCTCCCACGATCTCGTCGATCCGCCGAGCCAACTCGATGTCCCGCCCGGTGACCCCGCCGGCCGAATGGGTCACGCAGCGGAAGGTGACCGTACGCCAGCGGATGTCGATGTCCGGGTGATGGTCCAGCTCCTCGGCCGTCACGGCGACCCGGTCGACCAGCCCGATGGCGTCCGGGAAACCGGCCAGCTCCACGGTGCGGGTGATCCCGGTGGAGTCGTACGACCAGCCCGCGAGCTGACCCAGCTCGTCTCGTACCGCCTCAGCGGTGAGCACCTCTGCCATGGGCCCGACCCTACCGCTGACCTCGCCCACGACGCCGGGCAGCAAGCATCGACCGGTGAGCGCCCCTCCTCAGCTCATCCGGCCCACCGTGGCCCGCAGGCGCATCAGGTCACGACGGCGGCGCTCGTAGGTGGTCGCCAGCGCGATCAGGGCCAGCCCGGCCACGCCGAGGTATACAAACCGGGGCAGCAGGTCCCAACTGCGCACCAGCTCGTGCAGGGCCAGCACGGCCAGGGTCAACCCGCCGAGCACCACCGGGGCCTGCCAGCGCCGGACCGCCCCCAGCAGGGTGACCGCCAGGGCGGCGGCGCCCAGCAGCAGCCGCCGCCAGGGCTGCGGGTCCGGGCCGAACAGCACCGTGACCAGGGTGGGCAGCAGCATCGCGGCCAGGCCGGGGCCGAGCGCCAACCAACTGGTCAACCCCGGTCGGGTACGCAACGCCACCGCACCCGCAGCGAGCGCCAGCAGTGCCAGCGGCACCGTGTACGCCTCCAGCAGGGTCACCCCACCGGCCGCCAGCAGCAGCCAACTGGCCAGCAGCACGCTGCCGCCGGAAATCGTGGCGAAGCCCCACCGCAGGGCCCTCGACTCGTCCCGACGCAGCAGCCGCAGCCCGACCACCAGGGCCCAGAGCACGCAGAGCGTGGCGGCGTGCCGGGCGGCACCGCTGGTGAGCAGGAGGGCGATCAGCGCCACCGTCTGGGCGGCGGCGTCCAGGCTGCGGCCCAGCAGGGCCACCTGCCCGGCCGGCCCGCCTGCGGCGGCGCGGGCCGGCACGATCGCGGCCAGCGCCAGGGCGACGGCGGCCACCCCCAGCACCGCGAAGGCCGCCACCCGCAGCGGCTGCCCGGCGGCCAGCGGGGCGGTGATCGCGAAACCGGTCGTCGAGGCCACCGCGATCAGCCAACCGGCCATCCGCATCGTGAAGCGTCGGGCGCTCGCTGCGGCCACGGTCGCCGCCACCGCCAGCAGCCCCAGCCCGGACAGGGTCCCGGCCCGGGTGGCCTGAAGGTTGAGCAGTCCGGCCCCGATCAGCACCAGTCCCACCGGCACACCCACCCCGGCGAAGGTGGCCCCGACCGGCCGCACCGCCACGATCAGCAGCAGCACCACCCCGACGACCAGCCCGGTGGTCGGCACCGCCGGCCAGGGTGCACCGGCGGCCACCAGCAGCACCGTCCCGGCGAAGGCCAGGAAGGGCAGCACGGTGGCGGCGCGACGCCACCGCCCGGCCCGGCCGTTCGGCCAGGTCACCAACACCGCCGCCAGGGCCAACAGCACCAGGGCCAGGCCGACCGGCACCGCACCCGCCACCGCCCGCACCTCGGGCGCACCGGACCAGACCGCGGGCGGCGGCCCGTACGGGGTCACCAGCGCCTTCAGGGAGACCGGGAGGGCGGCCAGGACCGCCACGGCGGTCAGGCCCAGACCGGCCACCCACAACGGGACCGAGTGACGGGACCGGAATCCGGCCACCGCCAGCAGCAGCGCCCCTCCCGCCGCATAGAAGGACAGGGGCTCCTCGGCCGGTACGACGATCGACCCGAGAGCGGTCAGGGTCGCCGCCAGGGCCAGACCGGTGGTGGCGTACCCCCGCAGATCGGTCCAGCGTCCACGGAAGAGGACCAGGGCGACCGCCGGCAGGGCCAGGGCGGCCAGGGTCGCCCGGGACTGCCACCAGGGCGGCGCACCCGCGCCGATCAGCGCGATCGCCGCGCCGGCCGGCACCACGAGCACCGCCGCCAGCAGGGCGCACCCGGCCACCACCCGGTGCGCGGAGCTGCCCCGGCGACCCACGGCGGCCACCCCCAGACCGGCCAGCAGCACCACCGCACAGGCCGCACCGGCCCCGGCCGGGGCGGCCAGGCCGACCAGCAGCCCGTGCCCGAGCAGCCCGGCCGCCGCCGAGGCGGTGGCAGCCACCGTCGCTCCGCCCACCGGACGGACCAGCACGGCGACCAGCATCGCCACGGCGACCACCAGGTCGAGGGCGACCACGGCCGGCCAGGGCGTCGCCCAGGCCGTCGGCAGGGCGAGCACGGTGGCGGCGACACCGATCGCCACGACCGTCGACCGGAAGGCCCGGGGCAGCAGCCAGGCCAGGGTCCCCGCACTCAACGCCACCGCCACCGGCAACTGCCAGCCCCAGGCGAAGACCGGCCCGGCATCGGCTCCCTCCCAGGGTGGCAACGACCGGACCACGGTGGAACCGGCCCGCATCAGCACCCACAGCCCGGTGAACAGCGTCGCTACGACAGCCACCACGATGGCACCGATGCGGGGACCGGGCCGCCAATCCACCGGAAGCAGCCGCACCGCACCGGCCAGCGCCGCCACCACCAGTGCCGACACCACCAACAGCACCGACTCCCGCAGCTCCGCGACCGGGCGGATCAGGGCCAGGGCCAGGGCCGGCACCAGGAGACCGGCCGTCACCGCCCGCGGGGTCGACCCGCCGAGCAGCAGGGCCGTACCGAACAGGGTCAGCGCCACCAGCAGCATCGGCACCCCGGCCAGCACCGCCAGCCCACCGGCCTCGCCGGACTGCAGGGTCATCAGCGCGGCGCTCGCGGCCAGCAGCAGCGCCACGAGGTACCCGACCCCGGCGACCACCTGGCCGGCGATCCGCATCGGCGAGTTCGTCGTGGCCCCCTCGCCCGCGACCTCACCGCTGCGGTGCCGCAGGGTGACCACCACCGCCAGGTTGATCAGGGCCACCCCGAGGAAGACCACCGACAGGGCGGCCGTACCCGGCCGGGCCTCGGCGGTCACCAACGGCAGCACCGGCTGCACCGCCAGCAGGGCGGCGAACCAGGGCACGGTCAGCCGGCTCAGCCGGGCGTACCCGGCGGCCAGGGCCGCGGTGACTGCCGCCACCAGGGCGGCGTACATGCTGCCCGGCCAGTCGGTCACCCCGCCCAGGTCCACCGACCAGGCGGCGTACCCGTCGAGCACCACCAGCAGGAGCCCGACGGCGGCGAAGGTCTCCGCGGTGCCCCGCAGCCCACGCCAGCGCGCCACCAGCGGCACGGCGAGCAGCAGCATGGTCAGGGCCAGCAGGATCAGGGCCCGACCGGAGACCCCCACGGAGGCCCAGGCCACCGCCGTGAACACCGTCACCGCGGTGCCCAGCAGTAGTCCACCGAGGGTGAACAGCAGCCCCTGCATGGTCCGGGTCGAGGCCTCCGCCCCACCCGGGACGGTTGCCGCCGGGTCGATCGGGCTCATGCCGGGCCACCCGAGGGGCCCGACCGGCGTCACGGCGTCCGGTACCGGCACCACGGCGTGCGGAGCCGCCGATTCGGCACCGGGGTGGGTGACCGGCGTACCTGCCCGGGCCACAGCCATGACCGGGAACTCGGTGCGGATCGCGGCGGCCAGCTCGGAGCGGCGCCGTTGGGCCACCACCAGCCGACCGCTGAGCTCCTCGTACGCCGCCCGGGCCCGCTGGGTCTGGGTACCGAGTTGGACGATCTCCTGGTCCAGCCGGATCACCTCGGCGGCGGCCGGGTAGGGCGGCCGGCCGCAGCCGGAACAACCCGAGGTGAGGTTCGCCGACGCGCCGCACGCCGGGCAGGGGTAGGCAGTCACGCAGCCATCTTTGACCTACCTGGCCGGGTGCACCAGAGCCCAGGTACTCAGGGGCGGCTGTGCTCGTACACCCAGGCGGCGTACTCGGGGTTGCCGCAGTCCACCTGACTGACCAGAATTTCCGGCACCTCGTACGGATGGCTGGCCCGGATCTGCTCCACCAGGGCGCCGGCCCGGTCCGGCGCGGTCTTGAACTGCACCGACCATTCGGTGCTCGTCTCCACCCCGCCCCGCCACCAGTAGGTGCTCTCCACCTGGCCGCCCACCTGCGCGCAGGCCGCCAGCCGTCCGGCCACGGCGGCGGCGGCCAACAGGTCCGCGACCGAACGCGCGTCGACCACGGTCGTCACCACGCTGATCTGGTCCATCCACGAACCCTACGCGGCGCCGTCGCGGTTCGCGGCGACCCACTCGTCAATTCGACTCCACCAGTCGTACAACCAGTCGATGCGTTGCTGCCGCTCGCTCGGGATCTCCTCCGGCGGCACCGACCAGAACCGCATCAGCAGTTGCTTGTCCATCGGCAGTTCCCGCCACACGTCGGCGACCGTGAGCATCTTGTCCAGACCGGTGTGCGCCACGAAGATCACCCCGGCGTCCGGGGCGGCGTCCAGTGCCGCCAGCAGTCCACCGGGCTGCGGGGCGAGTACGTGCCGCATGGCCTCGGCCTTGCGCGCCATCCGATGGTGCCCCAGGTCCCGCAGCCGCTCGATGGCCCGCACCCGGCGTCTGGGGGTGAAGTTGCCCCCCTCGGGGAAGATCACGAAGGCGTCGTCGTCGTCCAGCCCGGTGGCCAGGTGCCCGACCTGCTCGCTGACCGACCCCCGACCGTCGCGGCCGGGTGCGATGAAGCGACTCGGCAGCCGGTTGAGCAGCACGTCGATCGCCGGATCCCACTGGAGGGTGTCCTTGAGGACGATCCGTGGCTCCCGCTGGAACCAGTTCACCAGGGCGTGGATCAGGATGAACGAGTCACCCGGCCCGGCGTGCCGACTGACCACCAGCTCCGGACGGCCCGGCAGGGCGGTGTCCGGGTCGGTGCCGACCACCTCGATGTTCAGCCGCAGCGTCCACCGGGCCTGCCAGAAGAACACCCGCAGGAACCAGCCCGCCAACACGTAGTGGGCACGCTGGAAGGCCGGGGTGTGCACCCGGGTGCCGAACCCGGCCGCCACCCAGAGGGCGAACAGGCAGATCAGCGCGGCCGCGTCCCAGAGCAGGTAGAGCAGGCCCAGCCAGAGCAGTCGCAGCGGACGCAACCGTCCGGGTACGAACGGCGAGGCGACCAGGGCCAGCAGGGCCCAGAGGGGCACCGTGACCACCAGCAGCACGGCCAGCAGCACCAGGCCGGGCGCCAGCACCAACCGACGCAGCCACCTGGGCGGAAGCGGCATCAGCGGTCCAGGTTCGCCAGGTAGTGCCGGGAGGCCGCGTAGGCGCGACTGATCCGCCGACCCACCGCTGCCATGTCCCGGTAGGCCCAGGGGGTGTCGTCGCGCGGCTCCAGGCCGCCGGTCGGCAGCACGTGCACCTCCACCCCCTCGGGCAGGGCGGCCATCTCCCGGGCGAACCGGTGTCGGCGGGCGATCTCGAACGCCACCTGGGCGATCTCCCAGGGTCGCCGGGGCGGGGTCAGGGCCCGCTCGATCCGACCCACCTGGAGTACGAAGATGCGGGTGGCGCCCGCCGCTACCGCCTCCCCGATCGGGATCGAGTTGACGATTCCACCGTCGACATAGTGCTGGTCGCCGATGCGGGCCGGCGGCAGCAGCCCCGGCACGGAGGCCGAGGCGAGCACGGCCGGCACCACCAGACCGCTGACGAACCAGTGCTCGGCGGCCCGCTCGATGTTCGCCGCGCAGCAGCGGAAGGGGATCTTCAGGTCGGCGAAGGTGGTCTCCGCACCCAGCTCGCTCTCCAGCAGCTTGCGCAAGGGGCGGGGCGAGTGCAGGTGGGTACGGGCCGCGAAGCGACGCAGCTGTCGGGCCACCGAGTCGCCGTACACCTCGCTGGCCTCCGGTGAGGCCCAGAGCCGGACCAGCCGGTCGGTGACCGCCTCGGTGGGGTCGGCGGCCACCAGGGCGCCGTTGACCGCCCCGATCGAGGTGCCCAGCACCAGGTCCGGGCGGATCCGCGCCCGGAACAGCGCACGCAACATGCCCACCTCGACCGCGCCGAGCACTCCCCCGCCGCCGAGCACGAACGCCACCGGTCCCCGCCCCATGCCCTTCATCCTGGCACGCCCGCGCCGCTACCCATTCACCCTGGTACGCCAGGCGGTGCCGGTCCGCGCCCGTTGACAGGGCGGGAACATTCGCGCAACCTGATACCGCTCCCCGCTATGAGGCAGGTGCAAAACGTGAAGCCGGCACTGCAGCCCGGCCGGTTGCTGGCCACCCGGTACCGGCTGATCGATCAGATCGGTGCCGGCGGCATGTCGGTCATCTGGCGGGCCCACGACGAGGTCCTCGACCGGGTGGTGGCGCTGAAGGTCCTCGCCCCCTCCCTGGCCGCCGACGCCCGGTTCCGGGACATGGTGCGGGAGGAGGCCCGGGCCGCCGCGCAACTGGTCCATCCACATGTGACCTCGGTCCACGACTACGGCGAGACCGTGTCACCGGACGGCACCATCACCTCCTTCGTGGTGATGGAACTGCTCTCCGGCGAGGAACTGGAGTTCCGGCTCACCGAGGGTCCGCTGCCCTGGCCGGAGGCGGTCGAGATCGCCGCCCAGGTAGCCGACGCCCTGGCCGCCGCGCACCGACTGGGCATCGTGCACCGGGACGTCACCACGGCCAACGTGATGATGACCCAGGTCGGGGCCAAGGTGCTCGACTTCGGCATCGCCACCCGAATCGGGGCTCCGGACGACGACGAGGACGGCGCCACCTTCGGCACTCCGGCCTATGTCGCCCCGGAGCGACTGGACGGGGCCCCGGCCCAGCCGGCCACCGATGTCTACTCCCTGGGCGTACTGCTGCACGAGGCGTTGACCGGTCGGGTGCCGTACCCGGCGGAGACCTGGGAGGAACTCACCGTAGCCCTGGCCGAACGCCCGCCACCCACCCTCACCGAGGTGCCCGGGTTGCCGCCGGCGGTAGCCGACATCTGCCTGCGCTGCCTGTCCCGGGAGCCGACCGACCGGCCCACCGCCCGCCAGGTGGCCACTGTGCTGCGGGAACAGTTGCAGCCCGCCGACCCCCAGAGCCTGACGATGCGTGCCCCCACGGTCGCCCCGCCCGCGGTCGCGGTGCCGGTGACCGCCGGGGCCGGGTACGCCGGGACTCCCGCCAGCGCGCCGGGGGCCGGATCCTCCGCCGCTCAGGTGGCGGCCGTACCCCAGTCGCCCGCTGCCGGGGCCGCACCGGCCGGGCCCCCGGACGGGCCCGGCGGTCCGCCGACGGAGGCCGGCTACCGGCGCCGGTCGTGGCTGGTGCCGGTGCTCGCGGTGCTGGTGCTGCTCGTCGGGGCGGCCCTGGTGGTGCCGGCGCTGTGGCCGGACGACCCCGATCCCCCCACCGCCCTGCCGACCACCGAGCCGACCGGCTCGGCCGAACCGACCCCACCGGCCACGGAGACTCCCAGCCCGCGGCCGTCGGCTGTCCCGCCGTCAAGTCCCACCCCCGCGCCGACACCGACCGTGGCCCCCTCGGCCGCGCCGACGACCCGGGACACCCTGGTGGAGGCGGCGAACCGGCTGGAGGACATCATCGGGGCAGGGCTCGCCGACGGTGGCATCCGGGAGGACGTCGGCCTGGACCTGCGCAACGAACTGCGCAACCTCACCCGGGCGGTCAGCCTGGGCGAGGGAGAACTCGGCCCCGGCGTCGCGCGGCTACGCGAGAAAGTGTCCACCCGGCTGCGGGAGGAAGGGCTCAGCCCGGCGTACGCGCGGCAACTGGAGGAGGCGATCACGGCGCTGAGCGCCGCCCAGGTCTGACCCGGGACGTCGCCGGTCAGCCCGGGGTGATTCGGGCCGGCTCCGGTATCGCCGACCTAGGCGGGGCCGCCACCAGGAAGCGCTGGTACACCTCCTCGTACCCGGCGGCCATCCGCTCGACGGAGAAGGTCCGCGCGACATGGGCCACACACTCGGCCGGATCCAGGTGTGGGGCTTCACGAAGGGCCGCCGGCAACTCCTCGGGACGCCGGCAGATCAGCCCGGTCACACCGGGCCGGACCAGTTCCGGCACCGCCCCCCGGTGCAGGGCAACCACCGGGGTGCCGGTGGCCATCGCCTCCAGCATCACGATGCCGAACGGCTCCTCCCACTGGATCGGCATGATCAGGCACCGAGCCTGCACCAGCAGGTTCAGCACGGCCTCCCGGTCGGCACCGAGAACGACTGTGACATCCGGGCCCAGCAGCGGAGTGATGACCTCACGGTAGTAACGCTGCTCGACGGGTTCGCTGCACTTGCCGGCCAGCACCAGCGGCAGGCCCGCCGCCCGGCACGCCTCGATGGCCAACTCCGGTCCCTTGTCCGGGCTGAACCGGGCCAGCCACAGCACCGGCCCCTGACCGGGTTCCCGCTTGCGCGGGAAGTTGCCGACCTCCATCGCGTTGTGCACCGTGCCGACCCAGGGCAGGCGGGGGTTCAGCCGACGTTGGGCGTGCGAGATGGCCACCAGACCCACCCCCCGGTCGGTGTCGCTGAGCACGGTGCCGTACTCCCCCACCGGGTTGCCGTGCACGGTGGCCAGGGTGGGTACCTCGCGCCGACCGGCGACCAGGGGGCCGATGGTGCTGTGGTCGTGGACCAGGTCGAAGTCGGCCGGGCTGATCAGGTGGTTTACCCGGGCCAGGTGGGCCAACTCGGGCAGGGACTCGCCCAACCGGTCGTACTGCAACTCGTCCAGGGTGGCCAGGAAATCGCCGCTGGTGCCGTGTTCGTCACCGGCGCCCATCAACGTCACCGCGTGGCCCCGATCGACCAGGGCGTCCACCAGGCCGGCCACCACCTGCTCCAACCCGCCGTAGCCGGGCGGGGGCACCGACAGCCAGGGCGGCACCACCATCGCGATCCGCAGCTGGCGTACGCCCGCAGCGTGATTGTGGGCCACGAGTCCTCCCCGTCGGTCTGTGGGTCGGCCCGGTCCGCCCTGCTTCCGCGAGGCCGGGTCGCGGCGGTTTCCCGCATCGGGGCACCGGCAAACCGGACACCGCTGGTACGCCCCGGACCGCTGCCCACCGGCAGGTGACGGTGTGGGGTCATGGCACCCCCAGGTCTCGCGGTCCGCTCCGCCGAGGCTGCCCGGGGCCGGGGTGAGCCGGGCTCATCCGGTTCGGGTGAAGAGAGGAAAATGGGCGGCGGGTGCCGCGACCAACCCCCTTGGCCACGCCACCCGCCGCCCGGTAGGGAGGCAGGTCTTTGAACTATGACGCTTCAGCGAGCGTCACGGTTGCCGTCGACTCGGCACCATTTCGCTGGAAGGTCACCTCGACCTGATCACCGACCTTGCCGGCCTGTACCGCACCGACCAGATCGTTCGAGTCATTGATCACCTTGTCACCGAACCGGATGATCACGTCGCCGCGTTCCAGCCCGGCCCGCTCGGCCGCGCTGCCGGGCGCGACAGCGTTGATGAGCGCTCCGCCTTCGGTGGTGCCGGTCACGCTCACTCCGAGCGACGGATGACTGATCTTCTCACGTCGCTGAAGTTTGTCCGCGATGTCCTTGGCCTTGTTGCTCGGGATGGCGAAACCGACACCGATGTTGCCGGTGTTGCCCTGCCCGGCGGTGGCGATCGCGGTGTTGATGCCGATCACCTCACCCCGGGTGTTGACCAGGGCCCCACCGGAGTTACCGGGGTTGATCGGGGCATCGGTCTGGAGCAGCCCGGAGATCGAGCTGACCGCCTGACCGGGCAGCCGCTCACCGCTGCCGGCCTGGATGGTGCGGTCCCGGGCGCTGAGGATGCCGGCGGTCACCGAGCCCTGCAGACCCAGCGGACTACCCAGGGCCAGCACCTGGTCACCGACCTGCATGGCGTCACTGTCGCCGAAGGTGGCCGCCTTGAGGTCGGTCACCCCGTTGGCCTTCACCACCGCCAGGTCGGTCCTCGGGTCGGTGCCGATGATCTGCGCCTGGGCGTTGGTGCCATTGGCGAAGATCACCCGTACGGTGTCACCGCCCCCGGCGATCACATGGTTGTTGGTCAGCACGTAGCCGTCGGCGGTGAGGACCACCCCGGAGCCCTCGCCACTGC
Source organism: Micromonospora sp. NPDC047134 (assembly GCF_040643455.1). NCBI lineage: Bacteria > Bacillati > Actinomycetota > Actinomycetes > Micromonosporales > Micromonosporaceae > Micromonospora > Micromonospora sp. NPDC047134. The sequence goes on from NZ_JBEYUI010000005.1 coordinate 202,969, forward strand.
CGGTGCTGATCGACACCACGCTGTCCTGCACGGAGGCGGCGATGCGCGGCAGGTCGGCCCCGTCGATAACCGGGGCGGCGGAGAAGGTACGGGTGATCGAACCGCCGTCACTGAGCGCCAGGGCCAGGGTTCCACCGGCCACACCGCTGCCGAGCATCAGGGCGAACACCGCGACCCCGGCACCGACGAACTTGGCGATCCGGCCCGGACGCGGCCCGCCGGACTGCGGCGCCGCCCAGGGCGGCTGTTGGCCGGGGTAGCCGGGGACACCCGGCTGTCCGGACTGGTAGCCAGGGGTGCCCGGCTGTCCGGACTGGTATCCGGGGTACCCGCCGGAGGGGCTCTGCTGGGCCTGGGCGGCCCAGCCGGGCTGGCTCGGGTACCAGGGCCCGGCGGGATAACGCGCCCCGGGCTGGTACTGCTGCGGAGCGGCCGGACCCCAGTGCTGCTGGCCGGGCCCCTGCGGCTGCTGACCCGGGCCCTGCTGCTGACCCGGAGTCTGCGAGGGCTGGCCCGGAGACTGCGGCTGCTGGCCGGGGGCCTGCGGTGCCGGCGGGCCGGAGTAGGCGGGCGGGCCGGAGTGCGGAGGCGGGGGCGAGCCGGCGACCGGCAGGCCCACCATGGTCGGCTCGGCGTCCTGGCCATTGGGGTCCGAGGTTTCGACGGCCCGGACCGGGATGGTCGGTGCCTCGCCGCCGGAGTCGGCACCGGTGCCGGCCGGCGCAGCGAATAGGGAGTCGGACCGCGCGTATTCGGCGCGGGGCAGCTCGGGGTGCGACGGCTCGGCGTCGGTGTTGGCCGGCCGGCGCGGGTCGGACTCGTACTCGGTCATGTCCCCACCTTCTCCCATCGCTCTGCATCCCGCCTTAGGCTGGCCTGAGGGTTCGCTGAAAGTCACTCGGACTCCCCGTCGATGTCCTGAGCCAGCGGCAGCCGGACCCGGAAGGTAGCACCCCCGCCGGGGGTGTCGGTCACCTCCACGGTGCCCTGGTGCACCGTCACCAGCGCGGCGACGATGGCCAGGCCCAGGCCGGTGCCGGTCTGCCCGCCCACCCGGCGGGTCCGCGAGGCGTCCGCCCGGTAGAAGCGTTCGAAGACCCGCTCCGCCTGATCGGGGGTGAGTCCCGGGCCGGTGTCGGCCACCTCGATCACCGCAAGATTGCCCGGTTCGGCCCGTAGTCGCAACGTCACGGCGGCCTCCGGCGGGGTGTGCCGCAGCGCGTTGGTCATCAGGTTGCCGATCACCTGCCGCAGCCGCGCGTCGTCGCCGCGTACCACCAGTGGCCCTGAGCCGGGGGCGATCTCCAGCTCGATCCGCCGGTCCGGGGCCATCGCCCGGGCGGCGGCCACCGAGTCGGCGGCAAGCACGGGCAGCTCCACCGGGGCGAGGGAGAGCGGACGCTCCCGGTCCAGTCGGGCCAGCAGCAGCAGATCCTCCACCAGCAGGCCCATCCGGGCGGCCTCGTCCTCGATGCGGCGCAGCAGGTCAGCGGTCTGCTCGGGGGCCCGGGCGGCGCCCTGCCGGTACAACTCGGCGAACCCCCGGATGGTGGTCAACGGGGTACGCAGCTCGTGGGAGGCGTCCGCGACGAACTGCCGCATCCGTTCCTCCGAGCGGCGGGCCCGGGCCTCGGAAGCACGGGCCGCCTCGGCGGCGTCCCGGGCCGCGGCCTCGGCCGAGCGGGCGGCCCTCTCCGAGGCGGCACGGGCGGTGAAGGCCATCTCGATCTGACTGAGCATCGCGTTCAGTGCCCGGGAGAGCCGACCCAGCTCGGAGGTGGGGCAGGGTTGCCCGTGCTCCGGGTCGGGCACCCGGCGGCTGAGGTCACCACCGGCGATGGCGGCGGCGGTGCGCTCGATCTCCACCAGCGGTTTGAGGCTGGTCCGGACGATCGCCGCGCCGATCGAGGCGAGCAGGATGAGCACCGCGCCACCGACCAGGACGTCTGTCCAGACCAGCCGGGTAACTGCCCGGTCGACGTCGATGAGGTGCTGGGCGATGGCGATCCGTTGCCCGTTGGGAAGCTGGGTGTAGAGGACCCGCCAACGCACCTCGCTGCCCTGGGCCCGGGCGTTACGCGGCTCGCCGGCCAGGCGGTCGAATCCGGCCGCGTCGTCCGGGAAGCGGGGCAGGTCAGCGCTGCTGAAGCGCCGGTCGTCGAAGTGGATCCACTCGATCTGACCGGTCCTGATGTCGGTCACAGCCAGCAGGTAGTCGGTGGGAAATGGTGCGCTCGGCCGTTCCAGGGCCGCCACCTGCGCGATGGTGCGCGCCTGGGTCGTCAGCTCAGCGTCCACCTCGCCGACCAGGTAGCTACGCAGGAAGAAGGTGGTCAGCGAGCTGATCACCAGTAGCGCGGCGGCGACCAGGGCGAGGACGGCCGCGACCAGCTTGACCCGCAGCGGTACCGCACGCAGTCGGCTCTTGCCCTGCTGGAGCGCGTTCACGCCGCCGGCTTGCGGAGCACGTAGCCGACCCCCCGCAGGGTGTGGATCAGGCGAGGCTCGACGTTGTCGACCTTGCGCCGCAGGTACGAGATGTACGACTCGACGATGTTGTCGTCACCACGGAAGTCGTAGTTCCACACGTGGTCGAGAATCTGGGCCTTGGACAGCACCCGGTTGGCGTTGAGCATCAGGTAACGCAGCAGCTTGAACTCGGTCGGCGAGAGCTGGACCCGCTGACCGGCCCGGTAGACCTCGTGGGTCTCCTCGTCCAGCTCCAGATCGGCGAAGGTGAGCCGGGCCGGGGCCTGCTCACCGGTGCTGGTGCGGCGCAGCACCGCGCGGATCCGGGCGGTCAACTCCTCCAGGCTGAACGGCTTGGTGACGTAGTCGTCCCCGCCCAGGGTCAGGCCACGGATCTTGTCGTCGGTGGCGTCCCGGGCGGTGAGGAAGACCACCGGCGTACGGGTGCCGCCCTCGCGCATCATCCGGATCACCTCGAAGCCGTCCAGATCCGGCAACATCACGTCCAGCACCACCAGGTCGGGCCGGTGTTCGCGGGCCGCGTTGAGGGCAGCACTGCCGGTGGTGGCGGTGGCCACGTCGAAACCCGCGAAGCGCAGGCTCGCGGAGAGCAGTTCGAGGATGTTGGGGTCGTCCTCGACGACGAGCAGTCGGGCCTCGGTCTGGGTAGCCGCCATGTCGCCATCATCCGCGCCATCGCTGCGCCTGCGCTGGGCGGTACCTGAAAAAATCCTGTGGACCGTACGGGCACCTCGGTCGACCGGCGGTCACCCCCCGGGAGGGGGCCGTGCGAGGCTGCCGGGACGGCTGGCGAACGGCCGGTACGGCGGGAGGAAAAACTCATGATCATCGAGTCCCGGTTCAACGGACCGCCCGGCTCGGGCAACGGCGGTTGGAGTGCGGGGGTCTTCGCCTCGGCGTACGGCGGCGGAGGGCCGACCGAGGTGACCCTGCGTAGGCCACCACCCCTGGACACCCCGCTGACCCTGACCGGGGACCAGGTGCGCGATCCGGACGGCGAGGTGATCGCCGAACTCCGTACCGCAGAGGATCTGGAGGATCCGGTGCCACCGGTCGACCCGGCGACCGCCCGGGCCGCCGCGGCGGCGTACCCCGGCCTGACCGACCACCCCTTTCCCGGCTGCTACGTCTGCGGGCCGCAGCGGCCGGACGGGCTCCGGATCTTCCCCGGACGGTTGCCGGACGGACGCACGGCCGCCCCCTTCCAGGTGCCCGCGCAGGTGAGTGTCGCCACTGCCTGGGCCGCGCTGGACTGCCCGGGCGGCTGGGCGGTGATCGAGGCCGGTCGACCGTACCTGCTGGGTCGGATCGCGGCCCAGATCGCGGCCCTGCCCCGGCCCGGGGACGAGTGCGTGATCACCGGGGCGGTGGTGGAAACCGTGGGGCGTAAGGCGATCGTGCGGACCAGCCTGTACGGACCGGAGGGTGAACTGCTGGGCCGGGCCCGGGCCACCTGGATCGCCCGGTAGTCACGACCGTCGATCGTATCCTACCTGGGGAGGAGACGGCTCCTGCCTGGGGCGGACAACGATCTCCGGAGCGCGCCTGATTGATTTGGTTGACAGTTACCGCCACGCTGTGCAACGGCGCTTCCCGGCGCCACGGGAGGAGAATGATGTCCGACGGGCAGTCACGCCCCAATGACGCGCAGATCGTGGTTTCCGGCCTGACCAAGCAGTACCGCAACGTACTCGCGGTGAACAATCTGTCGTTCACGGTCCAGCCCGGCCGGGTCACCGGCTTCCTCGGCCCCAACGGCGCGGGCAAGACCACTACGCTGCGCATGCTGCTGAACCTGGTGACCCCGACCGCCGGCACGGCGACCATCGGCGGACGCCGGTACCCTGAGTTGACCGAGCCGCTGCGGCACGTCGGCGCGGTGCTGGAGGCGTCCAGCGCACACAAGGGCCGCACCGGGATCAACCACCTGCGGGTGATCTGCGCGGCGGCCGGGCTGCCGCCGCAGCGGGCCGACGAGGCCCTGGCCCTGGTCGGCCTGACTCCGGCGGCGAAGCGCAAGTTCAAGGGCTACTCACTCGGCATGAAGCAGCGCCTCGGCATCGCCGCCGCGATGCTCGGCGACCCGCGGGTGCTGATCCTCGACGAGCCGGCCAACGGGCTGGACCCGGAGGGCATCCGGTGGATGCGCGGGTTCCTCAAAGGGCTGGCCGCCGAGGGCCGTACCGTGCTGGTCTCCAGCCACCTGCTGTCGGAGATGCAGTTGCTGGCCGACGATGTGGTGATCATCGCAGCGGGGCAGCTGGTCCGGCAGGGTCCGGTCGAGCAGGTGATCGGTTCGATGGCGCAGGGCGTCCGGGTCCGGGTCCGCACCCCGCAGGCGGAGGCGCTGACCAGCGCCCTGGCCGAGGGGCCGGCCACGGTGCAGACCGACGAGCACGGCGCGCTGCTGATCGGCGGGGTGGACGCCCCGACGGTGGGCCGGGCGGCGCTGACCGCCGGTGTCGAACTGCACGAGCTGACCACCGAACGACCCGACCTGGAACGCGTGTTCCTGGAGCTGACGGCTGGAAAGGCGGGCATTCGATGAGCAACCTGGTCCGCTCCGAACTGTTGAAGATCCGTACGACCAGCACCTGGTGGTGGCTGGCCATCGGGGCGTTCCTGTCGATCGCGATGGCCTTCCCGCTCAACGCCTGGCTGTTCAACACGACGATCGACGGCGGCGGCGAGGAAATCGGAGTCGTCGGTGACGCCGCGTCCGCCCCGGCCCAGGCGGCCAACCTCTACACCTCCGGGCAGTACCTGGGCCTGATGTTCGTGATGCTGATCGGCATCCTGATGGTCACCAACGAGTTCTTCCACCAGACCGCGACCACGACCTTCCTGGCCACCCCGCGGCGCAGCGCGGTGATCGTCAGCAAGCTGATCGCGGCGAGCCTGCTCGGGTTCGCCTTCTGGCTGGTCACCACGGTGATCGACCTGGGTGCGGGAGCAGCCTTCCTGACCCTGAACGACCACGGCACCCTGCTCGGCGAGTGGGAGGTCCAGCGGGCCCTGCTGCTCAACCTGATGGCGTACGCCATCTGGACCGTGCTCGGCGTCGGCATCGGCACCCTGATCACCAACCAGCTGGGTGCGGTGATCACAGCCTCGGTGCTCTACCTGATCGGTACGCAGGTCGTCGGGGTGCTCTTCCTGCTGCTGTCGAGCTGGCTGGACAGCATGGCCGTGCTCAAGTGGCAGGTGATCTGGCCGGCGGCCGCCTCCCAGATCATGATCGCGCCGGGTGAGAGCGAGATGTACCCGCCCTGGTGGGTGGGCGCGCTCGTGCTGGTCGGGTACGCGCTGGCCAGCGGCATCGTCGGGCTGCTGCTCACCCGTCGGCGCGACATCTCCTGAATCGCGCCGGTGGCGTAGGTCATCCGCTGCACGATGGGCCCGGTGCCCGGCTGACGGCCGGACAACCGGGCCCATCGAGTTGCTACCAGTAGCAACTGGACACGCGGACGGTACTGAACTTCTAACATCATCTGTGAATCGGACCACGCTGCGGAGGCGGAAATGCCTTGGCGATCGGCACGGCGTAGCCTGGGATCCGTTCTCTGCGCCGGTCACGGCGCAGATGGACCCCGCGTGACACACAAACCCGCGTGAAAGAGGCGATTACCGGCCGTGTCGACCCAGCAGACTTCGCAGGAGAACCCACTGGCGGGTTTCGGCCCGAACGAGTGGGTCGTCGAGGAGATGTATCAGCGCTACCTCGCCGACCCCGGCAGCGTCGATCCGGCCTGGCACGACTTCTTCGCCGACTACCGCCCCGGGCCGGGCGCGACCGGCGGCGAGGGCGCCGACCGGTCGAAGGCCAGCACCCCCGAGCCGGCCAGCAAGGCATCCACCCCGGCCAAGACCGAGGCCGCTGACAAGTCGGCACCGCCCGCCGCAGCGGCTCCGGCGAAGGCCAGGACCGAGCCGGCCAAGGCGCCGGCCGCGAAGGCCCAGCCCGCCAAGACCGAGGCCGCGAAGGCCCCGGCCAGGGCCGCGTCGGCGAAGACCGCCCCGACCGCCTCCGGCCCGCAGAACACCCCGTTGCGCGGTGTCGCCGCCAAGATCGTCCAGAACATGGACGCCTCGCTGGCCGTACCCACCGCGACCAGCGTGCGCGCCGTCCCGGCGAAGCTGCTGGTGGACAACCGGATCGTGATCAACAACCACCTGGCCCGCGGCCGGGGTGGCAAGGTCAGCTTCACCCACCTGGTCGGGTACGCCCTGGTCCGGGCGCTGGTGGCGCACCCGGAGATGAACAACTCGTACGCCCAGGTCGACGGTAAGCCGACCATGGTCCGCCCGGAGCACGTCAACCTGGGCATCGCGATCGACCTGGCCAAGCCGGACGGCAGCCGCAACCTGGTGGTCCCCTCCATCAAGGGCTGCGAGCAGATGGACTTCCGGCAGTTCTGGCAGGCGTACGAGGACGTCGTCCGGCGCGCCCGCCGCAACGAGCTGACCATGGACGACTACTCCGGCACCACCATCTCGCTGACCAACCCGGGCGGCATCGGCACGGTGCACTCGATGCCCCGCCTGATGCAGGGGCAGAGCGCGATCATCGGGGTCGGCGCGATGGAGTACCCGGCGCCGTACCAGGGCATGAGCGAGGCCACCCTGGCCGAGCTGGCGGTCAGCAAGGTCATCACCCTGACCAGCACCTACGACCACCGGATCATCCAGGGCGCCCAGTCCGGCGAGTTCCTCAAGGTCATGCACGAGCTGCTGCTCGGCGAGCACGGCTTCTACGACCAGATCTTCACCTCGCTACGCATCCCGTACGAGCCGGTGCGCTGGGTGCGCGACGTCGCGGTCGACAGCGAAGGCCAGATCAACAAGACCGCCCGGGTGCACGAGCTGATCCACTCCTACCGGGTCCGCGGCCACCTGATGGCCGACACCGACCCGCTGGAGTTCAAGATCCGCAAGCACCCGGATCTGGACGTGCTCCAGCACGGGCTGACCCTGTGGGACCTGGACCGCACCTTCCCGGTCAACGGCTTCGCCGGCAAGCAGCGGATGAAGCTGCGGGAGATCCTGGGCGTGCTGCGCGACTCGTACTGCCGACGGGTCGGCATCGAGTACATGCACATCCAGGACCCGGCCGAGCGCCGCTGGATCCAGGAGCGGGTCGAGCGCAAGTACGAGAAGCCGTCGGCCGACGAGCAGAAGCACGTGCTCAACCGGCTCAACGCGGCCGAGGCCTTCGAGACCTTCCTGCAGACCAAGTACGTCGGTCAGAAGCGCTTCTCGCTGGAGGGCGGCGAGTCCCTGATCCCGCTGCTCGGCGAGATCCTGGAGTCCGCCGCCGAGAACGACCTGGACGAGGTCGTCATCGGCATGGCCCACCGGGGTCGACTCAACGTGCTGGCCAACATCGTCGGCAAGCCGTACGAGAAGATCTTCTCGGAGTTCGAGGGGCACCTGGACCCGCGTTCCACCCAGGGCTCCGGCGACGTGAAGTACCACCTCGGCCAGAACGGCAAGTTCACCACCCCGGACGGCGACCACTCGGTCAAGGTCTCCGTGGTGGCGAACCCGTCGCACCTGGAGGCGGTGGACCCGGTGCTGGAGGGCATCGTCCGGGCCAAGCAGGACCGGATAGACCTCAAGCTGGAGGGCTACACCGTGCTGCCGCTGGCGGTGCACGGCGACGCCGCCTTCGCCGGTCAGGGCGTGGTGGCCGAGACCCTCAACCTCTCCCAGCTGCGCGGCTACCGCACCGGTGGCACGGTGCACGTGGTGGTCAACAACCAGGTCGGCTTCACCACCGCCCCGGAGTACAGCCGCTCCAGCCTCTACAGCACCGACGTGGCCCGGATGATCCAGGCGCCGATCTTCCACGTCAACGGCGACGACCCCGAGGCCGTGGTCCGGGTGGCCCGGCTGGCCTTCGAGTACCGGCAGACCTTCAACAAAGATGTCGTGATCGACATGGTCTGCTATCGGCGGCGCGGGCACAACGAGGGCGACGACCCCTCGATGTCCAACCCCCAGATGTACAAGATCATCGACTCGAAGCGTTCCGTCCGCAAGCTCTACACCGAGGAGCTGATCGGCCGCGGTGACATCACCGTGGAGGACGCGGAGGAACTGCTGCGCGACTACCAGTCCCAGCTGGAGCGGGTCTTCAAGGCCACCCGTGACGCGGCCACCACCCCCCGCCAGCTCAGCCGGCCGCCCCGCCAGGACGAGCCGGAGCCGCAGGTGGACACGGCCACGGAGGCCTCGGTCGTCAAGGCCGTCGGCGAGGCGCACGTCAACCTGCCGGAGGGCTTCACCCCGCACAAGCGGATCCAGCAGCTGCTCGACCGGCGGGCCAAGATGGCCGTCGAGGGCGGCATCGACTGGGGCTTCGGCGAGATCATCGCCTTCGGTTCGCTGCTGCACGACGGGGTCACCGTCCGGCTGGCCGGGCAGGACTCGCGTCGCGGCACCTTCGTGCAGCGGCACGCGGCGGTCGTCGACGCCCAGACCGGCGACGACTACCTGCCGTTGCAGTCGCTCACCGGCGACGGGGAGCGGTCCCGGTTCTTCGTGCACGACTCGCTGCTGTCCGAGTACGCCGCGATGGGCTTCGAGTACGGCTACTCGGTGGAGAACCTCAACGCCCTGGTCTGCTGGGAGGCGCAGTTCGGCGACTTCGTCAACGGCGCCCAGTCGGTGATCGACGAGTTCATCTCCTCCGGTGAGGTGAAGTGGGGTCAGCGCTCCGCGGTGACCCTGCTGCTGCCGCACGGCCACGAGGGACAGGGCCCGGACCACACCTCCGGTCGCCCGGAGCGGTTCCTCCAGCTCTGCGCGGAGGACAACATGAGGGTGGCCATCCCGACCACCCCGGCGAACTACTTCCACCTGCTGCGGCGTCAGGCCTTGTCGCCCAAGCGCAAGCCGCTGGTGGTGTTCACCCCGAAGTCGCTGCTGCGGCACAAGCTCTGTGTCTCCTCGGTGGCGGACTTCACCACCGGCACCTTCGCCCCGGTGCTCGCCGACCAGGCGGCTCCGGCACCGGAGCAGGTCAAGCGGGTGCTGCTCTGCTCGGGCAAGGTCTACTACGACCTGTTCCAGGCCCGGCAGGAGCGCGAGGTCACCGACACCGCGATCATCCGCCTGGAGCAGCTCTACCCCATGCCGGTGGAGGAGATCCGGGCCGCCCTGGCCAAGTACCCCAACGCCGAGGACTTCGCCTGGGTGCAGGAGGAGCCGGCCAACCAGGGCGCCTGGTCGTTCGTGGCGCTCAACCTGCTGGAGCACCTCGACGGGGTGCGACTGCGCCGCATCTCCCGTCCGGCCGCGGCCGCCCCGGCCGTCGGTTCGGCGAAGATGCACGAGGTCGAGCAGGTCGCCCTCATCGAGGCGGCACTGCCCCGACCCTGACGACAGACCCATCCCGGTCCCGTCCCACCCTCGGGTGGGACGGGACCGGCCGGTTTTCGCCGGTACGACACCGGTGAGGAAGCGAGTAGGCGGATGTACTTCACCGACCGGGGCATCGAGGAACTGGTCGAACGACGGGGCGACGAGCAGGTGAGCCTGGAGTGGCTGGGTGAGCGGCTGCGGGACTTCGTCGACCTGAACCCGGAGTTCGAGACGCCGATCGAACGTTTCGCCACCTGGCTGGCCCGCCTCGACGACGAAGACGACGACTGATCACGGTGCGTACCTCCCCGCTGGCCTGGCCGGCGGGCAGATTGGCCGAGGATGCGGCAGCGGCGTAGTGCCCGGGTACTCGGGTAGCAGGACCCCGGCGCCAGGCACCTCGATCTTGTAGCGTGAGTTCCGTGGCCCGGAGCGTTTACCTGACAAGTGTCGGCTCGGGCGGGGGAAAGTCGACCATCGCCCTCGGCCTGGCCGAGTTGCTGTCCCGACAGGTCGGTCAGATCGGCGTGTTCCGCCCGCTGGTCAGACCGGACCGACCTGATCCGATCCTCGCCCTGCTCAGCGAGCGGTACCGGGTGGGACTGCCGGTGGCCGACCTCTACGGCACCAGCTACGCCGAGGCGACCGCCCTGGTCGCGGACGGTCGGCGGGAAGAGCTGATCACCCGGATCGTCGAACGCTACCGGGAGGTGGAGCGACGGTTCCCCGCCATGGTCGTGGTGGGTAGCGACTTCGCCGACGCCGGTGACGGTGCCGGACCCCGCGAACTGGCCTTCAACACCCGGCTGGCCACGGAGTTCGGCAGTGTCGTGGTGCCGGTGGTCGACGGGCTGGGGCAGCAACCGGCGGCGATCACCGCGGCCAGCCGGGGGGCGTACCACGACGTGGTCGACCTCGGCGGGACGGTGCTGGCCGTACTCGCCAACCGGGTTCCGGGGGACATGCAGCTGCCCCGCCTGCCGGTGCCCGCGTACGCGATTCCCGAGGTGCCCAGCGTCTCCGCGCCGACGGTGGCCGAGGTGGCCGCGGCGCTCGGCGCCACCCGGCTGGCCGGCGACGACACCGCCCTCGCCCGCGACGTGCTCGACTACGTGGTCGGAGCGGCACATGTGCCGACTGTGCTGGAACACCTGACCGAGGGCGCCCTGCTGATCATGCCGGGGGACCGGGACGACCTGCTGGTGGCCGCGAGCGCGGCGCACGTGGCCGGTCAGGTGTCCCTGGCCGGGCTGGTGCTCACCCTAGGGGTGGCGCCCGACCCCCGGGCGATGCAGCTGGTCGAGGCGCTCAACGCCCGCCTGGCGGTGCTCTCCGTGCCCACCGACAGCTTCCACACCGTGGCCGCCTCCAGCCGCATCGAGGGTCGACCGAGCGCCGCCAACCCGCGCAAGGTCGAGGCCGCCCTGGGCGCCTTCGAGGCGTACGTGGACACGACCGAGTTGGCCGGGCGGCTGCGGGTCAGCCGTTCCACCCGGGTCACCCCGTTGATGTTCGAGTACGACCTGATCGACCGGGCTCGCAGTCGCCGCCGGCAGGTGGTCCTGCCGGAGGGGACCGAGGAACGCATCCTGCGCGCCACGGAGATCCTGCTGCGCCGGGGGGTGGCCGACCTGACCCTGCTGGGCCGACCCGAGGAGGTCGCCCGCCGGGCCCGCGAGCTGGGCGTGGACATCGGCGCGGCCCGGGTGGTGGATCCGACCACCAGCCATTGGCGGGACGAGTTCGCCGAGGCGTACGCGAAGCTGCGGGCCCATCGGGGAATGACCACCGAGCTGGCGTACGACATCGTGGCCCAGCCGAACTACTTCGGCACCATGATGGTGTGGGCCGGGTACGCCGACGGCATGGTCTCCGGGGCCACCCACACCACGGCGGCGACCATCCGCCCGGCGTTCGAGATCGTGAAGACCATGCCGGAGGTCTCCGTCGCCTCCAGTGTCTTCTTCATGCTGCTGGCCGACCGGGTGCTGGTCTACGGCGACTGCGCGGTCAACCCCGATCCGGACGCCACCCAGCTCGCCGACATCGCGATCTCCTCGGCCGACACGGCGGCCCGGTTCGGCATCGAACCCCGGGTGGCCATGCTGTCGTACTCGACCGGCAGTTCCGGGGCGGGAGCGGACGTGGAGAAGGTGGCGGCAGCCACCGCGCTGGTCCGCGAGCGCCGACCCGACCTGGCCGTGGAGGGGCCGATCCAGTACGACGCCGCGATCGACCCGGCCGTGGCGGCGACGAAGCTGCCGGACAGCACGGTCGCCGGTCGGGCCACCGTGTTCATCTTTCCCGACCTGAACACCGGCAACAACACCTACAAGGCGGTGCAGCGCTCGGCCGGGGCGGTCGCCGTCGGGCCGGTCATGCAGGGTCTCCGCCGCCCGGTCAACGATCTCTCCCGAGGGGCTACCGTGCCGGACATCGTCAACACCGTGGCGATCACCGCCATCCAGGCCGCCGCGTTGGCCGGCGACGGGGCGGCGTCGTGAGCAAGGTCCTGGTGCTCAACTGCGGGTCGTCGTCGGTCAAATACCGGCTGTACAAGGGGGAACGGGTCCTCACCAAGGGCACGGTCGAACGGGTCGGTGAACCGGACGGTGGCCCACCCGACCATGCCGCGGCGGTCCGGCAGATCCTGGCCGAGCTGGACCTGAGCGGGCTCACCGTCATCGGGCACCGGGTGGTGCACGGCGGTCGACGGTTCAGCGCCCCGGCGCTGGTGGACGACGCGGTGCTGGCCGCCATCGCCGATCTGGTGCCGCTGGCCCCCCTGCACAACCCGGCGAACCTGGCCGGCATCGAGATGGCGCGCGAGGCCCTGCCCCAGGTGCCGCAGGTGGCCGTCTTCGACACGGCCTTCCACCACACCCTGCCCGACTCCGCCGCCACGTACGCGATCGACCTGGACACCGCCGAGCGGTACGGCGTACGCCGGTACGGCTTCCACGGCACCTCGCACGCGTACGTCTCCCGGCGCACCGCCGAACTGCTGGACCGCCCGTACTCCGAGATCAACACCATCAGCCTGCACCTGGGCAACGGGGCCAGCGCGTGCGCGGTCGCCGGTGGACGCAGCATCGCCACCTCGATGGGCATGTCCCCGCTGGAGGGCCTGGTGATGGGTACCCGCAGCGGCGACCTGGACCCGACCATCGTGTTCCACCTGCGCCGGGAGGGTGGGCTGGGGGTCGACGAGATCGACGACCTGCTCAACTACCGCAGCGGCCTGCTGGGCCTGGCCGGGGTCAACGACATGCGCGAGGTGCTGGCCCGGCGCTCGGCCGGAGACCCGGCGGCAGCCCTGGCCTTCGACGTCTACTGCCGCCGGATCACCGAATACGTCGGGGCCTACTACGCCCTGCTGGGCCGGGTGGACGCGATCACCTTCACCGCCGGGGTAGGTGAGCACGCCGCACCGGTACGGGCCGCCGCTCTGGCCGGGCTGACCCGGCTCGGCATCACGGTCGACCCCGAACGTAACGCCGGCAGCGGCGACCGGCTGATCTCACCGGAGGGCGCGGAGGTGGCGGTCTGTGTGATCGGCACCGACGAGGAACTGGAGATCGCCCGCGAGGCCAGAGAGGTGATCGGCGCCGCCTGACAGGTCGTGACCGCCTGATTCGGGGGTCGTGACCGCCGGGGTCAGGGGATCGTGACCGCCGGTCAGCCGAGGGCGATCCAGCCGGCCACGGCGATCAGCAGCACCGCGAGCAGGGCACCCCCGACGAACAGTCCGGTGCGGGAGGGCGACTCGGCCGGTGTCTCGGCGGTGTTGGCGGCGAAGGCCCGGAAGGCCTGGGTGTTGCCGCTGGGGTCGGTGTAGTTCTCAGCCATGCCGGAACCTTAGCGAAATCGGCCCGGTCGAATGGGCCCGCGCCGATCGGCCGAACGGCTCGGGTAGAGCACCGGGCAACGGGACCCGGCGGGGTGATCGCCGGATCTACCGTGATGCCGTGGGGATCAGGCGGCGGTTCGCCGCGTCGACGGTGGCTCTGCTGTTGGTGTGGCTGACCGGTTGCGCCGCATCCGGCGGCCCGCCCGCGCGGGGCACATCACCCGGGGCGGCACCCCAGGTGCAGTACGCCGTCGGGGTCCGGACCTTCGTGCTCGACCCCGGCTCGGCCCGCCCGCTGCCGGTGACCCTGTGGTACCCGACCGAGGGCTCCCGGGTAGCCGAGGGACGGTTCCCGGTGGTGCTCTACAGCCACGGCCTGGCCAGCCTGCCGGAGTTGCATGCCGGGCTGACCTCCAGGTGGGCGGCGGCCGGTTTCGTGGTGGCCGCCCCGGCGTACCCCCACACCCGACGGGGTGCCCCCGAGTTCTCCCGTGCCGACGTACGCCATCAGCCTGCCGACGGGTGGCGGGTGATCCGGCACCTGGTCCGGCTCGACCGCCGGGCCGCCGACCCCCTGGCCGGTCACCTCGACGTGCAGCGGATCGCCGCGGCGGGCCATTCGGCGGGCGGCTTCACCACCTCGGGCATGTTCACCAGTGGCCGCCCGGCCCGACTGCGGGCCGGCATCGTGATCGCCGGTGGTGGGATGGCGGGGAGTTTCGCCGGGCCACCCGCGCCGATGCTCTTCGTGCACGGCACCGCCGACCCGGTAGTGGCCCTGAGCGTCGGCCGGGCCGCCTACCGCCGTACGACCGGACCGGCCAGCTTCCTCAGCCTGCTCGGCCAGGGACACGGCGAGTACCTGACCCCCGGCCGCCCCGGCTTCACCCAGTTCCTCGGCACCACCACGGACTTCCTCCGCTGGACCCTCTACGGCGACCAACAAGCCGCCCGCCGCCTCCCCACCCACGCCCACCCCCCCACCCTCGCCACCCTAGAAACCCGCCCTCTATCAACGCCCCGTTGATCATGAGGTTAGCGGCAGTTGTCGATCTTCAGAGTGCCGCCAACCTCATGATCAACGGGGGTAGCAAGACCGGGGTGGGTGGGAGGGGCTGGGGGTGGGCGGGGGAGGGAGGATGGGGGCATGTTGCGGCGTGGGGTCTCGGTCTTGGTTGTTGGGGTGCTGGTTGGCAGTCTGGGGGTGGGGTGTTCCGGCGATACGGAGTCGGCAGCGGGGGTGAGCACGACCGTCACTCCGTCGGCTGCTCCGGCGCCGTCGGTCAGTGCCTCGGCGCCGGCGATTCCAGCCGGGACCGCGCCGTCCGGCAGCTTCGCGGTGGGCGTACGACAGTTGAAGCGCAACCGGGACGGCGAGCGACCCCTGCCGATCACCATCTGGTACCCGGCGACCGGCCGGGCGGGTGGAAAGCCGACGAACTCGGCCCGCGCGGCCGAGGGGCCCTTCCCCGTGATCATGTTCAGCCATGGCCTGGGCGGCCTGCCCAAGGACTATCAGGCGTTGCTGACCCGATGGGCGGCGGCCGGTTTCGTGGTGGCAGCACCGACCTTTCCGCACACCTCCGGTTCGGAGCGGCCCAACGTGCTCGACGTGCTCAACCAGCCGGCCGACGTGTCGTACGCGCTGACCGAGGTCCTGGCCCTGAGCAGCCGCGACGGCGATCCGCTGCGGGGCCGGCTGGCCACCGACCGGGTGGCCGCCGCCGGTCACTCCGCCGGCGGGGTGACCACGATCGGCCTGTTCACCACCGGCAGGGACGAGCGGCTGGCCGCCGGGATCGTCTTCGCCGGCACCGCGCTGGGGGTGGGTACCGCCTTCGCGGGTGCGGCGGCACCGCAACTGTTCGTGCACGGTGAGGCCGACGAGGTGGTGGAGTACGCGGCCGGCAAGGCGGTGTACGACAAGGTGCCCTGGCCGAAGGCGATGCTGAGTCTGCCCGACGGCGACCACGGCCGGTCCCTGCTGGGCGACGGCACCTCCCTGCGGGTGGTCGCCGACACCACCATCGAGTTCCTGCGCTGGACCCTCTACGGCGACACCGAGGCCAAGGAGCGCATCGCCACCGCCGCCGCCCGCGACGACATCGCCACCCTCGACGACCACCTGTGACCGAAGGGGCCCTGCCACGCCGGAAGCGTTGCAGGACCCAACACCCGGTCACCCGCCGTGCATCACCGGGTGTGGTCGATGACGACCTTGCCGAAGACCTCGCTGGAGTGCAGGCGGGCGAAGGCGTCGGCGACCCGGCTGAACGGCACCACGCTGTCGACCACCGGGCGAACGTTGCGTTCGGCGCAGAAGGTGAGCAGGTCGGCCAGGTCGGTCGGGGTACCCATCGAGGTGCCCAGGATCTCCAGCTGCATGGCGAAGACCCGCCGCAGGTTGACCTTCGGCTCGTGTCCGGCGGTAGCGCCGCAGACCACGATCCGGGCCCCGACGGCGGCGGACTTCAGGGAGTGGTCGAAGGTCGCCGCCCCTACGGTCTCGATCACCACGTCGACCCGCTCGGGCAGTCGTGCACCGGGCTCGACAGCGGTGGCGCCCAGGCCGGCGACCCGCTCCCGCTTGGCGGCGTCGCGGCTGGTCGCGTACACCCGTTTGCCCATGGCGGTGGCGAGCGCGATGGCCGCGGTGGCCACGCCACCCCCGGCGCCCTGGACCAGCACGGCCTCGGCCTCGTCGACGCGGCCCTTGGTGGTCAGCATCCGCCACGCGGTCAGCCAGGCCGTCGGCAGGCAGGCCACGTCGAGGGCCGTCAGCCCCGCCGGCAGCGGCAGCAAATTCGACCGGGGTACGGCCACCCGCTCGGCTAGGGTGCCCGGGAAGTGCTCGGAGAGGATGGAGACGCCACGCGGATCCCCCGGGGTGGCGACGACCGGGTAGACCACCATCTCGTTGCCGTCCGGGTCGATGCCCACCGCGTCGCAGCCGAGGATCATCGGCAGTTGTTCGGCGCGTAGCCCCACCCCGCGCAGCGACCACAGATCGTGGTGGTTGAGCGAGCTGGCGGTGACCTGCAGGGTCACCCAGCCCTCGTCGGGCAGGCTCGGCTCGGGCTGCTCACCGACGGTGAGGGCGGCCAGGGGGTCGGCGTCGTCGAAACGGGAGGCGAAGGCGGCACGCATGATCGGCACGGTAACAAGCCGCTGGCCTGTTAAGAAGGGGCCCTTCCGCTACCCCAGGCGTTAAGAAGGGCCCCTTCCTTGCACTTCAGGCGCGGGCGACGCCGTCGCGGCGGGCGGCTTCGGCGACCGCCTCGGCCACCGCGGGGGCGACCCGCGGGTCCAGCGGGGAGGGCACGATCGCCTCCGGGGTCAGCGACTCGGCCACCACCGAGGCGATGGCGTCCGCCGCGGCGACCTTCATCGCGTCGGTGACCCGGGTGGCCCGGGCCTCTAGTGCCCCCCGGAACACCCCCGGGAAGGCCAGCACGTTGTTGATCTGGTTCGGGAAGTCGCTGCGACCGGTGGCGACCACCGCCACATGGCGGGCGGCCATCTCCGGGTGCACCTCCGGGGTGGGGTTGGCCAGCGCGAAGACGATCCCGCCGGGTGCCATGGCGGCCACCGCGTGCTCGGGGATCTGCCCGCCGGAGACCCCGATCAGCACATCGGCGTCGCGCAGGGCCTCGGCGATGTCGCCCTGCCGCCCGTCGGCGTTGGTCAGCTCGGCCAGCTCCGCCTTGCTGCCGCTGAGCCCGGTGCGGTACGCGGAGATGATGCCCTGGGAGTCGCAGACCACCACCTGGTCGGGGTCCACTCCCCCGGCCACCAGCATCTTGGTCACCGCCACCCCGGCCGCGCCCGCCCCGCTGACCGCCACCCGCAGGTCGCCGAGCTTGCGGTCGAGCAGGGTGGCCGCGTTGCGCAGGGCGGCCAGCACGACGATCGCCGTACCGTGCTGGTCGTCGTGGAAGACCGGGATGTCCAGTGCCTCGTCGAGGCGGCGTTCCACCTCGAAGCAGCGGGGTGCGCTGATGTCCTCCAGGTTGATCCCGCCGAACGAGGGCGCCAGGGCCTTGACCACGGCGACGATCTCGTCGACATCCTGGGTGTCCAGGCAGACCGGTACCGCGTCGACCCCGCCGAACTGCTTGAACAGCACGGCCTTGCCCTCCATCACCGGCATCGCGGCGCGCGGGCCGATGTTGCCGAGGCCGAGTACGGCGGAGCCGTCGGTGACGACCGCCACGGTGTTCGACACCCAGGTGTAGTCGTGGGTGAGGGCGGGATCCGCAGCGATGGCCTCACAGACCCGGGCCACACCCGGGGTGTACGCGAGGGAGAGGTCGTCCCGGCTGGTCAGCGGGACGGTCGAGGCGATGGACATCTTGCCGCCCCGGTGCAGTTGGAAGACGGGATCAGCGGGGTCCACGGTGGGCGAAGGCATGGTGACTCCAGGGAATCTGGCGAGCAGAGGCCAGCCGGTCGTACACACGGTGAAGCGACGAGCGGCGGCGCGTGGTGCGGGGGGTCACCCGGGCGCTTCCGAGCATAGTGCGGATTACCGGCCCAGTATGTGGGCAGGGTCATAACGGTCGGGGTGGTATCCGTCCCGGGCGGGGCCAGTACCGGGCCACCACCCGACCGATCACGTCGGCCACCCCGTACGCCCGGGAGTCGTCCGTGACCAGGTCGTTGTCGCCGTACACCCACCAACCGCCGTCGGTCGGACGGACCGCGCGCTTGACCACCAGCAACTCCGGGCGGCTACGGAAGACCGCGATCACCACGTCGCCGGGGCGGATCTCCCGGCCGCTGCGGCGGACCAGCACCGCGTCGCCGTGCCGCAGGGTCGGCGACATGGAGGGACCGGTCACGAGTACGGGTGACAGCGGCCACCGCAGCTGCGGCACGGACACCCTGTTTCACCTCCACCGGTCTGGGGGACCCCGTCCAGGAGTAATGTCGTCTTGGATCATCGCAAACGTCCTATGGAGGATCCTGATGCGACTTGCACGCATCCTCGCGCCCCGCGTGACCGTCAGCGCGCACTGCGACCTGCCCTGTGGGGTCTACGACCCCGCCCAGGCTCGGATCGAGGCCGAGTCGGTGAAAATGATCTGTGAGAAGTACCAGGCCAACACCGACCCGGAGTTCCGGACCCGCGCCATCCTGATCAAGGAGCAGCGGGCCGACCTGGTCAAGCACCACCTCTGGGTGCTGTGGACCGACTACTTCAAGCCCCCGCACTTCGAGAAGTACCCGCACCTGCACCAGTTGTTCAACGAGGCCACCAAGCTGGCTGGTGCGGCCGGGGCCAAGGGTGCCACCGACCCGACCAAGGCCGACGAGCTGCTCCAGAAGATCGAGGAGATCTCGAAGATCTTCTGGGAGACCAAGCAGGCCTGAGTGCCCGACACGGCGGCCGACCCACCCCTGCCGGGGGCGGGTCGGCCGCCGTCGTTCTGACCAGGCGCCATTCCGCCGCCGGGGCTGCGGCCACCGCCCGTCGGATGTTGTGCGTGGCCGTCCGGGCCGTCCCGCAGCCGGCGATGGTGACGTGTTTCCACCGTCTCGCACGCTGAGCGGGTAGAGTCCCCGACCGGGGGGATGAGTGGTGACTCAACTGACCGGCCAGTCAACGACCGACGACGACATCGTGCACCTCACCGTGCCTGCCGACGGCGGGTACCTCGGCGTGCTGCGTACTGCCACCGCTGGCCTGGCGGCCCGTCTGCAGTTCGCTCTCGACGAGATCGAGGATCTCCGCATCGCCGTCGACGAGGCCTGCGCCATGCTGCTGGCCATCGCGCCCGGGGACGCCGAACTCGACTGCCGCTTCGCGGTCACCGAGGATGCGCTGACCGTGGAGGTGACCGTGCCCACCGTGCGCGGCGCCAAGCTACCGGCCGAGTCCTCGTTCGCCTGGAAGGTGCTCACCGCGCTGACCACCTCGGCCTCGGCGACCGCAGCCGACGGGCGGGCGACCATCTCCCTGCTGACCCGCCGCGCCTCCGGTTGGTGAGGGGCAGCTACTCGAACCCGAGGGCGCGGGTCGTGGGCGGGCTGACCAGCAGCCAGGTGACCCCCAGCCCGAGCCCGATCAGCGGCACCCCGAGCCAGCCCAGCCCTCCCTGGATCATGAACCAGCCGATCGGCAGCAGCATGAGCTGGAGCACGATGGCGGGAGCGCGGGCCCCGGCCCGGTGACGTGCCAGCGCACTGCCCAGGGCCCAGAGGGCCAGGGCGGCACCGATGGCGAAGGCCGTGACCAACAGCGCCGAGGTCAGGTCCGTGGTGCTGGCCGTGAGGTCGGCCACGACCAGCCAGACGGCGACCAGCCCGACCGCGACCGCCTCGACACGTAGCAGCCGGACCGCCCAACGGAGCGTGACGGGGGTCGGGTGGGAGTCGATGGTCACGCGGTCACGATACCCGGGCCGTCGCGCGGTACAGTGCCGCCCATGCGGGCCGTCCTGCTGGTCAATCCCAAGGCCACCACCACCAGCGAGCGCGCGCGGGACGTACTGGTCCGAGCGCTGCGCAGCGAAGTCGACCTCTCCGTGCGGTACACCCGTCAGCGTGGTCACGCCACCATGCTGGCCAGAGAGGCCGCCGTCGAGGGGGTCGACGTGGTGGTCACTCTCGGTGGTGACGGCACGGTCAACGAGGTGGTCAACGGGCTGATGTCGGCGACCGGTGTCGACGGGCAGCCGCCCACCGCCGAGCGGTTGCCCGCGCTGGCCACCGTGCCGGGTGGCTCCACCAACGTCTTCGCCCGGGCCCTGGGCCTGCCCCGGGAGTGGGCCGAGGCCGCCAGCATGATCATGGAAGGGCTGCGGCTGGGGCGGCGCCGGACGGTCGGTCTGGGCCGCGCCGACGACCGCTACTTCACCTTCTGCGCCGGTTTCGGGCTAGACGCCTCGGTCATCCACCGGGTCGAGGAGGCCCGCCGCCGGGGTCGGGTCTCCTCCCCGGGGCTCTACTTCCGCGCCTTCACCGCACAGTTCCTCTTCGGCACCGAGCGGCGCCACCCGGCGATCCGGCTGGAGCAGCCCGGCGAGGTGACGGAGGGTGATCTGGCGAGCATCATCGTGCAGAACACCGCCCCCTGGACGTACGTCGGGGACCGGGAGGCCAATCCGAACCCGGAGGCGTCGTTCGATCTGGGGCTGGACGTGCTGGCACTTCGTCAGCTTGGCGTTGCCAGTACGACACGGACAGTGACGCAGCTGCTGTCCGCCACGCCCAATCCACGTGGCCGCCAAGTTTTGCGTCGCCACGATGTAGCGGAGTTCACGCTGGTCGCGAGCCGTCCGCAGGCATTTCAGCTCGATGGCGACTATCTTGGTGAGCGGGAAAAAGTCAGATTCACCTCCGTTCCCGCCGCACTCAGAGTAATCTGTTAGGTCTCCGGCACCAGCGGGCGACGTTGGCCGGCGCGGACCAGGGCGTGACGACCGCGACACCCCGAACCGATGCCGGAAATGCCTGCATTGTCCGGCGGACTGTACTATATTGATTCTTGACTGTGGTAAGCCGGGTGACTGGAGTGATCCAGAACTCGGACAAAAGGGTTGTGGGCTTGCTCACCGCGCGGAGTTTTTCTGAGCGTCACCCTTGACATTGCGTAAGTTCGTGAAAGTATTCACAAGCGAACTTGAGTTACCGGGACATTGCCTGGAGGCGCTCGGCGAGCCTGAGCGTTCCAGCAGGTCCTGGGGCTAGCAGCCTGCTCACGCAATGCCGAATTGACGGTTGCAAACCGTCACCATTGGCATTGCGGATGCATATAGGAAAAGCACCAACAGCAACATCTGCCACCCATCCAGAATGAGGAGTGTTGCCGCCATGGACTGGCGTCACCATGCTGTCTGCCGCGACGAGGACCCGGAGCTGTTCTTCCCGATCGGGACGTCCGGTCCGGCTCTCCTGCAGGTCGAGCAGGCCAAGGCCGTCTGCCGGCGCTGCTCCGTGACCGACCAGTGCCTGCAGTGGGCGCTGGAGTCCGGTCAGGACGCTGGCGTCTGGGGCGGGATGAGCGAGGAGGAGCGTCGCGCCGTCAAGCGTCGCGGTGGTCTCCGGGTGCTGCGCGCTCACTCCGCCTGACCTACACACACAGAACGCCCCGGCCGGCCCACGCCCGCCGGGGCGTCCTGCACCCACCCCCTCGCGCTCCCGCCCATCTCCGCGTTGATCATGAGGTTGACGGCAGTCGTTGATCTCCGGACTGCCGCCAACCTCATGATCAACCGGGGCCTAGACGGGGCCTCAGCGCGGGCTTTGGGGTGGGTGGGTTAGGCGGTGGAGGATCAGGTTGACCAGGTCGGGGGTGTTGGTTAAGGGGGCGGAGGTGGCTACGGCGCCTGCGGCTTGGGCGGCGGTTGTCACTGCGTCGTGGAACAGGCCGGGGGCCAGGAAGTACGAAGCTACGGCTACCCGTCGGGCGCCGCGCGCTTGGAGTCGCCGTACCGCCGTGGTGACGGTCGGGGGTGCTGCGGAGGCGTACGAGACTCGGGTGGGGGTGCCTAGCGAGGCACCTAGGGCCTGGGCCACTCGGCCCACGGAGGCTCGGGCTGCTGGATCTCGGGTGCCTGCGGCCGCCAGCACCAGTGCGTCGAACCGGCCCGGATCGGCCTCCTCCAGTCGCCGTCGCAGCGCGGCCAGCAGCGCCTGATCCACCTGGTCACCCACTGGGCCGAGGACATCGGTGATGGCTACCCGGATCGGCGGCCCGGAGCGCTGGGCGGCCGCCACCGCGGCGGGGATGTCCACTCGCCGGTGGTAGGCGGCGGTGAGCAGCAGCGGTACCAGGATCGCCCGGGGGTGCCCGGCGGCGGCCAACCCACGTAACGCCTCGGTGGGATCGGGCTGGGTGTGGTCCAGCCAACTGGCCAGCACCGGCGCGCCGGGCCGGGCTACCGAGACCGCCCGGGCCAGCGCCCGGGTCGCCTCGGCAGCCCGGGGGTCACGACTACCGTGGGCGACCAGGAGCACCGGCTCTCCGCCCGACCGGTGCCCCTCGACAGGACCCGCCGGGTCGGCGGGCTCCGGCTTGCGGCTCAGAGGTGCAGCCCGCACTCGGTCTTCTCGAACATCGCCCAGCGGCCGGCTCGCGGATCCTCACCGGCCTTCGTCCGCCGGGTGCACGGCCAGCAGCCGATGGAGCCGTAGCCGCGCCGGAACAGCTCGTTGACCGGTACGTTCCATCGGGCGATGTACGCGTCGACGTCCGCCTGGCTCCAGGCCGCGATCGGGTTGACCTTGACCTTCCCCCGGCGGGCGTCGAAGGTCACCACCGGAGTGTTGGCCCGGGTCGGAGACTCGTCCCGCCGCAGCCCGGCGGCCCAGGCGTCGTAGCCGGCCAGGGCCCGCTCCAACGGCTCCACCTTGCGCAACCGGCAGCACTCGTCCGGCGACTTGTTGAACAGGCGTGGGCCGTACTCGCCGTCCTGCTGCCCCACGGTGAGCCGGGGACGGATGGAGCGGACGGTGACCGGCAGCCGGCGGGCCACCGCGTCCCGGACGGCCAGGGTCTCCGGGAAGTGCAGGCCGGTGTCGAGGAAGACCACGTCCACCCCGGGTGCCACCCGGGACACCAGGTGGGCCAGCACCGCGTCGGCCATCGAACTGGTCACGCAGAACCGGTCCCCGAAGGTTTCCGCAGCCCAGCGGGCGATCTCCAGGGCGGGCGCGCCCTCCAACTCTCGCCCGGCACGCTCGGCCAGGGTGCGCAGTTGGTCGGGAGTATGTCGCCCGCCACCGGTCGGGGTGGGCGCGGTGTTGACCAGTCCCAGGCCGGTGGCGGAGACCAGGGCGCTCATCGTTGCACCGCCTGGGAGAGCAGGCCGGTGAACCGGACCGTGAACACCCGGGCGCAGGCGTGGCACTCCCAGGCGCCGTGCCCGGTCTCGCTGGGCCGCAGGTCCTCCTCCCCGCAGTACGGGCAGTACAACGGTGCGGCACGGGTCTCGCTGCTCATCGCGTCACCTCGCTCATCGCAGTTGTTCCTCGTCGACCCTGATCACCCAGTTGGCGAAGGTTTCGCCCTCGATACGGCTGGCCAGATAGCGCCGGGCCAGTCGCTCGACGTACTCGGGAAGTTCGTCCGCGGTGGTCTTCAGGCCGCGCAGCTTGCGTCCGAAGCCGGCGGTCTGCCCCTCGGCCATGCCCAGCCCACCGCCCAGGTGCACTTGGAAGCCCTCCACCTGGCGGCCGTCCGGCCCGGTGACCAACTGCCCCTTGAGGCCGATGTCGGCTACCTGGGTGCGGGCGCAGGCGTTCGGGCAGCCGTTGATGTGGATGGAGATGTCCGCGTCGAAGTCGCGCAGTCGCTGTTCCAGGCGGGCCACCAGTTCCTCGCCCCGCGCCTTGGTCTCGACGATGGCGAGCTTGCAGTATTCGATGCCGGTGCAGGCCATGGTGCCGCGCCGCCAGGCCGAGGGTCGGGCCTCCAGGCCGATCTCCCGCAGGCCCGCGACCAGTGACTCCGTCCGCTCCGGCGGCACGTCGAGCACCAGCAGCTTCTGGTACGGCGTCAGCCGGACCCGGTCGCTGCCGTGGGCCTGCACCACGTCCGCCAGTTGGGCCAACTGGGTGCCGGAGACCCGTCCGACCACCGGGGCGGCACCGACGTAGTGTCGGCCGTCCCGCTGGGGGTGTACGCCGATGTGGTCGATCGGCCTGTCCGGCAGCACCGGGGCGGGCCCGTCCAGCAGGGTCCGGCCCAGGTACTCCTTCTCCAGCACCTCGCGGAACTTAGCCACCCCCCAGTCGGCGACGAGGAACTTCAACCGGGCCCGGTGGCGCAGTCGGCGATAGCCGTAGTCGCGGAAGATGCCGACCACTCCGGCCCAGACGTCCGGCACCTCGCCGAGCGGCACCCACACCCCGAGTCGTTGGGCCAGCATCGGGTTGGTGGACAGTCCTCCGCCGACCCACACGTCGAAGCCGGGGCCGTGCTCGGGGTGGTCGACCCCGAGGAAGGCGATGTCGTTGGCCTCGTACGGGGTGTCCACCAGCCAGGAGATCGAGGACTTGAACTTGCGCGGCAGGTTGGAGTACTGCTTGTCCCCCACGTACCGCCGGACGATCTCGTCGATAGCGGGGGTGGGGTCGACCAGCTCCGCCTCGGCCACTCCGGCGACCGGGCTGCCGAGCACGATGCGGGGGCAGTCCCCGCAGGCCTCCGTGGTCTGCAGGCCCACGGCCTCCAGCCGCCGCCAGATCTCCGGCATGTCCTCGACCCGGATCCAGTGGTACTGGATGTTCTGCCGGTCGGTGATGTCGGCGGTGTCCCGGGCGAATTCCCGGGAGATCTCGGCGATGGTCCGCAGCTGGGCCAGGTCGAGTTGACCACCGTCGACACGCACCCTGAGCATGAAGTATTCGTCTTCCAGCTCGTGCGGTTCCAAGACAGCGGTACGACCTCCGTCGATTCCTGCCTTACGCTGGGTGTAGAGACCCCACCAGCGGAACCGGCCACGAAGGTCCTGCGGATCGATGGAGGCGAAACCACGATGGGCGTAGATGTTCTCGATCCGGTCCCGCACGTTCAGCGGGTCGTCGTCCTTTTTGATCCGCTCGTTGGGGTTGAGCGGCTCGCGGTGTCCGAGTGCCCACTGGCCCTCACCGCGGGCACGGCGCGGTGCCCGGGGCGGACGCGCCGATAGGTTCCCCGTGCGGGCCGGAATGTCGCTGACCGCCATCGCGGCGTCCTCCGTTGTTTGCGGTGCCTCGATCGGGTACGCAAACGGAACGCCCGGCTCTCATCAGGGCCGTGGACAACGGTGTCTTGGGCGGCCGGCTCGCTGCGTACCCGAGGCAGAATGGTCGGGCGTCGTCAGTGGGCCGGACAGATGGCGCTGCGCACGCGGCCGTAATCGACGTGGCGGCGAGCCACGAAGCGGCGTACCACGGCGGCAGTCATGAGTGTCATGCTGCCACACCTGCGACAGGCCGGCCAATGAGCTCGCGCGGGTTCCCACATCACGGGCGTTCGCTGCCGCCACCGACAGACACCAAGGTGTGGCAGGCTCACATCATGGGGGATTTGTCCGATAGGTCGATCCCGGCCACCAGGGCGGGCGTAGGACTCACCGGGTGGTATCCGCGCTCCCTGCCGGTCTGGCTGCTACCGGCGGCCCTCACCATGATCGTCACCCTGGCCGGGCTGGACGCCGCCCAGCTGTGGCGGGACGAGTTGGCCACCTGGAGTGCCGCCACCCGGTCGGTGCCCGGTCTGCTCCGGCTGGCCGCCAGCATCGACGCCGCCACCGTTCCGTACTACCTGCTCATGCACTTCTGGCTGCTGGTCGCCGGGGACACCGTGGCCGCCCTGCGGCTGCCGTCCGCGTTGGCGATGACGGCAGCCGCGGGACTGACCGCCGTACTCGGTCAACGGCTGTGGAACACCCGGGTCGGCCTCCTGGCCGGCCTGCTGTTCGCGGTGCTGCCGGCCACCGCCCGGTACGGCCAGGAGGCCCGGCCGTACGCCCTGGCCACCTTCCTGGCCGTCTGGAGCACCCTGCTGCTGGTCGACGCCCTGCGCCGGCCCAGCCGGGGTCGATGGGTGGGGTACGCCCTGGTGACGGCCGCACTCGGGCTGACCCACCTGATCGCCGTGACCCTCATCGCCGCGCACGCCGTCGTGGTGCTCACCTACCGGACGCGAACCGCCACCCCGGCCCGGACCGAACCCGCCCCGGCCGGGGCCGAGCACCCCCCGAGCCAGGCCGAGCACCCTCCGGGCCGGGCCGAACCCGCCCGCCAAGGCAGGAGTCGGGCAGGTTGGTTCGCGCAGCTCCGGCCCTTCCCGGTGGCCCTGGTGCCGACCGTCCTGCTGGTCGCCCCGCTGGCCCTGCGCGCCCGGGAACAGCGGGAGCGTCAACTGAACTGGGTGGACACCGCCCGACTCGGGGACCTGGCCGCCTTGCCCGGCGGGCTGGCGCAGACCGCAGCGGTGGGCGGCCTGCTGGTGGCCCTGGCGGCCCTCGGCGCCGGACGACTGGGCCGACGGGCCTCGATCCCGATGACCTGCCTGCTGTTGCCGGTGCTGCTGCTGTTCACCGCCGGGTTGATGGTCCCGCTGTGGGTGCCCCGCTACCTGATCTTCGTGGTGCCCTTCGGTTGTCTGCTGGCCGGCGCCGCGTTGGCCTCGGCGCGTTTTCGGGTCGCCCTCGTCGTGGTGGGCCTGGCCGGGCTGCTGGGGCTGCCGGACCATGTGGCCCTGCGGCGTACCCACGAGTGGCCCCGCACCGCCACGGTCGACTACCAGGGGGCGGCCCAGATCATCGCCGCCGGTCGACAGGACGGTGACGCCGTGGTCTACCACCCCCGCGACGGCTGGCTCTTCCTCGACCTGGGCATGCGCTACCACCTGCGCGGGCAGGCGCCCCGCGACGCGCTGCTGGCGCAGGGACAGCAGGACCGGGGGGACCTGTGGGCCACCGAGTGCGACCACCCGGCCGCCTGCCTGGCCGAGGCGGACCGGGTCTGGCTGGTGGTCGCCGGGCACAGCGACCACCCGCTGGCCACCGTCACCGGCGCCAAGGGGGAGGCGCTGCGCACCGCCTATACGGTCCAGCGGCTCTGGTCCCGCTCCGGCCTCACGGTCGCCCTACTCAGTCCTTCCGACTGAGCAGGACAAGGCGTACGCCCTCGAACTGATCGTCCTGGATCACCTCGAACCTGCGCAGCAGTCCGGCGCGCTGCGGCGGAAGTCCTTCCAACGGATCCGACGAGTAGGTCGTGCTGATCAGCCAGATCCGGTCCGTGTCGCGCAGGCAGGCGGCCGAATCCTTGTCCTCACACTCCGAGGCGGAGTACGACCCCCGGTCGACGGAGGTGACGGCGAGGAAGACATCCCGGGGCTTCACATCGTTACGCATCTCGTAGTCGACCGCCTCCCGGGCGAGGTCGGAGAGCTTGCCGAAGACATCGTTGTAGGCCAGTCCGTCACCCG
Organism: Micromonospora sp. NPDC047134; assembly: GCF_040643455.1. NCBI lineage: Bacteria > Bacillati > Actinomycetota > Actinomycetes > Micromonosporales > Micromonosporaceae > Micromonospora > Micromonospora sp. NPDC047134. The sequence continues at coordinate 230,601 of NZ_JBEYUI010000005.1, forward strand.
GCTGCATGCCCCGCCGCATCGCATCGATGGCGCCCTGGTAGTCCGGCTGGCCGACGACCGGACTCGCCCGCACCACCCGATGGTCGGGTAGGACCAGGTAGGCCAGGCCCGGCAGCACCAGCATCGCGGGCAGCAGCCAACTCCAGGCGCTGGTGGACCGGGGCAACAACCGCGCCACGGAACAGACGCCGATCGCGGCCAGGATCGCCCAGGCCGGCAGGGTGAACAGCACGTACCGGGGCAGGAAGAGGTGCAGCACGTCGAAGGTCACATAAGCGAAGATCGGCGGCAGCAACGCCCAGGTGAGCAGTGCGGGAAGCATGCGGTTGCCGGTACGCCAGGCCACCAGCGCGCCGATCGCGCCGAGCCCGACCACCGCCGCCATGCCCCGGGTGGACAGGAACAGGTCGCCCGGAAAGCGCAGCACCGCGTCGAGATCGGCCTTGATCCACGAGATCGAGGCGGACTGACCGGAGGCGACCGTCAGCAACGGCAGGACCAGGAGGCCGGCACCGCCGACATAACCGAACCACTGGTACCGGCGATTGTCGTCGCGGTCGACAGTGCCGCGCAGCATCATCAGCAGATGGGCGGCGAGCACCAGGAACGACACGAAGTGCAGCCAGCCCATCAGAGCGACGGCCAACAGGTAGAGCACCCAGCGACCGCGTACCGGCTTCTCCAGCGCCCGCAACAGCAGCAGGGTCGCGACGGTGGCCGCCATGGTCACCAGCGCGTACGACCTGGCCTCCTGCGCGTACCGGCTCACCGAGGGGATGAGGACGAAGATCAGACCGGCCACCAGCCCCGGACCGGTGCCCGCCAACCGGCGACCGATAAGTGTGGTGGCCGCGGCAGCGATCGCCATCGCCGCCAACGAGGGCAGCCGCATCGCCAGCGGCTCGTCGCCGACCAGTTGGATCCAGCCCCGCACGATCATGAGGTAGCTGACGTGCACCAGGTCGGTGTTGGAGAGCAGGTGCCGCAGGTCCGCGGTACCCAGCACGGCGGCGTGCCAGGTGGCGTACTCGTTGTTCCACATCTGCCGATCGGCGGCACCTTGATAGCCGACGGTAAGCGCAGCGAGCGCCGGCAGCAGCGCCAGCCATCCGGTGTGGCGGCCCGGGGAGACCTTTTCCGCACGCGCCTGCGCCGGGCTGTCGGCGGCAGCGTCCCTGGTCGGTCTGCCGGAGAGGAGAATCTGGTTCGACATCATCCGCTCACCTGACCGGGAAGCCGTAGGTGGCATTCTTCGCCTGCTGCCGGAACGCCCGGATCGCCGCCTCGTCACGGTCGATGTTCCACTTGGCCGAGCCGTCGTTGTTGAAGAAGACGAACCCGATGACTTCAGGGTCCTTGGCCACCCCGGTGAACAGGTCGGCGAGCCAACTGGGTCGTAGGTTGCCCGGCTCGGCCGCGGTCTCCACGATCAGGAAGGGCTTGTCGGTGAAACCTCGGACCTGCTTCATCGTCGGCCCGAACAGTGCCGCATAGGTGTTCGCCCCGTGGTGGGTGTAGTAACCGTCGATGCCGATCCAGTCGACGTACCGGTCGCCCGGGTAGAGCGGCTTGAGCTTGACCTCCGGCATGGGATTGATGACATTCGGCGTCCAGGCCCAGATGACGTTTGTCGCGTCGGCCTCGGCGAACAGCCCGTGGATATGCTTCCACGCGGCCACGAAGTGGGCGGCCTTGTTTCCCGCGCGGCGCATGCCCCACGAGTACCAGTTGCCGTTCATCTCGTGCGCGAAGGTGAGCATGATCGGCAGGTTCACCTTCCGGACGCCCGCCGCGAACTCCTTGATGTAGTCGTCGTACCTGCCGGCGGCGATGTCCGACAGCTTCGCGTCGAACGGCTCCCAGCGCACCGCCGGCAGCGCGCCGTACTCGTAGATCTGCCTGACCTCGTCGGCCGCGAATCCATCGTCGAAACTCAGGTAGAGCGTCACCACGTTGGGCTTTTTGCCGGTCTTCTTGGCGAACGTCTCGATCAGTTTCATCTTCGGGGGCGCCCCGTCGATGGCCACACCCAGGTATTTGCCGCCCTCGGGGCGGAGCAGGTGCGTGGGGTCGTACACCGGCAGTACGGAGGGTCCGGCGCTGGTCGCCGCCTGGGCCTGCTGTCGAACAGCGGCATCGCCCGCGAGCATGCGGGTGACGTTCAGGTTCGCCACCACGGCGTACTCGATCGCGGCCAGCGCGATCAGCACAGCTCCAATGATCAGGTGGCGGGTCTTCACCTGATCACCTCAACGTCCTTCTCCGGCTCCACCATGAGCGCCTGCGCCACAACCAGCAGGAAGAAGACACCGCTGAGGAAGGCCGGCAGGAAGATCAGCGGGTCCGCTCCGGAGACGAGCCGCCACCCGGCGAGCCCGACCCAGATCAGGCCGCTGCCGGCGGTCCAGACCTTCATCCCGGTCCAGAGCCGCTTGGTCTTGCTCTTCTTGGCGGTACCCCCGGTGGGCTGCCAGCCCATCCGTCGACCCCGGATGATGTCGATGATGGCGTAGGCGTGCGCCCAGCCGTAGATCATCTTCACGGTCCAGCTTTCCAGTCGGTACGAGGCCCGATGCCACAGCGGGAAGATGACGAGGTTGTAGATCACGCTGGGCAGGATCAACAGGTAGTTCGCCAGGGCGATCTGCTCGGCGAAGACGGTCAGCATGAGGATCGGGATGATCGGCGCGACGAAGGTGAACAGCCCGGTGTGCAGGTAGTAGCAGAAGCCCGAGATGTAGCTGAGCCGGGCCCGCCAGCGCAGCTTGGTGCGCCAGAACTTGCGCGACCCCATCAGGCTCATCGAGCCGGCGCACCAGCGGTACTGCTGGGTGAAGAAGGAGTCCACATCCGACGGGCAGAGCCCGGCCGCCAGCACCACCGGGATGTAGCGCAGGTTCCAGCCCTGCATCCGCAGGTCGAAACCGGTGTGTACGTCCTCGGAGTGCTCGATCAGGGTGGAGCCGCCGATCGAGTTGAGGGCCGCCCGACGGTAGATGGCGCAGCTACCCACACAGATCGCCGAGTCGTGTGCCTGCCGGGAGACCTGGACGGAGCGGTAGAAGAGTTCCTGGACCGCCCCGGCCCCCCGTTCCACCCAGCTCTGCCCCTTGTGCACCCGGAAGTACTGCGGGGACTGCACGATGCCGGCGCGCGGTTCGGCGTCGAACCAGGGCAGCATCTGGTTGAGCATGTCCTTGCGCGGGACGAAGTCGGCGTCCAGGACCAGGATGAAGTCGCCCAGGGTGCGCTCGAAGGCGTACCGCATGTTGCCGGCCTTCTTGAACCAGCCCCGGTTGGGCCGCCGCTGGTAGACGAAGCCGAAGGCCAGGGACATCCGCTCCATGGCCTCGGTGGGCGAGTCGTCCAGCACGTACACGACCACATTGCCCTGGTAGTGCCGCTGCATGGCGCGTACGTGCTCCCAGGTGTTGCGCAGCACGTGCGGCGGTTCACCGCAGACCGGCAGGAAGACGTCCACGGTCGGATAGCGCTGGGGCCGCCACTCGCGTACCAGCCGCTTGTGCCGCTCCATGTCGAAGCCGGGGGTGAAGGCGTTCACCCACAGCGAGATGACGTAGTAGACGACCGTGAAGAACAGCAGCGGGGCCAGCAGCCACAGCCACGGGGTCAGCCGGACGAACAGCAGCTGGCTGGTGATCAGACAGGCGAAGCTGATCAGCGACGGCAGCATCAGGCTGGCCAGCCGACGCCTGCGGTAGGAGTAGAGCTCCTCGTCCGTCGGCGGCAACGGCACCGGCGCGTACGCCGGCCGCTGCTGGCGAAGTTCGTCGTTCGAGCGCGGGGTCCACCTGCTGGTCAGCTGCCGTGGTACCCGCAACTCGGCGGTCGGATCAGCCACGGCCGGTGGCCGGTCCGCAACCGGCGGTGAACTCATCCCCGTATCCCCGTTCTCCAGACAGCCACGATCTTGCCGAAAGGTGGTGGGCGATCGGTGCACCGGTGTCAAGGAAGTCGGGCACGGCGGACGACCGTGCCCGTCGATGGTCGCCCGAAACGTTTTCAAGAAAGCCCGGCGGGTGTCAACACGGCCCGGTATCAATGCCACCGATCGTGATAGAGCAGACACCGATCCACCCCATCCCGGCCAGAACCGGACGATGATCCGGGCGGGTCAGCCTCCCGGACGCTCCGCGCCGCCGCGGGCCAGGGGCACGGTGAGGACGGCCTCGGTGCCGCCCGCGGCGCCGGGGCGCAACTCGATGCTGCCCCGCAGTTCCCCGGTGACCAGCGCGCGGACGATCTGAAGCCCCAGCTTGGCCCCGCCTTCGGAGTCGAACCCGGACGGTAGTCCTCGACCGTTGTCCGCGACCGTGACATGCAGGGTCTTGCGCGACCGGTGCACGGTGACCGCCACCTGCGGCACCGGCTCCTGCGGCTGCGGCTGCCGCTCGTCGGCCTCCTCGGCGGGCGGGAAGCCGTGCTCGACGGCGTTGAGCAGCAGTTCGTTGAGGACCATCACCAAGGAGGTGGCGATCTCCGCAGGCAGCACCCCGAAACTGCCCTCGCGGCGCATCCCGACGGTCACCTCGGTCGCGGCCACCTCGGTCGCCGCGCTGGCCACCCGGTCCACGATCCCGTCGAACTCCACCGCCTCGTCGCTGGACATGGAGAGGGTCTCGTGCACCAGCGCGATCGAGGCCACCCGGCGTACGGACTCCTCCAGCGCCACCCGCGCCTCCGGCATGGCCACCCGGCGGGCCTGCAGGCGCAGCAGGGCCGCGACGGTCTGGAGGTTGTTCTTCACCCGGTGATGGATCTCCCGGATGGTGGCGTCCTTGGTGATCAGGGCGCGGTCGCGACGGCGTACCTCGGTGATGTCGCGGACCAGGACCAGCGCGCCGATCGGCACTCCGGCGGGCATCAGGGGCAGGGCCCGGGTGAGCATGGTCGCGCCCCGGGCGTCGATCTCCCGCCGGGGTGGTGCCTCACCCCGCAGGGCGGCGAGGATGCCGTTGGCTGCCTCGGTGCCCTCCAGGGGGTCGTTGGCCAGTCGGCGGTGCAGCGCCGCCAGATCCTCGCCCACCAGGTGGGAGGCATAGCCCAGCCGCCGGTACGCGGACTGGGCGTTCGGGCTGGCGTAGGTGACCTTGCCACCGGCGTCCAGCCGGACCAGGCCGTCGCCGACCCGGGGCGCCGAGGTGGTCTCCCCCGGGTGCCGGGGCGGCGGGAAGGTCCCGTCGGCGATCATCTGAGCCAGGTCGTCCGCCGTGGTCAGGTAGTTCAGCTCCAACTGGCTGGGGGTACGCGCGGTGGACAGGTTGGTGTCCCGGCCCACCACGGCGATCACCTCGCCGGATTCCCCGTCGGCGGCCCGCAGCCGGACCGGGATCGCCTCGTGCCGGGCGGGCACGTCGCCGTACCAGACCGGGTCGCCCTCCCGCCAGATCCGCCCCTGCCCGTAGGCGACCTCCAGGTGCGCCACCTCCGGCCCGCCGACGATCCGCCCCACCTGGTCGTCCTGGTAGGCGGTGGGGGCGGTCGTCGGCCGGACCTGGGCCACGCAGAGGAAGCTGCCCTCCCCGTCCACTGGCACCCACAGCAGCAGGTCGGCGAAGGAGAGGTCGGACAGCAGTTGCCAGTCACCGGCGATGCGGTGCAGGTGGTCGATGTCGGCCGGGCGCAGACGGGTGTGCTCCTCGGCCAGATCGCGCAGCGTGGACACGCCGACCAGCGTGCCATGCGGGGGGTCACATCGTCGCGGTGACCTTCTTCAACCCCCGTGGCGCGTCCGGGTCCTCACCCCGGGCCAGGGCCAGGGCCAGGGCCAACCGTTGCAGGGGCAGGATGTCCAGCAGGGGGGCGTACCGCTCGTCGACCTCCGGTACCGCCACCCGGGTGGCCCCGGCGACCTCGGCGGAACCGACCACGACCACGTCGGCCCGCCGCTCGCCCAGCCGGGGCAGCACCTCACCCATCGCCCGACCGCCGGGGCCGGAGCCGACCACGGCCAGCACGGGCACGTCCGGGTCGGTCATGGCCAGCGGGCCGTGCAGCAGGTCGGCGCCGGAGAAGGCCAGGGCCGGCAGGTAGGAGGTCTCCATCAGCTTCAGGGCCGCCTCCCGGGCGGTCGGGTAGGCGTACCCCCGGCCGGTGGTGACCAACTGCCCGGCGAACCGGTAGCGCGGCGCCAACTGGGTGGCGGTGGGGTCGGCCAGGGTACGGGCGGCCAGCTCGGGCAGGTCGGCCAGGGCGCGGCGTTCCTCCTCGGGCAGCACCCCGTCACCGGCCCGGATGCCCTCCACCAGCATCAGCAGGGCGAGCAGTTCGGCCGTGTAGGTCTTGGTGGCCGCCACCGCCCGCTCGTGCCCGGCCGCGATGTCCACCCCCAGGTCGGCGATGCCGGCCAGCGGGGAGTCCGGGGCGTTGGTGACCGCCAGGGTCAGGGCACCGGCCTCGCGGGCCACCCGCAGCACCTCGGCCAGGTCGGGGGAACCCCCACTCTGGCTGACCCCGACGACCAGGGCGTCGGACAGGTCCGGCCGGGCCCCGAAGAGGGTGATCGCGCTCGGGGAGGCCAGACCGGCCGGCAGGCCCAGCCGGATCTCGGCCAGGTAGGCGCCGTACAGGGCGGCGTGGTCGGAGGTACCTCGGGCGGTGAAGACCACGTGCCGCGGGCGGCGTTCGGCGATGGCTGCCGCGACCCGGGCGATGGGGGTGGCGTACTCGGCGCTCAGCAGTCGTTCGTAACCCGCCGGCTGCTCGTCGATGTCGGCCGCCATGCCGCTTCCTGGACGTGTCACGAAAACTCCTCCCGTGCGCGATCCCCGCGCGATTCCTGTTCAGTCTTGCACCTTTGGACGCTCGCAGGCAATTTAGTGAGCAGGTTTGCGCAGTGGATCACCAAAAGTCGATGCCGTCGCCTACGCTGACCCGGCCGCACCGCCAACCGGTACCGACCAGCGAGAGGACGACGTGGCCGAGGGAACCGACGATCGGGCGTTGCCGGCGACGGAGGAACTGGCTCTGGCCCGGGAAGCCCTGGCCGCCGGCGACCTGACGCACGCCGCCGACCATGTCGCGGGTGCCCTGGCCCGGGCACCCACCCTGCCGGAGGTGCACGAGACCCTGGCCCGACTGGCCGCGGCCAGCGGTTCCGGCGGACTGGACCTCTTCCCGCTGCACCATCACACCTTCGTCGGGGCGGTGGTCGCCCGGGCGCACCTGTTGGCTGCGGCCGGCCGCCCGGCCGAGGGTCTGGACCTGCTGGTCGCCGCCGCCGCGCACGCCCCCCGCACAGACTGGGCGGGGGTGCCCTGGGTCACCTCACCCGAGTTGGTCGAACAGCTGGGGCCGGACCGGGTGGCTCGGGTGCTGATGCAGGTCTGCGCCGCCGCCCCCGATCCGGTGCCCCGACCCGACCGGGCCGCCCTGGCGCCGTACCTGACCCTGGCCCGCAACGCCATCACCGTCCACCCCGAGCACGCGCTGCTGCTGGGCACGGCGTCCGCGCTGGCCCGGCGGGCCGGTGAGGTGCCGCTGGCGGTCCGCTGGGCCAGCCGGGGGGTACGCGCCGCCCCCTCCAAGATGGGCGAGGTGTGGCTGGGGTACGCCCTGCGCAGCGCCGGCCGGACCCGGGAGGGCCTGGCCGCGCTCCGACGGGCGGTCGACCACGACCCGGAGGACCTGGCGGTGTACGCCGACATCGCCGGCACCCTGGCCGACCACGGACGGCTGGACGAGGCGCTGAGCTGGATCGAGCAGGCCCTGGTGCGCAACCCCTCCTTCGACTGCGCGGTGCACACCGCCCACCGGCTGCGGTTCCAGCGCGACGGCGACGTACGCCACCTGGTGGCGCTGGCCGACTACATCCGCGACAACCCGGACGACTCGCACGAGCACTCCGATCTGGCCGAGTGCTGTCGGGGCCGTCCCTGGCTGGGGCAGTTGACCCCACCGACGACCAGCCTGACGGTACGCCCTGCGCCGTTGCCGCTGACCGGGCCCGAGTCGACCCCGCCCCCCTCGACGGAGGCGGCCCGACGGCTGCGCCAGGTTGCCCACCTGGCCTGGCCCCACCCGCCCGCGGCCTACGACACCGCGGTGGCCCTGGCCACCCTCGACCTGACCGATCTGCTCGGCCTGCTGGCCCATCCTCCCCAGACCCCGGACAACGCGCTGGGACGGGTGCTCTCAAGCCAGGACCCCGCGCTGTGGGTCCGGTGCGTGCAGGTGTGGACCTGCCTGGGTCTGCTGCACCACCGCACCGACGAACCCTGGGCCACCTCCACCCGACGCCAGGTGCTGGTCGAGTTGGCGCAGGCGGCCGAGGTCACCGAGGCGGCCCTGTTCGCGCTGATGACGGCTGCCTGGGTGGACCCCTCGGTCCGGCCGGATGTGGCACGACTGGTCACCCAGCGGCTGGCGGCGGCGACCGGTGACCAGAGGGCTCCGTTACCGGTGACCGTCTCCCTGGCCCATCTGGCGCTGGCCACCCCGGACCTCGACCCGGAGTGCGCCGCCCTGGCCCGGATGTTGGCCGGCGTCCCCGCCCAGCCCGGTCGGGGCCCGCTGCGCGGGCTGCTGGCGCGGCTGCTGCGCCCCTTCCGCCCTCGCCTGCCCTCTCCGCCCGCCTAGGCGGGTGGGGTCAGGGACAGGCGCAGGGCCAGCAGGTGGACCCCGGGCAGGGGGGACCAGTCCAGCTCGGGGGTGCGGATGAAGCCCCGGCGGCGGTAGAGCTGCTGGGCGGATTCGGCGTAGCCCTCGCGTACGCAGATGGCCAGGGCGGTGCAGCCCCGCCCGGTGGCCCGGTCGACGCAGGCCTGGACCAGTGCGGCACCCACCCGGCGGCCCTGCGCCGCCGGGTCCACCGCCAGCATCCGGAACTCGGCCTCCCCCGGGCCGGACACCTCGGCGTACGGGCTGCCGGGCAGGACGAAGGTGACCGAGCCGAGCAGCTGACCGGTGGCCGGGTCCACGGCGACCAGGACCTCACCGTGGGCGGCCCGGCCGGCCACATCGGCCAGCACCTCGGCGTACCCGGTCTCGCCCTTGAGCTGACCGTCCGCCTCGTACGCCGCCACGGTGAGCCGGGCCACGGCCGGGAACTCCGCCGGCTCGGCCGTACGGATCAGAGTGCCGGTCAACCGATCACCGCGATCAGGTCACCGTCCTGCACCACGTCGCCCTCGTTCACCGCGAGTTGCTGCACCACACCGTCGGACTCGGCGACCACCGGAATCTCCATCTTCATCGACTCCAGGATCACCAGGGTGTCGCCCTCGGAGACGGTGTCCCCGGTAGACGCGACCACCTTCCAGACGTTCGCCACCATCTCGGCGCGGATCTCCTCGGCCATGTTCGGGCCCCTTCCTCGCGGCTACCTGTGACGTATCCAATCATGTGCCCGGTTTCCCCGGGCCGCAGCAGCCCCGCCCACCTCCCTCGGAGACGGGCTCTAACATCAACGGGTCGGACCCGGACGCCGGCGCGGACCGGTGCGTGCATCGGCGCCGAAGTCGTACGCAGGCGATCCGACCATCACTAGGAGGTCAGCATGGCGAAGAAGGCCCGTAAGAAGAAGGCCCGTAAGAAGAGCGCCGCCAACCACGGCAAGCGCCCCAACTCCTGAGCTGGTCCGCACGCGGACCGGACACACGAACGCCGGTGGCCCAGTCGGGCCACCGGCGTCGGTGTGTCAGGCGCGAACCTCAGTCGGCCAGTTCGCGCGATTCCGTGGTCTCGAAGATGACCAGCTCGCTCAGTCGGATCCGCAGCCGCTCGCGCAGTTCGTCCGGCGCGGACTCGTTGCCGCAGCAACGGGCCACCAGCGCCTTGACCTCCTGCTCGATGCCGTACTCCCGCAGGCAGGGGCCGCACTCGTCCAGGTGGTGCCGGATCAGCGCCCGGCGTTCCTGCGCGCACTCCAGATCGAGGTAGAGGTAGACCTCGGCGAGCACCTCACGGCAATCCGTCTCGTGCGGATCTCCACAGCTCACGTCACACCTCCCGGCCACTGGCAGCGGCCGAACTCCGGGCCGACGGCGCGGCGGAGAAGCCGCGCTCCGCGGCGTAGCCCTCAAGCAGCTTGCGCAGATTACGACGACCGCGGTGCAACCGTGACATCACGGTACCGATCGGGGTGCCCATGATGTCGGCGACCTCCTTGTAGGAGAACCCCTCGACATCGGTGAGGTAGACCGCCAGCCGGAACTCCTCCGGCAACTGCTGGAGGGCCTCCTTGACGTCGGTGTCCGGCAACCGGTCCAGCGCCTCGGTCTCCGCGGACCGCAGACCACTGGAGGTGTGCGACTCCGCCTCGGCCAGCTGCCAGTCGGTGATCTCGTCGGTCGGCGCCTGCACCGGCTGCCGCTGCCGCTTGCGGTAGGTGTTGATGTAGGTGTTGGTCAGGATCCGGTACAGCCAGGCCTTCAGGTTCGTGCCCTGCTCGAACTGGTGGAAAGCCGCGTACGCCTTCAGGTAGGTCTCCTGGACCAGATCCTCGGCATCCGCCGGGTTGCGGGTCATCCGCAGGCCCGCCGCGTACAACTGGTCGACGAATGGCATCGCGTCCCGTTCGAACCGGGCCCTGCGCTCGTCCGTCTTCTCGGTGGTCAACCGCACATCCCCTCGGGTCGGATGCTTCCCCGCCGAGAATACGCGCCCAGACCTACCGGGAGTTTGGGTTCCGACGGGTGTGCCCGTCGCCACCTCAGCCGGCGGCATCGCCGCGGGCCACTGCGGACCGGCCAACAGCTGCCTGAGCTGCTTGGCCTCCCGCTCGTCACGCTCCCGGTCCCGGCACTGGATCGGCACCACTCACCCCCTCCGCACGGTGTTCGTCCGTGGGGTGCAACATCCGTCGCAGGTCCGGGCATTCCGCCTCGACTCCTCCCGATCCTGGTCCCGACCGTGGCTGCAGGCACCACGGCCGGGACCAGGAAGGGCCTGGGAGCCCGGCACCGCCCGTGATCCAGGCGACACCATCGGGTGCAACGACCCGGCGCGGCAGCCGGAAACGGCGGGCCAGACCTCCCGACCGGCGTCGCCCCGCCGACCCGAATCGGCTCCGGGCCCGGTCAGCCCTGGGCCCAGCCCTGGCCGCGCAGCCAGTCGAGCACCACCGCGGCCGTTCCGGCGGGATCGACCCGCAGGTCGTGCCGCTGCCCTGGCCGCACCACCACCTGCACCCCCGGACCGGGTTCGGGCACCCCGAAGGGGTCCCGGTCGCCGTTGACCACCAGGGTGGGCAGGCCGGTCACCAACTCCCCCGCCCGGCTGCGCTCCGGCCGTCCGGGCGGATGCAGCGGGAAGGCGAGGGCCACCACCCCCACGGCCCCGACCTCACCGGCCGTACGACAGGCCACCCGGGCTCCGCTGGACCGGCCACCCACCAGCAGGGGTACCCCCGGCCAACGGTCCCGCAGCGCGGCCAGCACCACCCGCCAGGCCTCGTCGAGGTGCCCGGCCGGTGCGGGCGCACGCCGACCGGCCACCCGGTACGGCTGGGTCACCCGAGCGACGATCACCCCGGCGGTCACCAGGGCCTCGCGCAGCCCCAGCAGATCCGGGGCGTCCACTCCGCCGCCGGCACCGTGGCCCAGGGCCAGCAGCGCCCGGGGCGCCCTCTCGGGGATGTCGATGTCCACCCGGGCCGGGCCTCGTGGTGTCTGGATGATGTCTTCCTGCGGCACGGCCTCATTCTGCGGGCCGCCGCCGTCAAGCGGAGCAGACTCCTGCGCCGCCGGCCACGGTCACCTCAGCGGGAGGTGACGAGTGTGAGTAGTCGATCGCGGACGGGAGGCCCCGCCTCGCTGGCGACATCGGGATCCGGCTGCACCTCGTCGCGCCAGGCCACCAGCATCGCCCGCCGCTCCCGCGGGGTGGTGCCACCCCACACCCCGTGGCAGTCGCCGACCTCCAGGGCCCAGGCCAGGCAGGAGCCCTGCACGTCGCAGGAGCGGCACAGGGCCACCGCGGCGTCCGCCGGCTCGTTCGGCGCCGGGAAGAACGTTTCCGGATCAACACTCTGACAGGTGCCCCTGGTGCGCCAGGCTTCATCCTGTCGACGCTCGCGCAGGGCCCGCAACAGTCGCGGGTCACGCCGCGCAGCGGCTACCTCATGTGGACGGGGCATACGCGCCCTGGTCATCCACCCACCTCCCCCGTGGGACCAGCAACATCGATGAATACCACTCACCTGGACGGGAGCGATAGCCATCACCGGCGCTGTGTTGTATCGCATTTGTGGACATCGAGACAAGAGTTCGCCGGAAAGTTGCCTAAACGATCGGCTGACCTTTCACCCGTAATCGCGGCAAATCACACCCGACAATGCGCGGGGGCTCCGCTCAGAACAACCTGACCTCGGCGGTGTCATCGACCCTTGCCACCGGCACCCGGGCGATCAGCTCCGGGCCGTCGTTTCGCACATTGCCCACGGCCGTCCCCACCGGTCGGATCTCGATGCCGGCGAGCCAGTCCAGCGGCGGTGGGGCCAGCAGGCTGGTCGGCTCCTCGGAGGAGCCCAGCCAGGTGGCCCACCGCTGCGGCGGCAGCAACAGGGGCATCCGGTCGTGCACCTCGGCCAGCTCGCCCAGGGCGGCCGTGGTGAGCACGCTGAAGGTCAGCAGGGGACCACTCGGGGCCTCCCAGGTCGACCAGATGCCGGCGAAGGCCAGCACGGGCTCCTGGACCGAGGTCATGTAGTAGGGCTGCTTGGCTCCACCCGGCCGGCGGACCCACTCGTACCAGCCGTCGGCCGGGACCAGACACCGGCGGCGGGCGAAGGCCGGGGCGTACGCCCGGCTGGTGGCCACCGTCTCGGCCCTGGCGTTGATCATGCGAGCGGCGTTGGCGGGCGACCGGGACCAGGCGGGCAGAAACCCCCAGCGCCCCGCCGAGAGCGCCCGATGCCCCTGCGGGTCTAGCCGGACCAGGGGCACCCGGTCGGTCGGCGCGACGTTGTAGTCGGCCACCAGGTCACCTGCGGTCTCGTCGACGGCCTCGAAGATTCCGCTCAGGTCACCGGAGCTCCGGGTCGTGGCGTACCTCCCGCACATGCCGCACACGCTAGCGCGTCGGCGGCGGTTACGACGTCCCGTCCACCGGGAGCGACCGCGACGGCCTACGGACCCCCCGCCCGAGACACGGCAGAATGTAACCGTGGGGAACCCGACCGCGACCCGGCCGCTACAGCCGTGGACCGCCCCGACCGCCACCGATCCGGTCACGGCCTCGCTACGGCTGCCCGGATCCAAATCCATGACCAACCGCGCCCTGGTGCTCAGCGCGCTGGCCACCGGCCCCTCGACCCTGGCCAAGCCGCTGCGGGCCAGGGACACCGAGTTGATGGCCGGTGGGCTGCGGGCCCTGGGCGCCCATGTGTCGATCACCGACGACGAGCGCTGGCTGGTCCGGCCGCACCGGCTGGTCGGCCCGGCGCATGTCGATGTCGGGCTGGCCGGCACGATCATGCGTTTCGTGCCCCCGGTGGCCGGGCTGGCCGTGGGGCGGGTCACCTTCGACGGCGACCCGGCCGCCCGTACCCGCCCGCTCGGGCCCCTCATCGAGGCGCTGCGCTCGCTGGGGGTACGGGTGGACACCCCGCCGACCGGCAGCCTGCCTCTGGCCGTGCAGGGCACCGGCCAGGTCACCGGCGGGGAGGTCGTGATCGACGCCTCCGCCTCCAGCCAACTGGTCTCCGGGCTGCTGCTGGCCGCCCCCCGGTTCGACCGTGGGCTGGTGGTCCGGCATGTCGGCCCGCCCGTGCCCTCGGCACCCCACCTGCGGATGACCGTACGGATGCTGCGGGCCGCCGGAGCGGCCGTCGACGACAGCACCCCGGACGTCTGGGTGGTCGAGCCCGGTCCGCTGACCGGCCGGGGCTGGGAGATCGAGCCCGACCTGTCCGGGGCGGTGCCCTTCTTCGCCGCCGCCCTGGTCACCGGCGGCGAGGTGACCCTCCAGGGCTGGCCACGCAGCAGCGCCCAGCCGGTCGAGCGGCTGCGCTCCCTGTTGACCCAGATGGGTGCGGAGGTGGCCCTGACCACGGAGGGACTCACCGTCCGGGGCACCGGGACGGTACGCGGACTGCACGCCGACCTGTCCGACGTCAGCGAGTTGACCCCCGCCTTCACCGGGCTGGCCATGCTGGCGGACTCCCCCTCGGTGTTCACCGGGGTGGGCCACATCCGGGGCCACGAAACCGACCGGCTGGCCGCCCTGGCCCGGGAGTTCGCCGCCCTGGGCGCGGACATCACCGAGTCGGCCGAGGGGCTGGAGATCCGACCCCGGCCGCTGCGGGGTGGGGTGTTCCGCACCTACGATGACCATCGGATGGCACACGCCGCCGCGGTGGCCGGCCTGGCCGTGCCCGGCATCGTGCTGGACGATGTGGCGTGCACCTCCAAGACCATGCCGGAGTTCCCGGCCCTGTGGTCGGCGATGGTGACCGGCAAGAGCTGAGCGGACAGACAGGAGCGGTCCTGGCGACCAAGCGACGCGAGTACGACGAGGACGACGTACGGGTCCGGCCCGGCAAGTCCTCCCGTCCGCGTACCCGCACCCGACCCCAGCACACGGACGCGCTGAACGGGTTCGTGATCGCGGTGGACCGGGGGCGGTACACCTGTGTGCTGGCCGCAGCCGCCCCGGAGGCCCCCACGGTCACCGCGATGCGGGCCCGTGAACTGGGTCGCAAGTCGGTCGTCGTCGGTGACCGGGTGGGCCTGGTCGGCGACACCTCCGGGGCCCCGGGGGCGCTGGCCCGCATCGTCCGGATCGAGCCACGCCGGTCGGTGCTGCGCCGGACCGCCGAGGACGACGCCAGCACCGCGGAGGGGCGGCTGGAACGGGTGGTGGTGGCCAACGCCGACCAACTCGTGATCGTCAGCGCGTTGGCCGATCCGCCACCGCGTACCGGCTTCATCGACCGGTGCCTGGTGGCCGCGTACGACGCCGACATCGAGCCGCTGCTCTGCCTGACCAAGGCCGACCTGGCCGGCCCGGAGACCGTGCTCGACTACTACACCGAGCTGGAACTGCCGTACGTGCTGGTCCGGCCGGACTCCACACTTGACGCGCTGCGCAGCCTGCTGGCCGGTAGGGTCTCCGTCCTGGTCGGGCACTCCGGGGTCGGCAAGTCGACCCTGGTGAACCGCCTCGTACCGGAGGCGGCCCGGGCGGTCGGCACGGTCAGCGCGATCGGCCGGGGCCGACACACCTCGACCAGTGCGGTGGCGCTGCGGCTACCCCATGTGCCCGGGGCACCGGAGGACCCGGGGTGGATCGTGGACACCCCGGGGGTACGCAGCTTCGGGTTGGCCCATGTGTCCGCCGAGAGCCTGCTGCACGGCTTCTCGGATCTGGTGGAGGCCACGGTCGACTGCCCGGTGAACTGCACCCACACCGCCGAGGAGGCCGACTGCGCCCTGGCCGCCTGGGTGGCCGAGGGCCGGGCCGACCCGCGCCGGCTGGCCTCGTACCACCGGTTGCTGGCCTCCCGGGCCGGTGAGACCGACCCGCGCGGGGCCACCAATCCCCGCGACGAGGTCGAGCACGATCCGCGTGGACGCCCGGAATGAGCCCAGGTCGGCCCCGCTCCGGCAGGCCACCGGGAGCCTCGCTACGGTGCAACCCATGACCGGGTACGCCGAGGACCTAGCTCTGGCCCACCGTCTCGCCGACGCCGCCGACGCCATCTCCATGGCCCGGTTCCGCGCCCTGGACCTGCGGGTGGAGTCCAAGCCGGACCTGACCCCGGTCTCCGACGCGGACACCGCGGTGGAACGCGAGATCCGCGCCCTGCTGGCGCAGCAGCGACCCGAGGACGGCCTGCTCGGCGAGGAGTACGGCGTCACCCCCGCCGTCGGGGCCCGACAGTGGGTGGTGGACCCGATCGACGGCACCAAGAACTTCGTTCGAGGGGTACCCATCTGGGCCACCCTGATCGCGCTGCTGGAGGACGGCCGCCCGGTCGTCGGGGTGGTCTCCGCTCCGGCGCTGGGTCGCCGCTGGTGGGCGGCGCAGGGTGCCGGGGCGTACGCCGGCCCGGACGTCGACAGTGGCGAGCCCATCCGGGTCTCCCAGGTACGCGACCTGGCCGACGCCAGCCTCTGCTACTCCTCGCTGAGTGGTTGGGAAGAGTCCGGTCAACTGGAGCCGGTGCTCCAGTTGATGCGGGACACCTGGCGCAGCCGGGCCTACGGCGACTTCTACGGATACATGCTGTTGGCCGAGGGTGCACTCGACGTCATGATCGAGCCCGAGTTGTCGCTGTGGGACGTGGCCGCATTGGTGCCCATCGTCACCGAGGCCGGGGGGATCATGACCGATCTGGAGGGTGCTGCGGCCCCCGCCGGGACCGAGACCAGCGCCGTGGCCAGCAACAACATGCTGCACTCGAACATCCTGCGGAGGCTGGGTCGGCCGACCGCGCGCTGACGCCGGGATGCCTCTATCCTCGCCAGGTGGCTACCGCTAGTTGGTGTTTTCTGGCGGCGATGATCGTCGCGTACGGCATCGCCAACCTGTTGCAATCGGTCGCCGCCGCTCGCACCACCGTGCAGCACACCTTCGATCCCGGGCTGCTGTGGCGCCTGGCCGGACACCGCACCTACCTGATCGGTCTGGGCTGTCAGGTAGCCGGATTCGTGCTGGCCTTCCTGGCCCGCCGGGACCTGCCCCTGTTCCTGGTGCAGGCCAGTGTGGCCGCCGGGCTGGGGGTCACCGCCGTACTCGGGGTGATCCTGTTGAAGTGGCGGCTGCCGGTGGCCGAGGTGGTCCTGCTGTTCCTGCTGGTCGGCGGGATCACCGCGCTGGTGCTCTCCGCGCAGCCGGCCCCCTCCAAGCCCCTGGGCATGGCGGGGGTGATCGCCCTGCTGGGGGCGCTGGGGGCGATCGCGGTGCTGGGCGTTCCCGCAGCCCGGTTGCAGGGCGTACCCGGCTCGGTGGCCCTGGGTGCCCTGGCCGGCCTGGGCTTCTCCGCCGCCGCGGTGGCCGCCCGGCCGCTCGCCTCCGCCTCTACCTGGAGCGCCTTCCTCGCCGACCCCCTGCTCTACCTGCTGATCGGCCACTCCATCGTCGGCCAACTGCTGCTGGGGCTGGCGATGCAGCGGGGCTCCACCACGGCCGCGGTGGCCGCGATGGACGCCGCCGGCGCGGTGCCCGCCGCGATCATCGGGCTGGTGCTGCTCAACGACAAGATCTGGCCGGGCCGGGAATGGCTGGCCGGTCTGGGTTTCCTGGTCACCCTGGCGGCTGTCATCGGGCTGACCCGGTACGCCGAGCCGCAACATCATCACGCGGTGGCCCAGGAGACCGCGCGGGCCGTACGGGATCCGGCCCCCCGGCAGACCCCCAGGCTGTCGCCCAGGGTGGCGGAGGGTCCACTGTCGACTCAGGCCGCCTCGACCGGTCTACGTCGCCCGATCACCCGCTCGTAGAGCCGTTCCAGGGCGGTGGCGGTCCGTTCCCAGGTGTAGCTGCACCGGACCCGGTCCACGGCGGCGTGCCCGTACGCGAACCGGCCCGCGTTGTCGGTGAGCAGCCGGCGCAGGGTCATGCCCAGGGTGCGGACGTCCCCCGGCGGCACCAGCTTGCCGGTGACCTCGTCGACCACGGCGTCGGCGATGCCCCCCATGGCGTACCCGACCACCGGGACACCGCAGGCCATCGCCTCCAGGGACACCCGGCCGGCGGAGGAGTAGTGCGGGGTACAGGCCACCACGTCGGCCGAGCGGTACCAGGTGGGCATCTGCTCGTGCGGCACCGCACCCACCAGGTGCACCTGGTCCCCCACCCCCACCCGCTCGGCCATCTCACGCAGCCGACGGGCCTCGGCGTGCCCGGCCAACTGACTGGCCGGCGGGCCACCGGCGATCACCAGTTCCGCCTCCCCGACCAGCCGCATGGCCCGGATCAGGTCCTCCTGACCGTGACCGGGGGCCAGTCCGCCCACGGAGAGGATCCGGGGACGCTGGTCGCGGGGGGCGGCCTCCCCGTCGGGGTGGAACCGGCCGGTGTCCACTCCGGTCGGCACCATCGCCACGGACATGCGTTGCAGACCCATCCGGGTCAGTTCCTCCACCTCGTCGTTGCACTGGGCCACCGCGATGTCCACCGCCCGGGTCAGCGCCCGCTCCAGGGGGATGCGGGTGCCCGGGCCGTCGTACTGCGGGCCCAGGTGACGCAGTTGCTCCATGCCGAGCGAGTGGAAGGTCTGCACCACCGGGATGTCGGTCTCCCGGACCGCGTGCGCGGCGGCCAGCCCACCGATCCAGTAGTGACCGTGCACCACCTCCGGGGCCCAGTCGGCCGCCCACCGGTCGGCCAGCCACCTGCCGAACTCCGACACGTACGGCACCAGTTCGGCGGTGGGAATCGGGGTCACCGGTCCGATGGGGGCCCGTTCGATGCGGTAACCGTCCACGCTGTCGCTGTCGGCCAGGTCCGGATCGTCCCGGCGGGTGTAGACCCGCACGTCGTGCCCTCGACCGGCAAGTTCAGCGGCCACCCGTGCGATGTGCTGGTAGGTGCCGACGACGGTTCCGTCGCCGGAGGTCGGCGCAGCGGCGTGGGCACAGACAAGGCCGACGCGCATGGGTCACCTCCATGCGGATTAGGCGGTGGTCCTCCGGTCAGAGCGTCCCATTAACCGGCCTTCTACGAGCCGAAACCTGGCAGATCGGGATGTGAGCGGCGGCATGACCGGTCCCCGGGTGGGGTATCGGTGTCAAATGCCTCTGGCCCGACCGCTCCGCGACAGCACGGTGGTGATCACCGGCGCCTCCAGCGGCATCGGCACGGCAACCGCGTACGCCCTGGCGCGCAGCGGGTGCCGGGTGGTGCTGGCCGCCCGCACCGAGCCGGCGTTGCAGCGGGTGGCCCAGGGCTGCGCCGAGCTGGGCGCGCAGGCCCTGGTCGTACCGACGGACATCACCGACCCGGCGGCGGTCGAGCGGTTGGCCGCCAGCGCGGTGGACCGGTTCGGCCGCATCGACGCCTGGGTCAACAACGCGGCGGTAGGGGTGGTCGGGCTCTTCGACGAGATCCCGGTGACGGAGTTCCGCCGGGTGCTGGAGGTGGATCTGCTCGGCACCGCCTACGGTATGCGGGCCGCCCTGCCGCACCTGGCCGCGGCCGGCGGGGGTGTGGTGGTCAACAACGCCTCTGTGCTGGCCGAGGTGGCCATGCCGTACCAGTCCGCCTACAACGCCGCCAAACACGGCATCCGGGGCCTGGCCGACACGGTACGCCAGGAACTGCGGCTGACCGGTCGGGGTGCCATCTCGATCTGCACGGTGCTACCGGCCGCCATCGACACCCCCTTCTTCCGGCACGCCGCCAACCACACCGGCCGGATCCTGGCCCCGCCGCCACCGGTCTACCCTCCGGAGCTGGTCGCGGAGACGATCGTGCGGCTGCTGCGCCGTCCGCGCCGGGAGGCGTACGCCGGGGGCGCGGCCCGGTTGATCGGCCTCCAGTGGCGGCTGGCCCCGGCGTTGGCCGAACGCGCCCTAGCCTGGTACGCCGGGCGCACCCAGTTGGGCCTGGCCGTCCGCCCACCCAGCGCGGGCAATGTCTTCCGCCCGGCCGGGGAGGGCATCCCGGTCGGTGGTTGGCAGGGCCGCCGCCGTCAGCTGATCCGGATGACCGCCGCCCTGGGCCTGGCCGCCGCCCGCAGCGCGGTCGACACCGTGGCGGCGTTCGCCCGCCAGCGTCGTGAGGTGCGCTGAGGGCCTGGACCATCCGCCGATCGGCACCGGCCCGGCCGGTTACGGCACCGCCGGCAGCGGGTAGTGGAGCAGGTATGCGCGAAGACGAGTACCCCGCCCCGCTGTCCGACCCCGAGGCCGACGGTCTGCCCGACACCGCCGATGACGACTCGACGGCCGGGGACGACGTCTTGACCGGACGGGAAGCGGACGGCCCGGCGCCCGCCCAGTTGCCCGGTGACCGCGTACCGGTGGCCGTCGACGAGTTCGGGGTCACCGCCGACGAGCAGCTCGACGGTGAGTCGCTGGACTACAAGCTGAGCCGGGAGCAGTTCGAGCTGCCGGTGGACGACCCCCTGGCCGCCCCGGTGGACCCGGACATCGCGGCCGAGGCGGACAGTCGGGAGCAGGCCGCGCAGGCGCAGCTCGACGCCGACGTGCTGGAGCCCGGTCCGACCTCCGACCCGAACTCCCCGGTCTCCCTCTACGACCACGGGCAACTGGGCACCACGGAGGACGACGTGGGCCGCTTGGTCCAGCCGGACGAGGGCACCCACACCGATCAGGAAGCCGACTCGATCGCGTACGACGCGGGAGCCGCCGGCGGCGGCGCCAGCGCCGAGGAGTTGGCCGTCAACGAGACCCGGCCGCCCCGGGCGGTCTGACTCCGTCCGGTGGCTGGCGCCGCTTCGCCGAAGTGGCGATATCCCGTCGAGCCGGACCCCGCCGTTTCGGCGAAACGGCGCACGCCTAGTCGTCCAGGCCCCGCTCGATCGCGTAGCGGGTCAGCTCCACCCGGTTGTGCAGTTGCAACTTGCCCAGGGTGTTCTGCACGTGGTTCTGGACCGTGCGGTGGGACAGGCCCAGCCGGCCGGCGATCTGCTTGTAGGACATCCCCTTGGCCACCAGCCGGAGCACCTCGGTCTCCCGTTCGGTGAGCCGGGGGGTGCCGTCGTCCTGCTGCGACTGAGGCCCACCGGCAGCCGCCAACCGGCGGTACTCGCCGAGCACCAGCCCGGCCAGACCGGGGGTGAAGACCGGCTCCCCCGCGGCGGTGCGCCGTACCGCGTCCAGGAACTCGGCGTGCCCGGCGGACTTCAGCAGATAGCCGGTGGCCCCGGCCTTCACCGCGTCCAGCACCCCCTGCTGCTCGCCGCTGGCGGAGAGCATCAGCACCCGGGCCGCCGGCCAGGCCGCACGGACCCCACGGATCACCTCCACCCCGGAGATGTCCGGCAGTTGCAGATCCAGCACCACCACGTCGGGGCGGGCGGCGGCCACCACCCGGACCGCCTGGCGTCCCTCGCCGCAACTGGCCACCACCTCGTGGCCTGCCTCGGCCAGATCCCGGGCCACCCCTTCGCGCCACATCGGGTGGTCGTCGACCACCATCACCCGTACTCCGCTCACGGTCTCCTCCTCGACACGGTGAGTTCGACCTCGGTACCACTGCCCGGCACGGAACTGATCGTGGCGGTCCCACCCAGGTCGGCCAGTCGACCCCGGATGGCCTGAGCCACCCCCAGCCGGCCCTGGGCGGCGGCCTCGGTGAGCCGCTGCGGAGGGAAACCCGGCCCCTCGTCCCGGATCGACACGGTCACGGTCGCACCCTCATCCTCGACCAGCACCCAGGCCCGTCCCCCGCCGTGCCGGGCCACATTGTCCAGAGCGGCCCCGGTGGCGGCGGCCAGTTCCCGCGCCACCGGCGGGGCAAGCAGCACCGGGGTGGCCGGGGTGGACAGCGAAACGCTGGCCGAGGCGTACCGGCCGAGCAGTTCCCGCAGGTCCATCGGCCCGTCGGTGACGCGCGGACCCGCATCGGAGATCAACGCCCGCAGGGCCGCCTCCTGCTCGCCGGCCAACCGGGCCAGCTCACCGGCCTCCCCGTCGAGTCGCTCCCCTCGGCGGGACACCAGGGCCAGCACCTGGAGCACGGAGTCGTGGATGTCGCGGGCCAGTCGCTCCCGTTCCCGGGTGGCCGCCTCCAGTTCCACGGCCTGTTGCAACCGCTGCTCGGCCCGGACCGCCAGCCGGGCGACATACCCGACCACCACCCCGGCCAGCAGCATCAGGATGGCGCCGTTGATCGCGGTAGGGGTGACCATGCCCCGGGTCAGCAGGTCGGTGCCGCCGATGACCAGGGCGGCGGTCACCCCACGACGCCGTCCACCGGAGACCGCCCAGGCCAACACCGGCCCGCTCAGCCAGGCGACCGCCAGGGTCGGCAGCCCGGCCTCAATCGCCTCCCGGCCCATCACCCAGGGGGTGACCAGCAGAATGGCCACGATGACGCCCAGGTCGGCGAGGAGCAACGGCCAGCCGCGCCGGCTGGGCGCCGCGTAGCCGATCGCGGTGGCGAGGGTCCAGGCCGCCATCGCCAGCACCAGCGCACCGGCGGCGAACGGGTGGGCGTACCGGTCCGCGTCGCGGGCAACGATCACACAGACGTACGCCAGCGATGCCACCCGGAAGACCGCGACGGCACGCCAGAGTGGGATCTCGAAACCACCGGGCGTGGGCACGTGGGTCACCATGCCACAGGTGATCGGTTCCCACTTCGGCCGCTGCGACCCAATGAACCCTGACGTACGGTGGTAAATGCCGCGTAAAGCTCCGCGATCTTCTGTCGGGACAGGGCCATGACAAACGCAGAACCGCCTACACCGCGTACGGTGGTGCCCATCGAACATGCCCTCCTGATCGCCGATGCCTTCGACCAGGCGCAGGTGACCGAGCTTCGACACTCGGTCGCCTCCTGTGCGCACGCCGCCGGCCTGCGCGAGGAGCGCCTGGACGACTTCGTGCTCGCCGTCAACGAGCTGATCACCAACGCCGTGCGGCACGGCGGAGGCCAGGGCTGGCTGCGGATGTGGGCGGAGCCCGGGCTGATCCTCTGCGAGGTCTCCGACCACGGCCAGGGCATCAGCGTTCAGCGGCTGGACAACCGCAACCGGCCGGCCCCGGACACCGCCGGGGGCTGGGGCCTGTGGCTGGCCCGCGAGCTGACCGACGCCATGGAGGTCGCTACCGGCCCGGCCGGCACCACGGTACGCATCATCACCGCCACCGCGGTCACCGAGCAGCACACCGGACGACACCGGCTGGAGTGAGCTACTCCCAGCGCTTGCCGGTGAGGGTCTCGTAGACGTCCACATAGCGGGCACGGGTGGCCTCGACCACCTCGGGCGGCACCTCCGGCGCCGGGGCCTGCTTGTTCCAACCGCTACCGGCGGCCCAGTCCCGGACGTACTGCTTGTCGTAGGAGAACTGGGTCCGGCCGGGCTGGTACGACTCGGCCGGCCAGAACCGCGAGGAATCCGGGGTGAGCACCTCGTCGCCGAGGACCAGGGTGCCGTCCGCCGCCCAACCCAGCTCGATCTTGGTGTCGGCGACCAGGATGCCCCGCTCCGCGGCCAGTTCGGTGCCTCGGCAGTAGACGTCGATGGTCAGCTGACGCAACCGTTCGGCGGTCTGGGCCCCTACCTTGTCGACCACCTCGGCGAAGGTCATCGGCTGGTCGTGCTCGCCCACCGGCGCCTTCGTCGAAGGGGTGAAGATCGGCTCGGGCAGAGCGGAGGCCTCCACCAGCCCGCGCGGCAACTCGACACCGGAGACCGCCCCGGTGCGCTCGTACTCCTTCAGACCCCCACCGGTCAGGAAGCCTCGGGCCACGCACTCGATGGGCACCATCTCCAGCCGACGACACCGGATCGCCCGGCCGGCGAACTCCGCCGGTACCTCGGTGGCCGAGATGACGTGGTTGGGCACCAGGTCGGCCAGTTGCTCGAACCACCACAGCGACAGCGCGGTGAGCAGCTTGCCCTTGTCCGGGATGGGGGTCGGCAGCACCACGTCATAGACGGAGATGCGGTCCGAGGCGACCAGAATCAGGTCGTCGCCGTCGGCGTAGACGTCCCTCACCTTGCCCGAATGCAGAAGTTCCACGGCGACAAGTAGACCATGTGCCGGGCACGCCGCCGACAGGCAAGGGCCCCGAGGAGGGTCGGGCCGGGGTGCGGGCGGGGCCGGGTCAGCGCCGTCGGCGGGTCATCCGGAGCACCAGCAGCACGATCACGACCACCACGACCAGGCAGCAGAGCAGACCCAGGAAGCCGATGAAGCCGCCACCCCGCCGCCGCCGGGCGGCCTCGACGACCAGTTCCCCGGTCCCGGTAGAGGCCCAGGCGGCGACCGGGACGAACACCGACAGCACGACCACGCTCACGAGGGTGCCGAGCCGGCCCCACCATTTGCTCAACGAAGACATGTTGTCATCCTCGTTGACGGGCGCAACCACCGTCGACCAATACCTGCGTGTCGACCTCGACGCCGAGCGGCACAGCGGCCCGGAGGATGTCCCGGACAACGACAACGGCCCCGGACTGAAGTCCGGGGCCGTTGCCAGGTAGTAGCGGGGACAGGATTTGAACCTGCGACCTCTGGGTTATGAGCCCAGCGAGCTACCGAGCTGCTCCACCCCGCGTCGGTAGATTCAGCCTACCGCACCCGTGACCGCACCGATCACCCACCCCCGCCATCGGCGCGAACACCGCCACAATCCCGACGAGCCGGCAGAGCGGGCCTGACGCAGCGCGGAAAAGGACCACGGCCCCGGACTGAAGTCCGGGGCCGTGGTCGGGCAGTAGCGGGGACAGGATTTGAACCTGCGACCTCTGGGTTATGAGCCCAGCGAGCTACCGAGCTGCTCCACCCCGCGTCGCTAGATCCACCGTAGCGCACCACCCCCGGCCGCCGCAAAACGACCCCGTAACCGCCCGGCCGTAGGCACGAACCCCAGCGAAAAGGGCCTGCCGCCGGATCACCGACGGCAGGCCCCTTTTCGACTCAGATCAGCCGGTCGGTGACGGGCTGCTCGCGGGGGCCCCGCCCCCATTGGCCGTCTGTTGGGCCTGCTGGAAGGCGGTGAGGGCCTCGTCCAACTCCTTCAACGCGCGGCCGTACCGCTCGAAGTCGCCCGAGGTCTGCGCGGCCCGGACCTCCGTGATCGCGGCCTGCACCCGGTTGGCGGCCGTCGCCAGGTCGCCGGTCAGCGGCGGCGCGTCACCGGCCGGCGGGGTGGCCGAGGGAGTCGCCGACGGGGTGGCCCCGGGCTCCTCGTCCCCGGCCGGCGGCTCGGTGGCCGGCGGTGGGTTACCGGCGTTGGCCCGCTTGCCCTGCTCGACCAGCTGCTTGATGCCGTCGCTCGGGTTGTCGGCCAGCACCACGAAGGAACCGCCGTCACCGTAGGACATCAGCACCTTCTGCAGCAGCGGGTACGCGTCGGTCTGGTTGCTCTTGACGTACACCGGCTCGACGTACAGCATCCCGTTGCCGAAGGGCAGGGAGAGCAGGTTGCCGTACTGCACCTGGGCCTGGTTGGAGGAGAGCAGGTTCAACTGCTGCCGAATGTTGGCGTTGTTGGTCATCTGCTGGTGCACCTGCACCGGGCCGGAGACCCGGGTCTGGTCGGGCAACTCCAGCACCTGCAACCTGGGCTTGCCGTCCTGGTACGACCCGGAGATCAACGCCGCCAGGTTCTGCCGGCCGTTCGGGGTGACCGCGCTGGTCAGCTGGAAGGTCGGCGCGTCCTGCTCGGGGAACTGGGTGTAGAGGTAGTACGGCGGCTGCTTGACCTCGCTGTCCGGCGCGTCCGGCACGTTCGGCACCTGCCAGAAGTCCTGCCCGGAGTAGAAGTCGCCCGGGGTGGTGACATGGAACCGGGTGAGCAGGTTGCGCTGCACCTTGAACAGGTCCGCGGGGTAGCGGAAGTGGGCCGCCAGGGACTCCGGGATCTCGGCGCGCGGCTTGATCAGGTCACCGCCGAAGGCCTTGTTCCACGCCTTGAGCACGGGGTCGTTCTCGTCGAACTCGTAGAGGGTGACCGTGCCGTCGTACGCGTCGACGGTCGCCTTCACGGAGTTGCGGATGTAGTTGACGTTCTCCCGGGCCAGTTGGATGGTGCCCCGGCCGGTCAACTCGTCCGTGGTCTCCTGCTGGAGGTTGACCCGCTCCGCGTACGGGTAGGTGGCCGCGGTGGTGTAACCGTCCACGATCCACTGCACCCGGCCGTCGACGATCGCCGGGTAGGGGTCGCCGTCCAGGGTCAGGAAGGGGGCTACCTTCTCCACCCGGTCCCGGGCGTTACGCACGTAGAGCAGCTTGGAGTTCTCGTTGACCGCCTCGGAGAGCAGGAAGTTCGCCTCCTGCTCCTTGATGGCGTAGAGCAGGCGCCGGGTGAACGAACCGATCTCGACGCCGCCGGAACCGGTGTAGGTGTAGTACGACTCGCGACCCTCACCGGTCTCGCCGGCCGGTCGGTCGAACTCGGCCGGGTTGGCGTCCGGGTTGGGCTTGCCGACGATGGCGTAGTCGCTGCCCTGCATCCGCTCGCCGTAGTAGATCCGGGGCTGGCTGGCCGGGATCAGGTCGGTGGGCGAGGAGCAGGACTCCTGCGCCCGGTCGCCGAGGAAGCCGGAGACGAAGTACGGCTGACCACCGCAGACCACCCGGTTGGCGGGAGCGGCCACCACCCCGTACCCGTGGGTGTAGACCGTGTGCCGGTTGATCCAGTTGCTCTGCTGGGCGGTCAGCTCGCCGTAGTTGATCTCGCGTACGCCGACCACGTAGTCCTGGGTCTGGTTCTCGACGGTGTACCGGTCGATGTCCAGCTTCGGGCCGAAGTCGTAGAAGCCACGGACCTGCTGCAACTGGGTGTAGGTCTCGCTGACCAGTTGCGGGTCGAGCAACCGGACGTTCGACACCACCGAGGTGTCGGTGGCCAGGCTCTCCGGTGGGGTCAAATTGCTGGCCGCGTACGGGGTGTGCTGGGCGATGTCCAACCCGAAGGAGGCCCGGGTGGCCTGGATGCTGCGCTCGATGTAGGGCGCTTCCTTGTCCCGGGCGCTCGGCTTGACCTCGAAGGTCTGCACCGCCCAGGGGTAGATGCCGCCGATCGCCACCGCGGAGACCCCGAGCAGGGCCAGGGAGATGCCCGGCCAGACCAGGTTGCGCATCCAGGCGTTGGAGAACACGATGATCGCGATCGCCACCACCACGGAGATGTAGGCGAGGATCTCCTTGGCCGGCAGCAGGGCGTTGATGTCGGCGTACCCGGCGCCGTAGACCCCCACCCCGTCGTTGTACTCCAGCAGCATGGAACGCCGGTCCAGCACGTAGGCGACCGCCTTGAGCAGGACGAAGACCGCCACCAGGGAACTCAGGTGAGCCCGGGCGGCGTTGGTCATCCGGTCGCCCACGCCCTGCAGCCGCACCCCGCCGAACAGGTAGTGCACCGCCAGCGAGCCGATCAGGGCCAGCACCACGGCGGTGAAGCCCAGGCCGAGCAGGAAGCGCCAGAAGGGCAACTGGAAGATGTAGAAGCCGATGTCCGTACCGAACTCGGGATCGTTGACGCCGAAGTCGCCGCCGTTGCGGAAGAGCAGCCACTGGTTCCAGCGGCTCTGCGCGGACAGCCCGGCGAACAGACCCACGATCGCCGCGGCCAGCGCGATCCACATCCCCAGCCGAGGGCCGAGCAGCATCCGGTACCGCTCAAGGGTGGCCTGTTCCGGCGAGTGCGGCCGGTTGCGGGGCCGCAGCCGTTGGGCCAGCCAGAGGTTGCCCCCGACGATGACCGCCATCGCTGCCGCGCCGGCCAGGAAGAGCACCAGCCGGGTGAGCAGGACCCCGGTGAAGACCTGGGTGTAGTCGACCTCGGAGAACCACAGCCAGTCTGTCCAGGCCTGCACCCCCCAGCCCAGCAGGGTGAACAGGACGAACACCCCGATCAAGACGCCGACCGTGACGCGTCCACGTCGGCTCATCCTCGGCAGGGGGCTGCTGCTACGCATGACCACTGTTGGCTCCGCACGCTCGATATGATCGGCACCGACCAGGCACCCAGAGTACGGGGTGTGGCTGGAAGCATCCGAGCAAGGTCGCGGGGCAGCCGCCTGCGGCGGCCCTCGCGGATCGCCACCTCCCGCGCGTTCGCCCTGCTCAGAGGCGGGATGACCGGCCGGAGGCGGGCGGTGCGGTCAGCGCAGGATTCAGCAGTGGGTCGGCTCGCCGCCGGCCCGCAGGGTCTCCAGCGCCGCCAGGGCCTCATCGAGCGAACCCACTTTGACCAACGGCAGGTCGGGCTGCCGGTTGCGTACCGCCTCGGCACAGTTGGCCGCCGGCACCAGGAAGGCGGTGGCACCGGCCTCCTTGGCCCCGACCAGCTTCTGCGGGATGCCGCCGATCGGACCGACCCGCCCGGAGTCGTCGATGGTGCCGGTGCCGGCGATGATTCGGCCGCCGGTCAGATCCTCCGGGGTCAACTTGTCGATGATCCCCAGGGCGAACATCAGGCCCGCGCTGGGACCCCCGATGTCCTTGAGGTCGAAGGAGAGGGTGAACGGATGCGGCTGCTGCTGCCCGATGTCCACCCCGATGCGGGGGCGGCCGTCGATCTCCCGGGTGGTGATCGTGGCGGTGTCGGCCACCCCCTCGCGGGTGAAGCCGATCCGCAGCGGGGTGCCGGCCGGCTTGGCCCTGATCAGTTCGGTCAGCCGGGAGGCCAGCGGCACCGCCTCGCCGTCCACGGAGGTGATCACGTCACCCTCCTGGAGCAACCCGACCGCCGGACCGTCGGCGGAGACCCCCCGGACGACGACCTGGACCTCGTAGCCGAGCTTGCGCAGCGCGGCGGTCTCCGCACTGGTCTGGGAGACCTGGAAGTCCTCGGCGTTGCGCTGCTCGACCTGCTCCCGGCTCTCCCCCGGCGGGTAGACCAGCTCGCGCGGCACCACCGCCTGATCGTCGTCCAGCCACCCCTGGATGGCGGTCCGCAGCTTGACGCTGGGCTGCACCCCCACCGTGGTCAGCCGGAGTTGACCGGTCGAGGTGGAGGTCTCCCGTCCGGAAACCTGGATGACCTCCTTGCCATCCTCCTGCCCGAGGGTGTCCACGGTCGGACCGGGACCGAGCACCACGTACGGGACGGGCGCACCGAGCACCCCGATGCTGAGTAGAGCGGTGAGCAGAGCACCGAGCAGGACGGTCACGCCTCGACGTCTCATGCGGCAGAGCGTACCGATCCGGGCCATGGCGTCCGGCGGCATGAGGGCGACTTCGCCCTCAGCGCAACAGCGGCGCGGGTCACCTGGGGCGCGGCACGCGTACCGTAGACGTCGTGCCTGATATTCCGTTCGGTTTCGCGCTACCAGGTGGGCAGCCGCCCGACCCCAACGACCCCGCGCAGATGCAGCAGTTCATGTCGCAGTTGCAGCACCTGCTCTCCGCGCCGGGAAGCGGGCCGGTCAACTGGGACCTGGCCCGCCAGGTCGCGGCCAGCCAACTGGCCGCGTCGGGCGACCCGGCGGTCTCGCCGTACGAACGCAACGCCGTAGAGGAGGCGCTGCGCATCGCCGACCTCTGGCTGGAGCCGGCCTCCGCGCTGCCCTCGGGCATCCGGACCGTGGTGGCCTGGAACCGCAACGAATGGATCTTCAAGACCCTCGATGTCTGGCGCAAGCTGTGCGACCCGGTGGCCAGCCGCATGGTCGGCGCGATGGGTGACCTGGTGCCGCCGGAGGCCCGCGCCCAACTGGGCCCGATGCAGTCGATGGTCGCCACCCTGGGCGGCGCCCTCTTCGGCGGCCAGCTGGGCCAGGCCCTCGGCTCGCTCGCCGCGGAGGTGCTCTCCGTCGGTGACATCGGCCTGCCCCTCGGCCCGGCCGGCACGGCCGCCCTGATCCCGGCCAACATCC
This sequence comes from Micromonospora sp. NPDC047134, assembly GCF_040643455.1. Classification (NCBI taxonomy): domain Bacteria; kingdom Bacillati; phylum Actinomycetota; class Actinomycetes; order Micromonosporales; family Micromonosporaceae; genus Micromonospora; species Micromonospora sp. NPDC047134. Next base: position 260,029 of record NZ_JBEYUI010000005.1, read on the forward strand.
GCAGCTACGGCGAGGGCCTGGAGCTACCCGAGGACGAGGTACGCCTCTACGTGGCTCTGCGCGAGGCGGCACACCAGCGGCTGTTCGAGCATGTGCCGTGGCTGCGCGGGCATGTCCTCAACGCCGTCGAGACGTACGCCGCCGGCATCCGGGTCAACCGGGAGGCGATCGAAGAGGCGATGGGCCGGGTCGACCCGACCGATCCGGAGTCGATGCAGGCCATCGCGCTGGAAGGCATCTTCACCCCGGAGGACAGCCCCACTCAGAAGGCGTCACTGGCCCGGCTGGAGACCGCCCTGGCCCTGGTCGAGGGCTGGGTCTGCCACGTGGTCGACGGCGCGGCCGCCGGCCGGTTGCCGAACGTGGTGGCGCTGGGCGAGGCCTTCCGTCGGCGCCGGGCCGCCGGTGGGCCGGCCGAGCAGACCTTCGCCGCCCTGGTCGGGCTGGAGCTGCGACCCCGCCGACTGCGGGAGGCCGCGGCGCTGTGGGCGGCGCTCACCGAGCACCGGGGCATCGGCGGCCGGGACGCCCTGTGGGGGCACCCGGACCTGCTGCCCTCCGACGACGACTTCGCCGACCCGGTGGCCTTCGCCATGACCGATGTCGACCTGATGGCCGAGCTGGAGAGCTTCGACTTCACCGCCCCCGGCGGCCCGGAGGAGAAGGCCCCCGGCGAGCAGAACCGCCGAGACGACGACCCCAAGGGCGGCGACACCCCCTCCTGACCACAGGCACCACCCCCGCCCCACTGACCCTGCACGGGATCTCGTGGGCTGTCCCGCTCCCCGCTCCCTGCTGCTGGGCAAGATCACGCTCGATCTGGGATCGAGTGGCTTCGCGTGACTCTGAGGCCACTCGATCCCACATCGAGTGAATTCACACCGCGTCAGGCGGACGCCTTGCTGCGCGAGTTGGTCAGGGTTTGCCAGCGTCAGCCAGGAGAGCGCGGGTGTTCTCCCAACCGCTGAGGGCGGGGTCGAGGCGGGCCAGGTCCGCCGGACCGCGCAGCCGGTGCCAGGAGGGGGTGACCGCCAGGTCGCCTGGGCGGGGCGCCGCCGCGCGCACGGCCGCGGGCACGGTGGCGTCCAGGTCCAACGGCGGCAACCAGGGCGGTACGGGTAGCCGGGCCGCCACGCCCAGCAGCCCGGCGCCACCCTCGGCCGGGGCTACCGCGACCGGTCGGCTGGTCAGTGGACGCAACAGCTTGCCGATGGTCAGCCCCGGCAGGTCGGGAGCGTCCCCGGCGATCACGGCCACCTGTTCGTACCGGCCCGTCGACCGCTCGTAACCCTCCCCCGCTCCAGCATCACCGACCCGCCCAGCACCCTCGACCGGGTCGGCGGGGTCGGGTGGCGCGGTTGCGCCGGTCAGGGCGGCGAAGACTGCGTTCGGGGTGGGTTCGGGGACCTCGTAGACGCGGGTACCCGGCCAGATCACCGCGTCGGCGAGCCAGCGGTCCGCCGGGGTGACCGCCACTGCGGCGTCCACCTCGTTGAGGGTGGCCAGCAGGTCCACCACGTCCTCGGCGAGGGCCGTACGCCATTGGGTCGGGTCGAGGCCGGGCGGCGCCCAGGTGACCGGCGCCAGCAGGGCCACCACCACACGTCGGGGCATTCCCCGACCCTACGCCGAGGGCCGAACGGGGTGCCCGCCGGTGTCAGGGAACGCCGGAGACGGCCGCCACGCCCTCCAGATAGCCTCGGGCGCGTTCGGTCTTGGCGTACCTGCCGACCAGGGCCCAGAAGTCAGCGTTGTGGCTGGGCACGATGAGGTGCACGAGTTCGTGCAGCAGCACGTAGTCGAGGACCCAGTCCGGCATGTCCTGGAGTCGGTGGGACAACCGGATGGACCGGTCCGCCGGGGTGCAGGAGCCCCAACGGCCGTTCTGGTTGCTCACCCACCGGACACTGGCCGGCAGGGCCTGGCTGCCGTACTCCGTCAGATAGAGATTGATCAGCCGGTCGGCTCGGGCCAGCAGTTCCCCGTCGGAGCGGGCCAGGCGGCCCTCCCGGGCGGCGAGCCGGGCGAGCATCCGGTCGACCCACTCGCTCTCCTCGGCCCGGGAGAACTGGTCCGGGATGAGGACGACGACGCGCTCACCGTCGCGGTAGGCGGACACCGTGCGTCGCCGGCGCTGGCTGCGCCGTACCTCGACGACCGGCTTCCGCGGCCCAGCCATCAGTGGACCGCGCAGCCTCGGTTTGCTGTCACGAAGGCAAGCTAATGCGTTGTGACCAGGGGTCCGCAAGGGTCAACCCGCGACACGCGTCCGAAAAATGGTGATTGGTCGGCAGGAGTCCCGAAAAAAAATTGCCCGGACTCGGGGGCATGTGTCGCGATCACGCTTCGTGGTGGACTGAGCGGTAATGTCGCCGCCCGCCCAGGCTAAGTGATCATCGCATGGTCCCGGCCCAGCGGGGGTACCCGGGTCCGCCACAACTGGCACCACCAGCGCAATTGCGGGCTCCCGGTCGGCGTGTCCCCGCGAAACTGGCTGATCTGGCCCGATTTGGCGTGCACACTCTCGACGTCGCCTTGCTCACAGTGGCAAAGCGCAGCTGACATGGAACCGCCCACACCTGGGTAGGGTCCGCCAACCAGCGGTCACGTGGGTGACCGCGGCAAAGACCAGCGCCGGACGCCGTACGCGACCGCCGCCGGAAACCCGCCGGACCGGTATCGACCGGCGGACGAGACGAGGAGGGCACCGTGGCCGACCAGGCCCAGAGCTACAACGGTTACTGCGTCAAGTGCAAGGAGAAGCGGGATTTCGAGGGCCGCGTGGAGGTCTCGAAGACCGGCATGAACATGGCCAAGGGCAAGTGTCCGGTGTGCGGCACAACAGTGAACCGCATCCTGGGCAAGGCCAAGGTCTGACGTACGCACCCGACGAACGGGGGGTGGCCGAGCGGCCACCCCCCGTTCGTCGGTGTGGGTGACTGTCGGAGGACCGACTGTAGCTACCCGCCGGTTGTGGATATCTCGGCAAATCCTGTGGACAGCCCTGGATCTGACCCTGGCCACCTGTGGACAACGATCGACGCAACGCAGGGATTCGGTCACTGTTCGTACCCATGCCGCCTTCTCCGCCTTCCCCCCGTCCCACCCTGCTCCCCGGGCTCAGTCGCCTCTGGCGCGACCGGCACACCCTGCAACTCGGGCTCGACCAGGACCGAGCCGTCCTGGTGGAGATCGCGGACCCCCGGGCCGCCGAGCTGCTGGACCTGCTGGACGGCCGGCACAGCGAACGGCAGGTGGTCACCGGCACCAGGAGCCGGACGGAGCACGCCCGTACCCTGCTGGACGCCCTGCGGGCCGCCGGGCTGGTGGTGCCGATGCACACCCTCCTGCCCCGCGAGCTGACCGGACCCCACCGGGCCCGGCTGGCCACGGAGGCCGCCGCCCTGGCCCTGGCCGCCGCCCGGCTGCCGGGAACTCCCGCCCAGGTCCTCCGCCGCCGATTGGCCAGCCGGGTCACGGTCACCGGCACCGGCCCGCTCGGCGCCGCCATCGCCGTCGCCCTGGCCCAGGCCGGCGTCGGTCACGTTCATCCCGACCTGCCCGGTGTGGTGCGACCGATCGACCTGGTCGGCACCGGCATCGCGGCCGCTGAGATCGGTCGACCGTTGGGCCGGGCGGTGCGGGCCGCGGTCGCCCGATCGGCGCCCGGCACCAGCACCGGTCCACAACGACGGCCCCGGCCCGACCTGGTGATCCAGTTGGGCGCCGACCGGCCCGCCGCGCTGCTGGCCGCCGGGCACGCCCAACGTCGCCAACCGCACCTGCTGGTGGACCTGCGGGAGGCCGTACCGGTGATCGGGCCCTTGGTCCGGCCCCCGGACGGGCCCTGCCTGGGCTGCCTGGACCTGCACCGCACCGACCGGGACCCCGACTGGCCGGCGCTGGCCGCCCAACTGGCCAGCCGCCCGGCCAATCCCAGCGGCACCGTGGGCAACCTGTTGGCGGCCACCGCCCTCGCGGTGGGTGAGGCCCTGCTGCACCTGGACGGGGGTACCCCGGAGACCCTGGGGGCCGCGGTCGAACTCACCTCCCCGGGCAATCTCCGGCGCCGCCAGTGGCCGCCGCATCCCCGCTGCGGATGCTGGCGTGCCCGCCCGACGGGCAGCCAGCCCGGCCGCACGGCAGCAGTCGGGGTGCCGAGTCAGTAACAATGGCCAGGTGACCGACATCCCGCGCCGCGCCGTCTCCCGGACCGCCAAGCTCGCCGCTCTGCCGCTCGGCTTCGCCGGTCGGACCGTCCTCGGCATGGGAAAGCGGGTCACCGGGCTGGCCTCCGACGTGATCTCGGCGGAGATCCAGCAGCGTACGGCCGAGCAGCTGTTCAGCGTGCTCGGCCAGCTCAAGGGTGGGGCGATGAAGTTCGGTCAGGCCCTGTCGGTCTTCGAAGCCGCCCTGCCGGAGGAGGTCGCCGCGCCGTACCGGCAGGCCCTGACCAAACTCCAGGAGGCCGCGCCACCGCTGCCGGCCGCCAGCGTGCACCGGGTGCTGGCCGAGCAGCTCGGCCCGGCCTGGCGGGAGCGGTTCGAGAGCTTCGACGACTCGCCGGCCGCCGCGGCGAGCATCGGTCAGGTGCACCGGGCGGTGTGGCGGATGCCGGACGGCACGACCCGGCAGGTCGCGGTCAAGATCCAGTACCCGGGGGCCGGTGACGCCCTGCTCGCCGACCTCAAGCAGCTCTCCCGGCTCGGGGGGATGTTCCGGGCCATCCAGCCGGGGCTGGACATCAAACCGCTGCTGACCGAGCTGCGGGAGCGGATCACCGAGGAACTCGACTACGAGTTGGAGGCGGAGTCGCAGCGGGCCTTCGCCACCGCGTACGCGGACGACCCCGAGATCTACGTGCCGACGGTGTTCTCCGCCTCACCCCGGGTCCTGGTCACCGAATGGGTGGAGGGCACCCCGCTGGCCGACATCATCCGGGAGGGCAGTGAGCAGCAACGCGACGAGGCCGGTCGGCTGATGGCCGTCCTGCACCTGTCGGCCCCGATGCGGGCCGGGCTGCTGCACGCCGATCCCCATCCCGGCAACTTCCGGCTGTTGCCGGACGGCCGGCTCGCGGTGATCGACTTCGGTGCGGTGGCGCGGATGCCGGAGGGGACTCCGGAGCCGATCGGCCGCATCGCGGGGCTGGCCCTGCGGGGCGACGCCGACGAGGTGGTGGCCGGCCTGCGGGATGAGGGTTTCGTCAGCTCCGAGGCTCCGGTCGACGGCCAGGCCCTGCTGGACTTCCTACGTCCGATGCTGGAACCGATCGCGGTCGAGGAGTTCCGGTTCACCCGGGCCTGGTTGCGGGCCGAGGCCGCCCGGCTGGCGAATCCGCGCTCCCCGGCGTACCAGTTCAGTCGGCAGCTCAACCTGCCGCCGTCGTATCTGCTGATCCACCGGGTGACCCTCGGGTCGATCGGGGTGCTGTGCCAACTGGAGGCCGAGGCCCCCTACCGGGGCATCCTGGAACGCTGGCTGCCCGGCTTCGCCGAGGCCGACTGACCGCCGCCCCGCACAAACTTCGGCGGGCGAGGACAAGGTCCTCGCCCGCCGTTGTTCGGTGTCTGGTACTACAGGAGGCCCAGTTCGCGGGCCGACCGGGTACGGCTGGCCATGGCGACGGTACGGGCGGATCGGGTTGCCTCAGTGCTCGTGGTAGTGCGACCGGCCTGAGGCCGGAGCATTCGAGCCCTCGACAGCGCTTCATGAAGTAGTTGCATCTCGGCGACTCCGGTCATCAGGGGCAGCATGGGATTCGGCTTTCTCTCGGCCGGTGCGACACCGGCGGGACGGATTCGGATCGGGAACATCTCAGGCAGCCAGCCGGACGGCGCTGCGCGAGGTGGCGAGCCCGTTGGCCGCCAGTCGCGCCTCGGCCTCGACCCGCAGTGCGGCGTCGCGGGCGAGGTCCTCCTTGCGCGGGCGGCCCCGGGGCCGCTTGCGCGGAACGACCGCGCCACGCTCGAAGATCTCGCCACCCCAGACCCCCCAGGGCTCGGCGCGCTCGACCGCGCCGGCGAGGCACTCGACCCGCAGCGGGCAGTCCCCGCACAGGGTCTTGGCCACGTCCAGGTCGGTGGGTGAGTCGGAGAACCACAGGTCGGGGTCGAACTTCCGGCAGGGCAGATTCGCCTCGGTCTCGACGTTCAGGTCGAGCGGGGCTAACGCCAGAGTCATCTCCCGGTCACCTCTCTCTCATCTCGATCTCGTGGATCGCTGGTCCGACGTACTTCGGCGGTGCAAAAAGAACTGAGGCCGCGGATCCCGGTATGCGGGTTCCGCGGCCTCGAGGTGAGCCGGTGGTCTGGTGGTCAGACCGGTCTACCTCGAGGTGGAACACCGCGGACGTCCATCCGCTTGACGGCGCCATCGACGCCCTTGCCCGTGAAGCCACTGGTCCCCTGGATCGCATTCGCTTCTGGGGCGAGGATCAGCTCGGCCTGAACCTCGACCCGGTGCGCCTGCGGAGCCCACGGTCGCGCAGCGGCGACGGCGACCCGATCGGCCGACATCGGAGCCACGGAGACGGTCAGGGCAGCAGACAACGGAGCGACGGCAACGGGCAGCGCCGTCGGACGCGTGTAGATGTAGCTCTCCATCGGTGCCACCTCCTTGACGTTCACTCGTGGTCGACTCGGACAATCCCCTGTTGAGCAGCCCGAACAGGGCCCCCCGCGAGGTGTGTTCTGAGGCTATGCCCGTCGACCGGGCGAGGGCAAACGAATTAACGGCCAGATTCAAAAAGTTTTCTGCGGGCAGATTTCGTCCACCGCCGCGCCCTCAACCAGGGCCAGCACAGCCTCTCCGTACAGGCCCAACTTGCGGGGGCCGATGCCGGCGATGGCGACCAGTTCCTCGGCCCGGCCCGGACGCCGTTCGGCGAGCGCTACCAGGGTGGCGTCGGTGAAGACGACATAGGCCGGCACCTTCTGGGTGTCCGCCACCCGGGACCGCCACTCGCGCAGCCGCTCGTGCAGCTCATCGTCGATGTCGGAGGGACAGGTCGCGCAGCGGCCGAGTTTGCGGTCCGGCCCGGCCAGCAGGGTCGTACCGCAGATCCGACAGGAGACGATCCGGGTGACCGCCCGCCGCGGGGTACCGGGGGCCGGGCGGGTGCCGCCGGCCCGCTCCGTCGTGCCGGAGGGGGCCAGCTGGGGCAGGAAGCGACACGGCCGCCGGGCGCGACCACCCGGCGAGCGAGCGGAGGCGTACGACAGCCAGAGCCACTGCCGGGCCCGGGTGATGCCGACGTAGAGCAGGCGACGTTCCTCCTCGACCTGCTCGGGGGTGCGGGCGTACGTGGTGGGCAGGGTTCCTTCGGCCAGACCGACCAGGAACACCGCCTCCCACTCCAGCCCCTTCGCCGAGTGCAGGGAGGCCAGGGTGACCCCCTCCACGGTCGGTGCGTGCTGCTGTGCCGCCCGCCGGTGCAACTCGTCGGTGAAATCGGCCAGGGTGACCGGACGCTCCACGGTGGCCGCCGCACCCAGCGGCAGCAGTTGCGGGCTGGCCGCGTACTCCTCGGCCAGCGCTACCAGGGCGGCCAGCGCCTCCCACCGTTCCCGGGCGGCCCCGCCGGGCGGAGGTGAGTCCGGCGCCCAGCCGACCGCGGCCAGCGCCTCGACCACTGCGGTGACCAGCGGGGTCTCCCCCGCAATCGACCGGGTGGCCGCCCGCATCGCCACCATGGCCTGACGCACCTCGGGCCGCTCGAAGAACCGCTCGGCCCCCTGCACCACGTAGGGCACCCCCGCCTCGGCGAGCGCCTTCTCGTACGCCTCGGACTGGGCGTTGGTGCGGAACAGCACGGCGATCTCGCGGGCCGCCGTACCGGCCTCGACCAGGGCCCGGCAGCGGGCCGCGACCGCGTTGGCCTCCGCCGCCTCGTCGGTGAAGATCCGCAGCTCCGGTGCGGGGCCGGCGGGACGCTGACCGACCAGTTCCAGCCGCAGCCGCGCCTCCGTGCCCCGGGCCTGCGAGATGACCGCGTTGGCCAGGCCGACCACCTGGGGGGTGGAACGGTAGTCGCGGACCAGCCGGACCACTGTCGCGCCGCGGTGCCGACGCGGGAAGTCGACCAGGTACGACGAGGTGGCCCCGGTGAAGGAGTAGATCGTCTGGCTGGCGTCGCCGACCACGGTCAGGTCCTCCCGACCGCCCAGCCAGGCCTCCAGCAGCCGCTGCTGCAAGGGGTTGACGTCCTGATACTCGTCGACCACGAAGTGCCGGTACTGGTTGCGGACCTGCTCGGCGACGTCCGGGTGCTCCTCGATCCCCCAGACCGCAGCCCGCAGCACGTCCTCGAAGTCGATCACCCCGGTGGTCCGCTTGACCTTCTCGTACGCGGCGAAGACCTCGGCCACCTTGGCCGGGTCGTGCGGGGTCTCGCGCAGCGCCTTGGCCGCGGCCACCACGTACTCCCCCGGCTCTACCAGGCAGGACTTGGCCCACTCGATCTCGCCGGCCAGGTCGCGGGCGGCCGTGCGGTCGGTCCGCAGACCGGCCCGGGCGGCGGCCAGGGTGACCAGCCGGACCTTGCTGTCCAGCAGTTCCGGCATGGCCCGCCCGTCCAGCAGTCGGGGCGCGAAGTAGCGCACCTGGCGCAGCGCGGCGGCGTGGAAGGTGCGGGCCTGCACCCCGGCCACCCCCAACTGGGCCAGCCGGTGCCGCAACTCGGCGGCGGCCCGGGCGGTGAAGGTGACCGCGAGCACGTGCCGGGCGGATATCTCACCGGTCAACGCCCGGTACGCGATCCGCGAGGTCACCGCCCGGGTCTTGCCGGTGCCGGCCCCGGCGAGTACGCAGACCGGCCCGGCGAGGGCGGTCACCGCCGAGCGTTGCTCCGGGTCCAGGCCGGCGAGCACGCGTTCGGACGGGGAGTTGACCACCACAACGGGGAATTGTCTCAGCCGCCCCGGACGTTACTGCGGATAGCCCGAGCCGGGCTGAGATTGGGAGGATCTGATCATGCTCACGATGTACTCGACGCCCTGGTGCGGCTACTGCCACCGGCTGAAGTCGCAGCTCGACCGGGAGGGAATCGCCTACGAGGTGATCGACATCGAGCAGGATCCGGCCGCGGCCGACTTCGTGATGAGCGTCAACGGGGGTAACCAGACCGTCCCCACCCTGCGCTTCGCCGACGGCAGCGCGCTGACCAACCCGACGATCGTTCAGGTCAAGCAGCATCTGGCGAGCATCACCGCCTGACAACGCCAGTGGCGGTCCACCCCGCTGGGGTGGACCGCCACTCTCGTGTTTTGACCATCGGGGGGATTTGTGGTGGTCGAGGTCTAGCGGAATGGGGAGGACCCTGTCCATGATCTGAGTTCTCACACAAAGATCAT
>NZ_JBEYUI010000006.1:0-250326 GCF_040643455.1 Micromonospora sp. NPDC047134
GACGACCAGCTGTTCACATTCGCCGGGTTCGTCGAAGTCCGGTACGAGAAGGCCGGCCCACCCCACTGGTAGGCGAGCACCCAGATGTTGCGCGGCGCGAAGTAGAACAACGACGGCGCGACCGCCGCGAACGGCATCTGGTTCTGGCTGGCCGAACCCATCTGGTTCCAGTTCGAGAACAACCCGAAGTTCATCGAACCCCAGGTCGTACCCGTGTCATGGGTGGTGGCGTAGACCAGGTGCTGACCGTTGTACGGCGCGTGGGTGAAGTCCTTCAACGACACCCAACCCGCCCTCGGCTGCGCCAAGGCACCCGTCGAGGACCACCGGTACGTCGACGGCAGGTTGCAGGTGGTGGGCGGCGGAGTCGTCGGGGGCGGGGTGGTCGGCGGTGGGGTGGTCGGCGGCGGGGTGGTGCCGGGCGGCGGGGTGGTGGGGGTGGTGCCGCCGGTGCAGGCCACCGCGTTGAGGGCGAAGCTGGTCGGCACGGGGTTGCTGCCCGACCATGACCCGTTGAAGCCGAACGAGGTCGAGCCGTTGGTGGGGATGGTGCCGTTGTAGCTGACATTGCGGGCGGTGACTGTCGCACCGGTCTGGGTCAGCTCGGTGTTCCAGAACTGGGTGACCCGCTGCCCCGCACCGAAGGACCAGGTCAGGGTCCAACTGGTCACCGGGTCACCCAGGTTCGTGATGGTGACGTTGGCGCCGAAGCCGTCCTGCCACTGTGACGGCACCTCGTACCGCACCGAGCAGCCGGCCGCCGCCGCGCTGGCCGGCAACGCCACGATGGCCACCGACGAGGCCAGCAACGCCACCCCGGCCGAGGCCAGCAACACGTTTGTTCGCCTGAATCTGGACATACCGCGACCTCCCGCCCGGCAAGACCACCTGATATTGCCGGTCATCAATGTTAGGTTAACGTTAACAGCTGCGTCCGGTACATTACGGGAGCGCTCCCATCCCATCAAGGATGGTCGATGAAAGTGGACGCTGGCCGGGAGAAGATCGGCGGCTTCACTGCCCACCGGGGAGCGCGGACAGGGCCGACGCAGCGCCGCGCCGGTCTCACCTGTTGGTGAACGTTCACTCTCGAAGGGCACGGCAGCGATGAGAGACGTCAAGAGAAGATTCAGAGTCAACGCCGCTCGGGTGACCACCGGTGCCGTACTGCTGGCCTCGGCCGGGGTCGCCGTGGCACTGCCGGCCGGGGCGGCAGCCGCCGGCTGCTCGGTCAACTACGCGGTGTCGTCGGAATGGCAGGGCGGCTTCGGCGCCAACGTCAGCATCACCAATCTCGGCGATCCGGTCACCAGTTGGACCCTGACCTGGAACTACAGCGCTGGGCAGCGGGTCACGGAGGCCTGGAACACCACCCTTAGCCAGAGCGGCGCGACCGTCACCGCCCGCAATGTCAGCTACAACGGCAGCATCCCGACCAACGGCACGACCTCGTTCGGCTTCAACGGATCATGGTCGGGCAGCAACCCCGCCCCGACCAGCTTCGCCCTCAACGGGGTGACCTGCACCGGCGGCACCACCCCCACCACTGCACCGCCGACCACCACTGCGCCGCCGACCACCCCGCCGCCCACCGGCCCGGCGGACATCACCGTCAACAGCAACACCCGCTACCAGACGGTCGACGGCTTCGGTGCGGCCACCCCGATCTGGGGCGGCACCTGGTCGACCTCGGACACCCAGACCCTGGTCGGGCTCGGCCCCAACCAGCTCGGGCTGTCCATCGTGCGTACCGGCATCTCGCCGGTCTCCGGCGAGTGGTCGACCCAGGTCAACGCCCTGCGTACGGCGAAGTCCTCTGGATCTGGCGTGAAGATCCTCGCCTCGCCGTGGACCGCACCGGCGGAGTGGAAGACGAACAACAGCCGGATCAACGGCGGCAAGCTGCGCACCGACCGGTACGCCGACTACGCCAACCACCTCAACAGCTACGTGCAGTACATGCGCAACCAGGGGGTGACCATCGATGTCACCTCGGTGCAGAACGAGCCGGACTGGCACCCCGACTACGACTCGATGGACTGGAGCGGCACGGAGCTGCGCAACTTCGTCCGTGACCACGGCACCCGAGTGCAGAACACCAGGCTGATGGTCGCCGAGGCGGTGAACCTGAACTACACCTACACCGATCCGACCCTCAACGACACCACCGCCCGCAACAACATCGGCTACATCGGCGGCCACCTGTACGGCACCGAGGCCTCCGGCCGACTGCGCTCGTACCCCCTGGCCGACCAGCACAACAAGCCGGTGTGGATGACCGAGTGGAACCTGCACGCGGCCGACGGCAACGGCTCCAACATCTGGGGCAACCCCGCCAACCTTGCGGTCTGGAACGAGACCCTGGACGACATCATGCGTACGGTGCACCGGTCGATGGAGGCGAACTGGACCGCCTACATCTGGTGGTACGGCAAGCGGTACTACTCCTTCATCGGTGACGGCGAGGCCGCCTTCGGCACCACGGCGGGGGCACCCCTCAAGCGGGGGTACGCCTTCTCGCAGTACTCCAAGTACGTCCGCCCCGGCTACCAGCGGGTGGCCCTGACCAAGAGCACCAAGGCCAATCCGCTGGAGGTGACCGCCTACACCGGCGGCGGCAAGACCACCCTGGTGATCCTGAACCGCTCGACCAGCGCGGTCAACAACGCCGTGATCCAGGTGCCGCAGGGCGTCACCCGGGCCGAGCACTACCTGACCTCGCAGAACGCCAACGCGGCCAGTCAGTCCGTCAGCGTCAACGGCGGTCAGGTGAGCGTCAACGTCGGCGCCCGCAGCATCTCCACGGTCGTCCTCAGCCACTGACCACTCCACCCTCCACCGACTACCCCGGCAGTCGGGAGCGGTGGCAGTTCAGCTGTCCCGTGTGCAGCACATCGGCCAGCCCAACTGCCACCGCTCGCCGGGCGAACGATCGATGGGATGCGCCGCACCCGACCGTGGGCGGCTGCCGCTCAGCCGGGAATCAGCTCACCGAGTCGGTGCACATCGAACGTCTCTGACCCGTCTGGCAGTCCCTCGGGCGCCTCGATGCCGACGAAGGTGACCGGCTCGTCGGGCAGCCGACCGTCCCACGTCCTGACCTCGACTCGGGTACGCCACCGGTCGACCAGGTAGGACATGGTGAGGTATCGCCGCCGTGTCAGTGCGCGTACCCGGTCGGCGGTGGTGTAGGTGTTGTCCTCCACCCGGTTGAATGACGGCCTACCCGACAGGTACAGGTGCAGCCACATGGCCTGCCAGCCACGGTCGTCCTTGGTGAACACCATCGGCAACGCGATCCGGCACCGACCGCGCAGCTGCGAACGCGCCCGAACGGTCCGTGCGTCGAACGGGGCACCACGCTGGTCCCGCGTGCGGGTCTGGTACCCGAACATCGACTCGGCGACCTCGTCGAACGACTCGCCGGCATAGATGTGGACCTGCGGCACCACGTAGTGCCCACGGGTCTTCAGGGGCACGTCGATGAACTCGGTCGCACCGTCGATCGCGTCGGTGATGTCGCCCGAGTGCACGACCTGGCCTCCGCGAAGGTTCGTCCAGGACACCTGACCGGCAGGATGGAACTCGTCGTCGAGCAGCAGCACCGACAGGTCGTAATCGGTGCGACGGCTGCTCTGACGCCAGTACATGAAAAAGCGCAGCAGGTCACCGGAGACTGACGCCCGCGATCCCCTCGGCAACACCGCGAATCCGCCCTCGGCCGCCTTGCCGGACAGCGGCAGCGCGACGTCCAACACGTCCGGATCCACCAGCAACGGTCGATTCGACTCCGGTAGTCGGGTGCTGATCTCGGCGTCGATCAGCGAGGACAACTCGGCCACCAGATCGGCCGGCAGCGGTGACCGTCGGTCGGGACCGGTCCACACCTTGCGGGAGCGGTTCACGTACACGCGGGCGGATACGGGCGTCAGCCGGTTGGCGACATGCTCACGCAGCGAGAGCAGCACCCGGCCCGATGCGGAGCCGAGCGCACCGGTGATCGCCTCGACCACGGCAGTGTGCTGCGACGGCGACGCCAACCGCAGCAGCCGGTCCGTGGAGCGCAGCAGCAGACCCGGCGCCGCCGACAACACCGATGCGGCAGAGACGATCGCACCGGAACGGATCGCCGCCTCGGCACGACCAGCGAGGTTGGGCACCCGCCGCTGGCCACGCGCGACTGTGAACACTTCCTGCGCGTGCGGCCACTGGTCGTACTCGTGTGGATGTAACCGTTCCCCGAGCCGCTTCCACCGCTCCGCGTAGCGCGCCACATCACCGAGCTTGTCCGGCCTCGCACCGACGACATCGTTCAACGCGGCCAACAGCACTCGCCGCTCCGGCCGCCGGAAGGCACGGAAACGCGTGGGTGCCGCGAGGGAGGCGTCCCCACCGGAAACCTGACAGGCGACGCGCAGCACATCGGTGGTGGTGTCCACGCCGACCAGCGGCCGCCCCAGGACGAGCCGGATCCCGTTGAGCACAGCCCGGTTCTCCCGTACCGGAATCGCGACCGGCTGCGCGCCGTCGCAGCAGGCGACCGCGAGTTCGCCGAGGAGCGCGAGGTCCGCCTCACCCAGTGGCGTCGAACTCCCGGCCAGCGCCAGATAGAGCCGCGTCGCCTCCACCTCGACCGCGTCGCCCAGCCGCAACACGCTCAGCCGGTCCCCGGCCGTGCTGATCAGGTCGTCGTGCGCGGCCAGCAGTTCGGCGTAGCTGTGCTGGTAGGTCCCGTACGCCGGCAGGTCGAGCAGGTTCACCCGACCGGACAGCACGGCGTCGCGCACCTGCCCGTCGGTCGCGGTGCCTCCATCGGCGAGCACGGCCGCCCGCAGCCGCTGCATCCAGAACTCGACGGTGTCCGGAACCTCGTCCGGGAAGCCCAGGAAGTAGGCGTTGTGCTGGACGTGGTCGCCGACCAACTCACGCACCGCAGAGACGACCGTGGCAGCCAGGTCCATCGCCGCCATCGGCGCCAGCGAACCGATGTGCTCCAGCAGGGCCCGCGACGCCGAGAACCCCACATCCAGTAGCACCGCGTCCAGTTGCCGAGCCACCGCTGCGCCGTCGCCAGCCGTACCAGTGCTCGCCGGCACGCACAGAGTCCTCTGAATGATCAGCTTCTCCAGCACGTGGTCCCCCGTTCCGGTCGACTCCGGCAGCCGCCGGCACACGGCCAACCGCACAGTGGGTCGCCGGGGACTCGAACCCCGAACCTTCCGATCCAACAGGAGAAGGAAGCACCCCCATAGCCGCGTGGGCGGGGAGCGGACGCGCTAACCAGTCGGATGCTCTATCCAGTTGAGCTAGCGACCCAGGTGTCGATCTTTGCACCAGCCGGTCGCCATGGCTACCGAGTTCCACCCGTCATTGGCCGACCGCCGTCGGTGGTCTGGACGCACTTCGTGACGATCAGCGGGTGAGGTGGGTGGGCAGGCTGGTCACCACGATGCCGGGGTGGCGGCGCAGGGCCCGTCGTAGTCGCTGTTCGGTGCGGTAGTGCAGCACCCGCTGCCAGGGATGGTCGACCACCACCTCCGGTACGACCACGGTGAGGGTCAGGTCGGGGTGGTGCAGACGCAGCGCGCTGGCGTACTCCGCCAGGGGTTGGATGATCACGCGGTGCGGCGACAGGATGGTCTCCAGCGGGATGTGGTCGCCCCAGGTGTTCCACTGGGCGCGGAACCGCTCGGCCTCTGTGCTCTCGGGGCTGACATGCAGGGCCAGCGCCGGTTGGCCGAGCGAGCCGACGTAGGCGAGGGTGCGCAGCGCCGCCTGGTTGAGTCGGGCCACCGGTACGAGGAACAGATGCCGTACCTGCTGCGGAACGACATCGGGCGGCGCGTCCTCGGCCGGGTCCACCGAGGGCGGATGGTCAGGGTGCAGGCCCAGGGCCTGCTGAACATGGTCGTAGTGGCGGCGTACCCGAAGGAACAGATAGATCAACAGGGGTACGGCGAGCACCACCGCCCAGGCGCCCTCGGTGAACTTGGTGACCGCAGCGGTCACCAGGACGACCGCCGAGAGGGTGGCACCGAAGCCGTTGATGGCCGCCCGCCGCCGCCAGCCGGGGTCGCGGTGGTGCCGCCAGTGGTTGACCATGCCGGTCTGGGAGAGGGTGAAGGCGAGGAAGACCCCGACCGCGTAGAGCGGGATCAGGGAGTGGGTCTCGCCGCCGAAGGCCACCAGAATCGCCGCGGCGGCGACCGCGAGGGCGATCAGCCCGTTGCTCAGCGCAAGCCGGTCGCCCAGGTGCAGAAAGCGGCGGGGCACGTACCCGTCGCGGGCCATGAAGTACAGCAGGCGGGGCAGGTCGTTGAAGGCGGTGTTCGCCGCAAGCAGCAGCACCAGGGCGGTGGCGGCCTGAATGATCGCGTACCAGGGGCCGGTGGGGAAGGTCAGCCGGGCCAACTGCGACAACAGGGTCTGGTCGGCACGCGGCACCAGGCCGTTGAGATGGATCAACAGGGTCAGCCCGGCGAACAGCACGATCAGGATGCTGACCATCCAGGTCAGCACGGTGCGGGCGTTGCGCCACGCGGTGGGGCGGAACACCGGTACCGCGTTGGAGACCGCCTCGATGCCGGTCATCGAGGTGGCCCCGGAGGCGAAGGCCCGCAGCACGACCAGCAGACCGAGCCCTTCCACCGCAGGTGTCGGCGGCGGGGCCACGACGCTGAATCCGTCGGCTGCGGCCCGGACGAACCCGGCGGCTATCAGCCCGAGGACGGCAACGAGGAAGAAGTACGTGGGCACGGCGAAGGCATTGCCGGCGACCCGGATGCCGCGCAGGTTGCCGATCAGCAGCACCCCGATGACCGCCAGCGCCAGCGGCACCCGATATGCGGCGAGGAAAGGCAGCGCCGAGGTAACTGCGGCGACCCCGGCGGACACCGAGACCGACACGGTGAGCACGTAGTCGAGGACCAGCCCGGCCGCGGCGGCCAGGCCGGCGCGTGGTCCCAGGCTGTCGCTGGCCACCAGGTACGATCCGGCGCCGTGCGGGTAGGCCCGGACGGTCTGCCGGTACGAGGTGCCGACGGCGAGCATCAGCACCACCAGGGCCGCCGCGATCGGCAACGACAGCCCGAGGGCACCGCTGCCGGCCAGCACCAGCACGGCCAGCATCGCCTCCGGCCCGTACGCCACCGAGGAGAGCAGGTCGGAGGCGAGCACCGGCAGCGCGATGACCTTCGACATCTTCTCCCGCAGGATCGAGGCACTGGTCAGCGGCGAGCCGAGCAGCAGCCGACGCAGTCCGCCGAGGATCCGCCCCTGGGCGGTGTCGGGGCGTTCCACGATCGGGGTGGCGGTGAGCTGACCCGGGGAGTCCGGCAGGAAGAGCATGGCGGCCCGGTGCGCTCCGCCGACCGCCGAGGAGCGGACCTCCCCCGCCTGCGGATCCACCGGCAGCGCCCGTACCGTGTCGCTGACCTGCCATCGCCCACCGACCTGCCGCAACACGCCGAGGTCGGCCGGGGACAGCGGTGGCAGCTCGGCGGACGGGCTGAAGGTCGGCGACCCCTCGTCCTCCCCCGGGTCGTGCCCCGACCTGCCCACCCTGCCTCCGCCTCCCGTCGGTGGTGCCGGCGGCACCGCAGACCGGGCCGGCCATGTCAGGATGGTGGATGTGACGGGCGCGGCTGTTGAGATCGCGGAAAATCGTCCGGAGTGTGGCCGGCACGACGACAACGCCCCGGCCACCGACACCCCTTACCGTCCGGTGCCGGCCGATGTCGCCGCCGAACTGGTCGAGCGGATGGACCGGGACCAGGAGGCACGCTCCGGGGTGCCGGGCCGCGCCCTCGACGACGCCTTCTGGGCCTGGGCGTGCCAGGTCGACGTCGACAACGCGGCGTGGCTCGAACAGGTCATCGACCGGTACGGCTGGCCCCGGAGCAGCGACGTCGGGCCGGAGGCGGCCGACGCCGCCTGGCTGCTCGCCCAGCACGCCGACCACGACCTGGACTTCCAGCGCCGCTGCCTGGCCTTGCTCGACCAGGCGGTACGCGACGGCGAGGCCAGGCCCCGCCACCTGGCCTACCTCACCGACCGGGTGCTGCGCGCCGAGGGCAGACCCCAGCGGTACGGCACCCAGTTCTGGCACGGCCCCGACCACACCGGTCCGCTGCAACCCCAGCCGATCGAGGACCCGGAGCACGTCGACGAACGCCGCCACACCGTCGGCCTGGACACCCTCGCCGAATACACCGCCCGCCTCCGCAACCCCCCACCCCCACCCCCACCCACCAACCCTTGAACCCGCCTCACCCGGTTGATCATGAGGTTAGCGGCAGCTCGAAGATCAACGACTGCCGTCAACCTCATGGTCAACAAGCGGTGGGCTGGGTGGAGGGTTGTGGTGTTGTGGTTGTTTGGGGTGGGTCGGGCGTGTGGGGAGGGGTGGGGTGGAGGATTCCTTGATTCGCTCCGGGTCTGTTGTCGGGGTTGGCGGTGGGTGGAGGTGCATCGGCTGGCGGTGGCGGGGCGGGAGGCGGAGATCGCCCGGCGTGTTGGTGATCGGGTGGCACGGGTGTGGCTGCGCACCTCCCGGTTCGCGGATGCGAAGGCTCTCACGAACGCGACCTTGATGCTCGGCCCAGACGCCGACGCGTTCTACCACCTGGGTCAGGCCCACGCCTGCCCAGGTGAGTGAAGTCCAATGTGGAGTGCTCTCACGTGCCCGCTCGTGGCTCGCGGCGGCGACGGTCACCGGCATCGCGGCGGCGGCGTGGGCAGGCTACTGGTGGCTGGCGGTACCACGCCATGACATCTGCCCGGCAGTCCTACCAACGTCGGCCGGTTGCCGGATCGCCGACCGGGTGCCCACGGCGACGCTCTGGACGATGATCGTCGCGACCCTCTGGTCGGCGACCGCCGTCCTGGCCTTCGCCCGCCCGCGTGGTAGCTGGTAGCCGTACGTTGCCGGAACCATGGTGTTGATCCTCGCGGCGTTGGTGGGCTATTGGAGCGTGCTGTACCAGCTCTGACGGGCCGCACCACGCGCCTATTGCCTGCTCAGGTAGGGTCTGCCGATGATCAGCACTGGCCTGCCCGCCACCCGCGCCTCGCTCGCCGACGACCTGGCGTCGCTCGGGGTACGGCGCGGTTCGGTGCTGATCCTCCACTCCTCCCTGAAGTCACTCGGTTGGGTCTGCGGTGGCCCGGTCGCGGTGGTCCAGGCGCTGCTCGACGCGCTGGGCCCGGACGGCACCCTGGTGGTGCCGACCCACACCCCGGGCAACACCGACCCCGGCGGCTGGCAGAACCCGCCCGTACCGGAGTCGTGGTGGCCGGTGATCCGGGAACACATGCCCCCATTTGATCCGGCGGTGACACCGAGCCGGTGGATGGGCATCATCGCGGAGACGGTCCGCACCTGGCCGGGCGCGCGCCGCAGCGACCACCCGCAGGTGTCCTTCGCGGCCCTCGGCCCGGCCGCCGAAGCCGTAGTGACCGGGCACCAACTCGACGACATGCTCGGCGACCACTCTCCCCTGGGCGCCGTCTACCGGCTCGACGGCGACGTCCTGCTGCTCGGCGTCGGACACCGCAACAACACCTCACTGCACCTGGCCGAATACCGGGTGCCGGACCCACCGCGCCGACAGGAAAGCTCAGCCGTACGCACCGACACCGGCCAGCGGTGGGTCCACTGGGAGGACGTCGCCACCGACGAGGGCGACTTCGACCAGTTGGGTACCGCCTTCGAGGCCACCGGCCGGGCCCGCATCGGACGGGTGGGCGCGGCCGAATCCCGCCTGATGCGCCAACGCGAGCTTGTCGACTTCGCCGTCGACTGGTTCGCCACCCACCGCTGACCGGTCTCCCTCGCTGCTCACGGCCCGCCCCAACATCGTCGCCTTCGTACGCAGGACGAGGGGAATCTCGACGAGGCGATCGGCGAGCTTGAGATCGTTGTCGATCTCGACCGCCAAGTAAGCAGCCCGGACCTCGCATCCGACACGGCCATGCTCGAACAACTACGCCAAGAACGAGCTAGGGAGTAGCGCTTTCATCCCTGGTAGCTGACACGAAGCTGTCCGACACAACGATCACAGCTCAGCGTCAGTCACCGTCTCTGGCGTCAGGACGACTTGGTCTCGGAAGGCGTCCAGGGGTCGACGGGCATCTCGTAGACCAGGCGGTATCGGTCGCCGGGGAAGACGATGTCGGCGGTCTCGACTGCGGCCGGCCCGGCGTAGTAGGTGCGCTCGATCGCGATCACCCACCTGCCACCACGCGGGTCGAGGTCCAGGGCGGTGATCTCCTCGGGCATCGCTGGTCGGGTGGTGACCTCCTCGACGAACCGGTCGATGGGCACGCCGATGAAGTCCATCCAGGCAACCACCCCGATGACCGGTCCGCGCTCGGGATATTCGACAGGCGTGCCGCCGGTGACGGCGATCGGCTCGTAGGAGTCCGCGAGCTGGATTGGGTTGTCGTCCGCGAGGTAGCGGTACCTGGTGTGCATCACCGTGTCGTCAGGCTGGATGCCGAGTCGTTCGGCGATGTGCGGGGGCGCTGGAATCCTCGCGCTCTCCGACTCCCAGGTCGGTCGTCTTCCGGCCGCTTCGCTGTCTCGGGCGAACGGCGAGGTGCTGCCGAGGCGTCTGCGCATGTCTCGAGAGTGGGCGCGGCGCACGAGCTGAGTCCGGTCGCGCACGTAGTTGCCGGAACCCCGCCGCCCCTCGATGAGCCCTTCGCTGCGCAACAGAGTGAGGGCGTGCTTGATGATCGTCGTGGAATAGCCCCACCGCTGCTGTAGCTCCTTCTCGGTGGGGAGCTTGTCGCCCGGAGCCAGTCCACCAGAGAGGATCCGCGAGCGCAGGTCGTCCACGATGCGCTGGTAGTCCGGCGGCTCCTTGTTGGTCATGAACAGCCCTTCCGGATCGGTGCAGGTCTCCCCGTCCAGTCGATCATCCTCCCGAGGATGCAGCAACGAGGGTGTTCGCCCGATTGTGGCAGTGCATCTGGTCCTGGCCCGGCGTGTAGAACAGCAGCGCTGCCACGCAAACGGCACGGGCGCGAAGGTAGCCCTGCCAGCCCTCTTGTCGGTGCCTCGGTCGCGGACCTCGACGCTTTGGTCGTGGTAGTTGAGGAAAAGGCAGGGGTAGCGGGCTATCGCTCAGTTTTGTGGATCGGCGGGCGCGCCATCGCTCCACAGCGACTCGAAGTGCTCCACGTACCGGTCGAACACCCCGCCGTCCTGCGCACGCCGCAGGTGCAGCGTCACCGAGTCCTGCCCGAGCCCGGCACCGATATGGGTGGCCACGATGGCCTCGTCGTCGAAGACCCACACGGACATGGCGATGTGGCGATCTGACAGCCGGATCGGGACTGCGGCGTCGACTTTGCCGATCTCTGCCCGTGTCATCGCGATGCGGGTCGCCAACGTCAGCGGAGTCGCTTCCAGTCGGTCACGCTCGGCAGTGACCGGGCTGTCCGGGTCACCGAGCAGGAATCGCACGTCGGCCCCGGCGTTGACCTTGGCGGCGAGAGTAGCGGCAGCATCGGGCACTTCCAGCCACACGAAGTAGCTGGTGTACCCGCCGAACCAGATTCGCGAGTTGGCGCGGGCGATCGCCTCGCGGAAGACCGCTCGGGGCAGGTCTGCGCGGCGCGGGTACATGCCGACCAGTTCCCGGTCGGTCCCTACCTTCGCGGCGCGTCGGATGATCTCAGGCCACAGCACACCTACATCTTTGCCCAGCACCGCGGCCGCACGCACCCTTGAGCGGGGGTGCGGCACGCGCCCTCGACTGACCCACCTTTCCACGGTCTTCGCGTCCACTTCGCAGCGTTCGGCCAGGTCAGCAGCGGTGGGTCCGGCTGTCGCCATCGCTTGCCGGAGGTCATCGTTTCGCGCCATGCCCACGGGGACCTTTCGTAGACGTCCCCTTATGGTCACACGCCAGCGGTGCAACCGTCCGTGACGCTCCGGCAACCTTTCGCATATATCGCGAACTGTCACGAGGGGCAACGGTGCAGAGACCCCGGCCCCTCTACCCCGATCAGGAAATGAGGGAGATCGTGCTTCACGAGGTCGTGTCGGTTGTACTCGGCGGGCTGGTGCCGGGCTTTCTGCTTGGGCTACTCGCGTTCAAGGTGAAGTCGCGGTGGTGTCCGCGCTGCGGGGAGCACACCCACACGATGCCGCCCGCCGGGGGCGGCCGATGACCCACCGGCGGGACCGCAACTCCGTGCCCCTCGGGCGGCGGGTGGCCGAGTTGCGCGCCCACCGGGGCATGAGCCAGCAGGCGTTCGCCGACCGGCTCGGCAAGTCGAAAAGCTGGGTCGACAAGGTCGAACGCGGCGTACGTCGGCTCGACCGGTACTCGGTGATCCGGGACATCGCCGAGGTGCTGCGCCTCGACCCGACCATGCTCCTGGGTCCCCGCCAACCCCCGGCCCCAGCACCCGCCGAGAACGGGATCGAGGCGGTGCGGACGGCGCTCGCCTGCTACCACCACCGACCCCGGCCCACGGTCACCGCGCAGCAGGCCGGCGGCCAGGTCGCGTACGCCTGGATGGCCTATCAGCACGCCCGCTACCCGCAACTGCTCGGCGCCCTGCCCGACCTGCTCGACGCCACCGGCGGCACCCTGCTGGTCTCCGCCTATCGGCTGACCGCCGACGTGCTGGTCAAGCTCGATCACCCCGACCTCGCCTGGCTCGCCGCCGACCGGGCGGTCACCACCGCCGCCGGTGACCCCACCCTCGCCGCCGTCGCGACCGTCGCCGTCGCCCAGGCCCTGCGCGCCCTCGGCCACCACCGGATCGCCCTCACCGCCGCCCTGGCGGCAGCGGACCCCGCAGACGACTCCGTACGCGGCAGCCTCTACCTCCAGGCCGGGCTCGCTGCCGCCGGCTACGGTGACCGCCGCAAGGCCCACGATCTGCTGGATCAGGCAGCAGCCCTCGCCGACCGGCACGCCGACGACACCGACGCCCAGCACACCGGTTTCGGGCAGGCTGCCGTCCAGGCGGCTCGGTCCCTGGCCGCGTACCGTCTCGGCGACACCGCCGAGGCGGTCCTGCGCCACGAGCAGGTCACCCGCAGTAGCGGCTGGTCACGTCTGCCGCCGGAGCATCGCGCCGCCCACCTTATCGATGCTGCCCGCACGTACCTCGACGCCAGCCAGCACAGCCGGGCCGGGCAGACGCTGGTGGCGGCTGACCGCATCGCGCCCGCCGAGGTCCGCAGTCGTCCGGTCGCCCGTACCCTGCTGACCGACGTCGTCCGGGGCGGACCGGCGGCGGCCGACGTGGCGCGACTGGCCACGGTCATCGGCCTCACCCATTGAACGGGTTCCGGCTAAACGCGTGACGGAGTCATCACTCTGTGCGTAACTGCTGATCAGCTGTCGTGCTAGCTTGCGTCGATGAGTTCGACACCTGGCAGCGTTGCACCGGGCCATGTTGATCGTGTCGCTGACTACTACGACGACAACACGCGTCGGTTTCTTCTGGTGGCCGAGAGCCCGGGCAGTGACGCTATCCACCGGGGTGTGTGGACGCCGGATGTCGTGAACGCGGCGCAGGCCATGGACACGGTCAATCGCCTGATGATCGAGCGTCTGCGCGGGCACATTCCATCGGGCACCGCGCGGGTGCTCGACCTTGGCTGTGGCGTCGGTGGGACGATGGTGCGCTTGGCCCAGGAGGTGGACGGGTTCATCTCCGGGGTGACCATCAGCCGGGTGCAGGCCGAGATCGCCGCGAAACGGTTCGCCCGCGAAGGACTGACCGACCGCTGCCAGGTGATCTGCGCCGACTTCGCCGAGCTGCCCGCCGAGCCGCAGTACGACGCCATAGTCGCCGTCGAGGCGGTCGTACACTCGCCGTCGCTGGAGAAGCTGCTTCCGTCCCTGGTGGATCGTCTGCGTCCGGGCGGTCGCCTGATTCTGTGCGACGACTGGATGACCGACAAGGATCGCGGGCTGGCCGCTCGCGAGCGCTGTCTCGACCAGTTCCGCGCCGGGTGGCGGGTCGGAAGTCTGCACACGGTCGCCGAGTTGGCCGCCATGGCTGAACGCGCCGGCTTGCGCCTGGTCGAGGATCTGGACCTGACCGCATACCTGCATCTCGGTCGGCCCCGCGACCGCCTCATCAAGGTGGCGGTGGGCGCCACCGCAGCGGTGCCGCGACTTCGTGACCGTCTGGTGGAGATGCCGTTCTGGGCCAACATGATCGGCGGATCGGCGTTGCAGACCGGATTGTCGCGGCGGTGGCTGGAGTACCGCCTGATCGTGCTGGAAAAGGCATAGGGCACTGGTCGCCCAGTGAGTGGAGGCGCATCGGCTGGCGGTGGCAGGCCACTTCGGGGCGGCTGCCGTCCAGGTGGCCCGGGCCCTGGCCAACCACCGCCTCGGCGACACCGCCGAGGCGATCCTGCGCCACGAACATGTCATCGCCAGGGTCGTCGGCCGCACCGGCCCTTCAGGACCGCCGACGGGTGGCATTTGGTGCCGAGTGGCAGGGGTGTCGCCCAGTCAGCTTTCGCTGGCTGCCTTGAGTCCGGCGGCCTCCAGCGCCAGGAACCGCCGGGTCCTGGCGCCGATCAGCAGGTCGAGCAGTCGCGCCACGGGCCCGGCCTGGTCCACGCCGACGGTAATCGAGGTGGTGCCGTCCGGGTTGGCGGCCAGCCGGTGGAACCCGGAGGTACGCACACCAGGCGAATGCGTCTCCCAAGTGAACGAGTCACCAACCTGTAGCGCGCTGACCCGCCAGACCAGGGCCGGCATGCCGGGCTGCTTGACCCGGAATCGGTGCCCGAGCGCCAGTTCGTCGCCGTCGAGCGGCTGCACCTCCCGCATTGAACTGGTCCACTGCGGCCAAGTGGTCACCGCGGCCAGCACCGCCCAGGCTCGCGCCTGATCGGCCCGCACCGTGATTGTCTGCTCATACCGCATGAACGGATCGTACATATCTCAAGTGACACCCCGTTGACCATGACGTTAGCGGCACTCCAGAGATCAACTACCGCCGCCAACCTCATGATCGACGGGCAGGGGCGGGGCGGGGGTGGGGGTGGGGGTGGTGTCCCGAGACTCGGACGGCGGCGGTGAAGTGTCGTAGGCATCCGACATGATCCTCCCCGTCATGGCGGCGCCGACAGCGGTCGGTGCGGCTTCACTATGCGCGGACGGTGTCCGCGACGGGGCGGGGAGGACACAGGTGACGGACGCTGACGGGGCGGCCTGGCGGGGACGTAGCGTGCTGGCGGTGGTGCCGCCCGCCCGGCCGCGCAAGTTGGCGAAGGTGCCCTTCGTCGAGTTGGCCGCCGGACGGCTACAGGGTGTGGTCTCCAGTGGTTCGGACATCGAACGGGTCTACGTCTCGTCCGTGGCCGCCGGCACCCACGCCTACCATTGCAGCACCAACAACAACCGGCCCTGCGGCGGGCTGCGCGGCGCGCCCTGCAAGCACCTGGAAGCCCTGGCCGAGGAGGCCGTTCTCCAGTACGGCGTGGACCGGGTCGCCCGCTACCTGCGGGTCGAGGCCGGTGACGAGGTACGCGGCGGGGCCGACCTGCTGGCCCGGATGGACACCCGGCACGAGCCGACCCCGGCCGCGGTGGTGTTCAGCCGGTTCCTGCGTCACCTGGCGTACCTCGAACTGCCGGACAGCACCACCGCGCTGCCCGAGCTGCACTGGTTCCCGGCCACCGGGGCGGCACGCTGATGCTGAGCACCCAACTGGCGCAGTTGCAGGAGAGCCTTCCGGTGGGGCTGGCCGACGCCGAGGCGGTGGTGGCCGGGTTCGACGACGCCCTGGTCGGCGGGTTCGCGCGGGTCGGTGAGGAGGCCGCCGCCGCGCTGGCCGCCCTGGCCGACGCGGTCGCCGGCACTCCGCTGCACGATCGGGTGGCCGAGGCGGTGGGCAAGGTGACCGCCGGATCGTTCAGCCAGGAGGACCTGGCCGCTCTGGCCGGTGCCCGGTCAGCCCTGCTGGGGGCGGCCCACGATGCGCTGCTGGGCCAGTTCGACGCGGCCGTCGGGCGCGAGCGGACGCCGTGGTCGGCCTCGGTGGGCGTACCGGCTGAGGTGTCTGCGCCTCGGGGCGCGGCGCGGGCCTGGTTGCACGAGACGGCGGTGGCGGGTTGGCGCGGGGTCGACCATGACCTGCTCTCGGGCGTCGGGACGCCGGTCGAGGCGGCCCTGGCCGAGCCGGAGCTGCGCCGGTTGGCGGTGCTGCTGGACGGTCTCGCCGCCGAGCTGCGGGCCAGCCTTCCGGTGGCCATGATGACGCAGGTGCCGGCGCGGCGGTGGGCGGATCTGTGGTCCCGGGGGGTGCTGCTGGCGCAGGACTGGTCGACCCCGGAGGACCAGGTCGAGACGGTTTCCGGTCGTCTGCTGCCGCTCGGGGTGGATCTGCACGAGCACGGCACGGCCGTCGGGGTGCAGGTGCACGGTGTCCTCGAACCGGCCGACGGCCAAGCGGCCCGGCTGGTGCGTACGACCGTGGTGGCGGCGAAGGTGGAGACGATCACCGGCCCGGCGGTGTGGCGGCTGTTGCAGGCGCATCCGGTCCTGCTGGCCGCGCTGGCGCAACGGCGGGCGGTGACCGTCACCGACCTGCCGCTGTGCGGCGGTGACCTGCGGTGGGTCGACGGTCAGGCCCGGGTCGGTGAGCCCGCCGACCCGTTCGCCACCGCCCGGTTGCTGCTCGCCACGGCGGTCGCGGCGGCCACCGCGCCGCTGGACCGGCATCCGACGGCGATCGCCGAACCGGTGCTGTTGGAGGGCTACACGGTGCGGCAGGACGACGACGGGCTCACCGTCGAGTGGGACGGCCAGGAACTCCCGGTCGCCGTCGACCGGCTGCCGGCCGCCGGGCCGCTCACCCCCGCGCTGGTCGCCGCCTCGTCGTGCTGTCTGGGGCTGCTGCGCTTCGACGGGGGTCGCTGGCTGGTGCAGCCGCTGGCGGTGCAGGGCACCGTCAAACGCAAGCCGGTCGAGGCGCACAACAGCGACTGGGCCGAGGGGATCACCGATCCGAAGGTGGCGAAAGCCGAGGCCAAGGCGGGCGACGCGGTGGCGGTGCTACGCGAGCGGGCGGGACGGTTGCTGCGCCGATGACCGACTCCGACCTCACCCCGAGCGACCTGGCCGCCGCCAACCGCCGCCAGGTGCTCTACTGGCGGCTGCTGGCCCGCATCTTCGACCCGGACGAGCAGCCCACCCTGGAATCGGCGAGCATGGCCGTGGTCGAGGACCTGGGCCTGCCCGCCATGCTGCTGGACCCGACGGTCTCGGTGGACAACGTGGTCCAACGGTTCCCGCAGCTCGCCGACGAACTACGCGGCCTGCTCGCTAACACCGAGGCCACTCCCACCGGCGAGGTCAGTCCCCACAGCGAGGCCAGTGTCACCGGCGAGGCCAATGCCGACGATGAGGCCACACCCACCGGCGAGGGCGCACCCACCGGCGAGACCTCCCCGGACGGGGAGGATGCCGGGCCGCACCAGCCGGGCGAGGCCGAGGTGCGGCGGGCGGCGTTGGTGTCGAAGCTGCTGCTCAACGTCTTCGCCACCGGTGCGGGGCCGGTCAGCGCCGGGCAGCTGGCCCGGTGGCAGTCCGACGCGGGCTGGTTCGAGCAGGCCCTCGGTGGTGAAGCCGGCGAGCTGCGCCGCCAGGGCACCGGGCTGGGGCCCGTCCTCGCCGGCATCGAGGGGGATCTGGTCAACCGGATGCACCTGCGGGAGGTGCTGGCGGATCCGACGCTGGCCCGGCAACTCACCCCGAGCATGTCGCTGATCGAACAACTGCTGCGGGACAAGGCCAACCTGTCCGGGGTGGCGTTGGCCAACGCCAAGGCGTTAATCCGGCGCTTCGTCGACGAGGTTGCGCAGGTGCTGCGTACCCAGGTGGAGCAGACCACGGTCGGGGCGATCGACCGGTCCGTGCCGCCGAAGCGGGTGTTCCGCAACCTGGACCTGGACCGCACCATCTGGAAGAACCTGCCCAACTGGAGCCCGGAGGACGAACGGCTCTATGTCGACCGGCTCTACTACCGGCAGACCGCCCGCAAGACCACCCCGTCGCGGCTGATCGTGGTGGTGGACCAGTCCGGGTCGATGGTCGACTCGATGGTCAACTGCACCATCCTGGCGTCGATCTTCGCCGGTCTGCCCAAGGTGGACGTGCATCTGATCGCGTACGACACCCGGGCGTTGGACCTCACCCCGTGGGTGCACGACCCCTTCGAGGTGTTGCTGCGTACCAACCTGGGTGGGGGCAACGACGGGCCGGTGGCGATGGCGATGGCCCGCCCGAAGATCGTCGAGCCGAAGAACACCGTGCTGGTGTGGATCTCGGACTTCTACGAGTTCGACCGCTCCCAGCCCCTGTTCGACGGCATCGAGGCGGTGCACCGGTCGGGGGTCAGGTTCATCCCGGTCGGCTCGGTCAGCAGCTCCGGCCAGCAGAGCGTCAACCCCTGGTTCCGGCAACGCCTCAAGGACCTGGGCACCCCGGTCATCTCCGGCCACATCCGCAAACTCGTCTTCGAGCTCAAGAGCTTCCTCACCTAGGAGAGACACCCCTCATGTCCGAGATGTTGCGTGCCCCCGCCGAGGTCAAGTACGCCGACGAACTCGACTACCTGGAGTCGGTCGACACCGGCCCCAAGCCGTACTCGTGGCGGCTGAGCCCCCGCATGGTCCGGTTGTTCGTCCTGGGTTCGGAGCGCGCCGACGGCCTGGACCGGGACATCCCGCAGAAGTGGTTCGGTGATCGCAGCTTCGTCGAGCGCAGCATCGTCACCCTGGCCTCGGATCGGGGTCTGCTGCTCATCGGTGACCCGGGCACCGGCAAGAGCTGGCTGGCCGAGCTGCTGTCCGCGGCGATCTGCCGCAACTCGACACTCGTCGTGCAGGGCACCGCCGGCACCACCGAGGACCACATCAAGTACTCGTGGAACGTCTCCATGGTCATCGCCAAGGGGCAGTCCCGCGAGTCGATGATCCCGTCGCCGATCATGACGGCGATGGAGCAGGGGGTGATCGGCCGCTTCGAGGAGTTGACCCGTTCCACCAGCGACGTGCAGGACGCCCTGATCTCCATCCTGTCGGAGAAGTACGTCTCCATCCCCGAACTCAACGACGACAACATCGTCTTCGCCAAGCCCGGGTTCTCCATCATCGCCACCGCGAACAGCCGGGACCGGGGGGTCAACGACCTGTCCTCGGCGTTGAAACGGCGGTTCAACTTCGTCCGGATCCCGGTGATCACCAACAAGCGCAGCGAGGCGGAGATCGTCCGATTCCGTACGGAGGAGCTGCTGCGCCGCCACCAGGTCGAGCTGGAGGTGCCGCCGACCCTGCTGGACATCCTGTTGCAGAGCTTCGCCGACCTGCGGGCCGCCGCCGCCTCGGCCACCAGCGACGACGAGAAGCTGGAGTCGGCGCTGTCCACCGCCGAGCAGATCGGGGTGCTGGAGGACGCCATCCTGCACAGCCAGTTCTTCGGCGACCGCACCCTGCGGGCCGGCACCCTGGCCGGGTCGCTGGTGGGCTCCCTGGCCCGCCGCAGCCCGGAGGACCTGGCGATCCTCAACAAGTACCTGCACGCCGTGGTGGAGCCACGGGCCAAGCAGGACGGCGGCGAGTGGAACGACTTCCTCGACGGCGGCCGACAGTCGATCGCCGCCCTGTCATGACCGCCCCCACCTCCGCCAACACCGCCGTCTCCGTCGCGGCCCCGGCCTCCACCACTGCCCCCGCCTCCACCGCCGTCGGAGCGTTCGCCGCGTTGCGGGAGCAGCTCACCGACGCCGCCGCCGCGTTCGCCGAGGGACCGGACGCCCTCGCGGACATCCTCACCGGGATCGTCGACGACGTCGACCGGGCGCTGGGCGAACGGCTGGAGATCTTCCCGGTGTGCCATCACTCGCCGGCCTCCGCCCTGGCCATGGTGCGCCGACTGCGGCAGAAGCAGCCCCGGGTGATCTACCTGGAGCTCTGCGAGGATCTCCAGCCGGTGCTGACGGAGTTGCGCAACTGCCGGCTGCCGGTGGCCGTGCAGGCGTTCGCCTCGGAACTCGACGGCTTCCCCGCCGCCTGGGCGCCGCTGAGCGTGATCGCGCCCGTCACCGAGGCCTCCGCGGAATACCAGGCCATCGCGTACGCGCTGGAGACCCCGGGGGTGGAGCTGGTGCTGGTGGACCGCTCCACCGACCACGTCTTCCAGTGGTCACCACGGGCGGAGTCCCCAGGGCCGGAGGAGTCCCCTCCCGACGGGGCCGACGAACAGGCCGCGCTGCACGGCGACGCGGTAGGGGTGGAGATCGGGGATCTGCGGCCCCGGTTCGCCGAGTTGGAGGCGTACCTGCTGCACCACGGCAAGGTGCGGCACTGGTCGGAGTGGTGGGACAGCTACGTCGAACGGCCCCTGGCCGCCGCCGACCATGACACCTACCGCCAGGTGATGGTGCTGATCGGCAGCCTGTTCCGGCGGTTGCGGCCCGCCGAATCGGAGCGCACCGACCGCGACGAGGACCGCGAACGCTACATGTGGACCAGGATCCGGCAGCATCTGGCGGCCACCGGCGCGGACCCGGCGGACTGTATGTATGTCTGCGGGGCCTTCCACGCCGCCAGTCGGGTCGAACAGTTCGGCCTGGACTCTCCCGCTCCCGACTTCGACATCACCGAACGCACCGCGACGAAATGGCAGTACGGGCTGATCCCGTCCAGCCACTCCGCGATCGAGGCCCAGTTCGGTCTGGCCCCCGGGTCGGTGTCGATCGCCGCCGCCACCTGGAACAAGGCGGTGAGCGCCTCAGGTGTGCAGCCGTACCGGCTGGGGGGTCAGCGGGGGGCGACCGGCCGCAAGGGGCGGGGCAAGCCGGTTCCGGCACCGGCTGCGGCGGTCACCGACCGGCTCTCCGGTTTCCTCGCCGCGCCGCCAGTCCTCGACGGGCTCGATGAGGCGGAGCTGCGCAGTTGGTGCGTGGACATCGTCCGGTTGGCCCGCCGCAATGGGTACCTGGCCAGCACCGCCGACGCGATCGCGGTGTTCGAGACCTCGATCCTGCTGGCCGGGCTGCGCAACCGGGCCCGCCCCACCCCGTACGACTTCGCCGACGCGGCGGTGACCTGCATCGAGAAGGATGTCGTACCCGGTCGGCGGGACGTGCGGCGGCTCTGCGAGATCCTGCTGGGCGGGGATCGGATCGGCCAGGTCGGCTACGACGCCCTGCCGCCGCTGGCCCGGGACGTGCTGCACCGGCTTGAGCCCCTCGGTCTGGACCTGGAGAAACGCACCGTGCAGCGGGCCCTGCTGGACCTGCAGGGCAACCCGGAGCTGGCCGGCTGCTCGGATCTGCTGTGGATGCTGCGGCACCTGCTGCCGCCCGGGGCGGTCCGGCCGATCATGGGTGAGCGTCGGCTGGGCCACCGGTCCATCCAGGAGAGCTGGGATCTGGCACTGGGCCGCCACCAGCGGGCGCTCATCGAACTCGGCTACGAGGGGGTGACCATCGAGCAGGTGCTGGAGCAGCGCCTGCGTCGGGCGGCACACGGGCCCGGGGCGACCATCGTCAGCGCTCTGACGGCGGTCGAGGACGCCATCACCCTGCTGAACAGCCCCCGCCTGGTCGAGGAGTTGGGTGCCCGGGCGGTGGAGTTGCTCGCCGGCGAACGCACCGTCGACGAGGCCCCGGAGGTGTTGCGCCGCATCCGCCGGTTGCTCGCCCACCACCAGGCCACCGCGCCGAAGCTGCCGGCCTGGTGCGAGGCGTTCGTGACCACGGGGTACGCCCACTACTGCACCCTGCTGCCGACCGCCTTCGTCGACGGCGACACCGGGGTACGGCAGGTCGGGGCGATGCTCGGTTTCCTGTTCAGCCTGGAGAGCCTGGCGCTGTCGCTGGGCTGCGACCGGTCCCAGCTCGAACTGGCCCTGGCCCAGTCCCATCCGCAGGCCCCGGCCAAGGTGGCCCTGGGCTGGGCGGCCCACCACCAGTTGGGCATGCTGCCGTTGGCCCAGTTGCGGGAGCGCTGCCGGGAGTTGCTGGCCAACCCGCTGGTGGTGCCGGCCTTCCCGCAGTACCTGTCCGGTTTCGTGCACGCGCTGGAGCCGGTGCCGGGGCTGGCGCCGTTCGTGGTGGAGACCATGTCCACCGCCTTCGCCCGGCTACCCGATCCGGTGCTGCTGCCCTGGCTGCCCAACCTGATCACCGCGCTGCGCCAGCACGGGCCGGAGCTGGTGCCGTTGCTGGTGCGGGAGGCCGGGCGTACCTTCCCGGGCACCCTGGCCGCCTTGGACACCTGGGTGCCGCCCTGGTCGGACACCGCCCCGGCGGCCACCCCGGGCACCTCGCGCCGACCCGTGGGGCAGGTGCACGGCCTGTTGGCCGACCACCGGGAGCCGGTGGAGGCCCTGGCCGCCCTGCTCGGCGTCGAGGGCGACTGGCGAAGTCCCGACCAGGGGGTGCCGGACTCCGGGGCAGCAGCCCTGGTGCGGGCCCATCCGGGCACCGCCGAGGCCCTCGCCAGGGTGCTGGGTCTGCCCTGATTCGGTTCAGTCGTGGCGACGGATGGTCAGCAGGGCCACGTCGTCGGTCGGGGGCTCGTCGATGGTGGCGGCCATGATGTGGTCGCACAACGCCTCGGCGGGTCCCGACCGGATGGCGGCGGCCAGTCGTTCGATGCCGGTGTCGATCAGCTCGCCGCGGCGTTCGACCAGTCCGTCGGTGTAGAAGACGAGGGTTGCGCCCGGCGGCAGGTCCACCACGGTGGTGTGCCGGCTGGCGAGCGGCGCACCCACCCCGAAGGGTCGGTCCACGACGAGGTCCACCAGGCTGGTGGGTTCGCCCGGTACGGCCAGCAGCGGCCGTAGGTGGCCTGCGCAGGACAGGTGCACCGAGGCGCGGTCGGGGGCGATGAGGGCGTAGAGGGCGGTGGTCAGGGTACCGGCTTCGAAATGGTGGATCTTGCGGTCCAGGGCGGTCAGCACCTCGGCCGGGTCGTCCCGGTCCAGGGCGTACGCGCGCAGGGCGCTGCGGATGCGTCCCATGACGACGGCGGAGGGCAGCCCGTGCCCGGAGACGTCGCCGATGACCGCACCCAGCCAGCCCGACGGCAGGGCGAACACGTCGTACCAGTCGCCACCGATGCCGAGGTCGTGACCGGGCACGTACCGGGCGGCCAGGTCCAGGCCGGCGATCTCCGGCAGTCGGCCGGGCAGCAGGCTGCGTTGCAGGGCCAGGGCCGCCTGCCGGTCGAGGATCTGGGCCCGGACCTGACCGGCGGAGCTGGCCCGATCGGCGACCAGTTGCAGCAACTGGACGTCCTCGGGGCCGAACCGCCGCAGGGTCAGGGAACCGACGTGCAGCACCCCGACGAGGTTGCCGCTGGCCAGCATCGGCACACCCAGCAGGGCCCGGATGCCCGCGTCGAGCAGGATGGGATTGACCACGTCGGCCGGGGTGACGTCGTAGATCATCACCGGTGCTGAGGTGGCTGCCACCCGGCCGGCGAAGCCGTGCCCGACCCGGATGCGGAATCCGCGCCGTACCTCCTCTTCCAGGCCCTTGGCGGCCGTGGCGACGAGTTCGCCGGTATGGCCGTCCAGCAGCAGGATGGTCGCAGTGTCGACCTTGAGCAGGTCCCGGACCCGCTCAAGCAGCTCATCGAACAGATCGGCGATGTTCAGCCCCGACAGAGCCCTGTCGGTGATCGCCTCGAAGCGGCGCAGGCGCTCCTCGTTCGTCACCAGTTCGGCATCGGCCACGCGGGCAGCCTAGCTCCCGGTGGGCCGTCGATGCCCGCCGGAAGCATGACCTCGATCCGCGTCGTGGTAACCGTATTGAATCGGACCGGCCGGACGCTGTTCGGGACGGGTCGTGACGACACCGGTGGCCCCGATCATCAGGTAGAGCCCACCGAACACCCAGAAGGCCGCGAACAGGAAGCCCCGCTCGGTGATCGCGAAGGCCATGACCAGCGCACCGGCCAGGGCGGTCAGGGCGTACCCGATCCGGAGGCCGAAGGCGCACAGGGCTCCGACGACCAGCGGCCCGACGATCCACAGCACCACCCCCAGCCACTCGATGCCCAACGAGCCGGTGGCCACGGAGAAGGCCAGCAGCAGCCCGGGCAGGATCACCGCCCCGGCCGCGACGAGGCGCCAGGACCGTACGCCCGGCCGCCCGATCCGGCGCCGCAGCACCCACGGCACCACCGTCGCCGCCCACAGCATCAGCACGAGCGGGAGGTAGTACAGGCCGACCTCGCCGGTGGCGCAGGCCAGTGCGGTCAGCACCCCGGCACCGACCACGCCGGTCACCTCGCGCACCCTGGGGGGTACGACGAACGGAACGGCCGCGATGAGCGCCGGTAGCAGGGTGAGCATGGCGAACCCGGGGCCCAGGCGTCGCATGATGCTCTGGCCCTCGGGACCGGCCAGATCCGAGGGCAGGGCGGTGGAGGGCAGCAGGAAGCTCACACACACCGCGGTCAGCACGCCGAGCACCACGGCGACCATCCGCAGCGCCCGGCCGACACCGGCCACCCGGTCCCCGGCGCGGTCGGCCGGGACGAGTTCCTCACGTGCCTGCGCCGCCACGGCCTGCGGGCTGCCGAGACCGGCCAGGGCCTGGTCCAGCTGGCGTCCGCTGTCCAGGGCCTCGGCGATGTGTGCGCGTACCCCCTCGATGATCTCCCGTACGGTGTCCGGTGGCGCGTCGGCCAGCTCGGCGGCGAGCGCCCGAAGGTAGCTCTCCGCCGCCTCGGGCAGGGCGCTGTTGCTCATGTTTCCTCCGCTATCAGTTCACTCACGTGCGGCTGGATGTCACGCCACACCGCCGCGAACACCCGCAACTGCGCCCGGCCCTGAGAGGTGATCGCGTAGTACCGCCGGGCATGACCCTGCTCGGGGGTCAGCCAGCGGGTTTCGACGCTGCCCGCCTGCCGCATCCGGGCAAGCATCGGGTACAGGCTGCCCTCGCTGGCGATCAGACCTCGGGCGGCCAGCCAGTCCGCCAGTTCCAGGCCGTACATGTCGCGCTGCGAGAGCAACGCGAGCACGCAGTACTCGAGGACGCCCTTGCGGATGTTGGTGGTGATCCGCTCGCGTGCGCTGTCCATGAAAGCAAGATACCTTGCATAGCAAGATCTCTTGCAATCAGGGGTCCCCGCCGGCGGCCGACCCTGAGACACGATGGTGCGGCAGGTTCCGCGGTGCGACACTCGCGGGCATGGTCACGTCCGTAGGCAATGTCGCCGAACTGATCGCCGCCGTGAGTGCGGGTTCCCGGGTGGATTACCTGTTCTTCTGGGGCCACCAGCCGCGGGCCGACGGCCGCATCGGCGCCGAGTGCCTGAGTCAGTGGTGGCCCGCCCCGTTCACCCTCGACGGGCTACGCTTCGCCACCGCCGAGCACTACATGATGTGGCGAAAGGCCGTCCTCTTCGACGACCATGCCCGGGCCGCCCAGATCCTGACGGTGGATTCACCGGAGGCGGTGAAGGCCCTGGGCCGGCGGGTCGTCGGCTTCGACCCGCAGACCTGGCAACGGCACCGTTTCGACATCGTGCTGACCGGCAACCGGGCGAAGTTCGACCAGGATCCGGCGCTGCGCACCTATCTGCTCGACACCGGGGAGCGGGTGCTGGTGGAGGCCAGCCCGTTCGACCAGGTCTGGGGCATCGGCCTGGCCGCCGACCATCCGGATGCCACCGACCCCGCACGCTGGCGCGGACTCAACCTGCTCGGGTTCGCCCTCATGCAGGCCCGCGCCGGTCAGCGGCCGAGCACTGCGAATCCGGGTTCGGCGAGGTGATCACACCAACAGACGACAATGCAAACACTCGTTTGCGCAAATGGGTGTTTGCGTTAGGGTGGAGTCATGCCGTCCTCGCTCGTCGCACCCGTGCCAGAGCTCGACTCGACCTTCGCCGCCCTCGGTGATCCCGTCCGCCGGGCCCTTGTCGCTCGCCTCGCCCGCGGCGACGCCACAGTGGGTGAACTCGCCGCACCGTTCGACCTGACCCCACAGGCGATCTCCCACCACGTCGGTGTCCTGCGGCGGTGCGGGCTGGTGGAGCAGCGTCGCGAGGGCACCCGACGCCCCTGCCGACTCA
This sequence comes from Micromonospora sp. NPDC047134, assembly GCF_040643455.1. Taxonomy (NCBI): domain Bacteria; kingdom Bacillati; phylum Actinomycetota; class Actinomycetes; order Micromonosporales; family Micromonosporaceae; genus Micromonospora; species Micromonospora sp. NPDC047134. The sequence continues at coordinate 26,093 of NZ_JBEYUI010000006.1, forward strand.
GGGTCGACCAGTTGGCCCGGCTCGGCACGTGGATCGACGAGCAGCGCCGCGCCTGGGACGACCGACTCGACGCCCTTGAACGACACCTCACCGAGGCGGAGGCGACCCTTTGACCGCCAGCGCACAACGTCGTGGCGACGAACTGATCGCGAGACGCCGTCTCCCAGCGGAACCCGAGCGGGTCTGGGCCGCCCTCACCTCACCGGCGAGCGTCGCGGCGTTCTGGGGCGGTTCACATGCCACCGTGCCGCCTGATTCGGTGACCGTCGACCTGCGTCCCGGCGGAGAGTTCGCGCTCGACACCCGCGCTCCGGACGGCGCCTCCCGCCGCCTCCGATTCGTCTACGTGAGCGTCGCCGCACCACACGAACTCGTCTTCGACGAGCCCGTCACCGGTCTGCGTACCACCATCAGCCTGCGCCCCGCCGACGGCGGCACGGATCTCACCGTCCACCAACGTCGGCTGCCGCCCGAGCTTCAGACCGACCAGGCGACCGACGGGCTCGCCTCCATCCTCGACGCCCTCGCCACCCACCTTCAGCAGGGCGACGCCACGCCAGGACGGAGCAGACAGTGACCCAGCAGAGCCAACGCCACCTCGTCGCGGAGTACTTCGCAGGGTTCCGGACGAGCGACCACGCGCGGATCCTCGCGACCCTCACCGAGGACGTCCAATGGGTCATCCACGGCCACCGGACCACCCACGGCAAGGCGGAGTTCGACGCCGAGATCGAGAATCCGGCCTTCACCGGCAGCCCTGAACTCGACGTCCAGCGCGTCCACGAAGACGGTCCGGTCGTCATTACCACCGGAGCGGGACGCGGCACCAGCGTCGAGCACGGGACGTTCCGGTTCGCCTTCAACGATCTGTTCACGTTCCGTGATGGTCTGATCGCCCGTGTCGACTCGTACGTGGTCCCGCTGCCCTGACTCGGACGCCCCGATACCCTGGTCGGCGACCGGTGACCCGTGCCGATGCCGGGAGCATCGCAACGTGATCGATCTCGTCTACCTGTCCTGGTGGGGCGGGATCCGTCCGACTCCACCGATGCCGGCGCTGCGCGTCGGATCGTCGGCGAAATACTGTGGGTCGTCCGGGGCCGGACGCCACAGTGGCAGCCACACCACACCCGGGTCGACCAGGTCTAGACCGTCGAAGAAGCGCTCGATCTGCGCCCTGGTGCGCAGCCCCAGGGGGGTGGCGGTCCGGTGCCGGTAGATGTCGTGGACCATATCGATCTCGTCCTGCTCGTGTGGCGCCTCGTCGGCCGTCGCATGGGAGATGAGCAGGTGACTCCCGGGCGCCATCGCGGCGAGCAGTCGACCCACCGCGGCGTGGGCCGTCTCGTCGTCGGGGACGAAGTGCAGGACCGCGCCCAACACCAGGCCGATCGGCCGGTCGAAGTCGAGCAGCGCCGTGACCTGCGGATGCGTGAGAATCGACGAAGGATCACGCAGGTCGGCGTTGACCACGGTAGCGAAGGGGTTGCCGTCGAGCAGTTCCAGGCTCTCCGCGACCGCCACCGGGTCGATGTCCACGTAGACGACGCACGCCTCGGGCTCGACCTGTTGGACGATCTCGTGGACGTTGCCTTCGGTGGGGATGCCGGAGCCCACGTCGAGGAACTGTCGGATCCCCGATTCCGCGAGGTAGCGTACGGCGCGGCGCAGAAAGGCCCGGTTGGTCCTGGCCATCTGCGGTCCCAACGGCAGCACCTGGAGCATCGTCTGGGCGGCCTCGCGGTCGGCCGGGAAGTTGTGGGTGCCGCCGAGGAAGTAGTCGTAGATCCGGGCCGCGCTCGCCGGCTTGGCCTCGCCGTCGTCACTCATTGCCACCGTGCCACCTCTTCCCGTGGGTCGTGTTCACGGCCGTCGACGCGGCGCAGCGATGCTGTCGCCGAGGGCCGCACTGATCGGTACGCCTGAGCCCGGTTCGTCCACTTGCGAGGTACGGACACTTTACCGTCCCGGGACTCCTGTCGGGGCCCCTCCCGACCGGCGCAGCCGACGCTCAATGGCCCGCAGGTGACCATCGGCACTGGGTCGGCCGGCCTCGTGTTCGATGTACTGGATATTCCGACACGGGGAAGAAGGATCAGATGGCCTTGTGGATGGGTGCCCTCGGAGCGGTGTCGTTCGTGCTGGTGTTCCTCATCGACGGGGCCAGCCGACCGGGCTACGCCCCGACCCGCCACCCGGTCAGCGCACTGGCCCTCGGCAGCCGGGGCGGGATCCAGACGGCCAACTTCCTGATCTGTGGCGCCGCGATCACGGCGGGGGCCATCGGTGTGCTCGTCGAGGGCCCGAGCGCCCTGCTCGGTGTGGTGCTGGCCGTCTTCGGGCTCGGCCTTGTCGCCTCCGGAGTGTTCCGGATGGACCCGATGCTTGGGTACCCGCCGGGTGCGCCGACCGGGATACCCGAGCAGCACAGCACCGCCCACCGGATCCACGACCTCGCCGGTGCCGTCGTCTTCCTGGCCCTGCCCGTCAGCGCGGCCATCAGCGCCTTCACCCTGCCCACGACACCCTGGCGGGTCGTCTCGGGTGGGATCGCGGTGGCCCTGTTCCTCGGGCTCGGCCAGTTCGGCAGAGCCTGGGAACAGGTGTCACCGCGTATCGGCCTGATTCAGCGGGCCATGATCATTCCGGGCTGGGGCTGGCTGGCCGCCCTCTTCACCGCCCTGGCGCTCGGGCTGATCTGAGGGCGGGGTCGGCCGGTCAGCAGCCGATGCGCTGGGTGGACAGGGCGATGTCGTCGATCCAGAGGTCGAAGGCACCCGGGGTGGTGCCGCCCTGGTAGAGCTGCCAGCCGATCTTCACGGTGTTCACCTTCGGCAGGATGAAGGGCACCTGGTTGCCGCCGTGCTGGTTGGTGGAGGCGGTCAACTCCGGGTTCGCCACCCCGTCGATCCACACCGTGACCCGGTTGTCCTTCGGGTCGAGTTTCCACTCGAAGCACTGCCAGGTGTCCTCGACCACCGGGGCGGACTCGCGCCAGTTGGTCCAGTCGCCGGTCGGCCCGCCGTCGGCGCCCACTCCCCAGAAGATTCCCGGGACGGTGGGAGCGTACTGGCCGCCGATCGGTCGGACGATCTCCGAGCTGCCGGTGCCGGTCGCCTCCACCAGGGTGAAGTGCGCCCAGTCCGGTGCGGTCGGGAAGGCGTCGACCCGCAGCCGCATCCGGCCGTAGAACCGGTTGCCCGGTGCCTCGAAGTCGTCGACACGCAGGAAGGCCCGCCCGTTGTCCACGGTGTGGATGTGCAGCACCTTGTTGCCCCGGCGGGCCTGTTCCACCGTCAGGGTGCCGTTGCGGGTGTCGATGCCCCAGTTCAGGCTGCTGGCGCCGCCCCGCGGCAGCCGTTCGAAGTCCTCGCAGAAGAGCAGGTGGCGCGGGCACGATGTGTGCGGTGCGGCGCTGGCGGCGGACGGGACACTGCCGGCCGTGACGCCGAGCATCAGGGCGGCGGACAACGCGGCAAGAAACTTACGCATGGCTCCTCCATGGCTTGGTCTCCCCGCGCGCCGACCGACCGACCAGGCTTGGGAGCGTTCCCATATATAGCAGATAATCGATCGGGCCGGGTTCCCGCGTCGTCCGCCGACACGGCCAGGGGGGTAGCGCGGCGCTGGTCGGGGCGGACGGGGCAGTATCGTTTCGCCGATGCACATCCGTTTCGAGGTCCCCGCCGACCCCAGCTATCCGGGGCGGGTGGCCGACGTGCTCAGCAGCGTCGGGCTACGCAGGTACGGCTATGTCGGCGCGGTGCTGGCCGGGGTCGGAGTCCTCGGTCTGATCGCCTCGCTGGGGTCCTCGTGGATCGAGCAGCTCATGCCGCTGTGGGTGTCGATGACCCTGGGTGGCCTGCTGGCGATGCTGTACTCCCCCTTCGTGCGGCTGCGGGCCCGACGTCGCTCCGGCCGCTACGCCGTCGACGGGGCCTACGACATCACCGAGGACAACATCATGATGCGCAGCGGCTCGGAGTCCGGCGGCATCGCCTGGGAGGGGGTCACCCGGGTGACCGACACCCCGGACTTCTGGGTGGTGTTCGTCGGCGGGATGCCGGCGACGGTGATCCCCCGCCGCCTGATGTCCGCCGAGGACGCCGAGACCTTGCGGGCCTTCATGATCGACCGCGGGCTGCTCCAGCCCCGCTGAGGCGGCCCGGCGCTGGTCACCGCAGCCAGGCCATGCCCCGGTCGAGCACGACCCGGCCGGTGTCGTCCACGACCTGGAAGACCGCGCCGAGGGAGCGGCGCCAGATGCGGACCGTCAGGGTGGTGCCCGGGTACACCGGTGCGGTGAAGCGCGCGTCGATGCCGCGCAGTCGGGCCGGGTCTGCGGGGACCGCGTGCAGCAGGGCGCGTCCCGCGTAGCCATAGGTGCAGAGCCCGTGCAGCAGCGGCTGCGGCAGGCCGGCGCGTTCAGCCACCCTCGGATCACTGTGCAGGGGATTGCGGTCGCCGCTGAGCCGATAGAGCAGGGCCTGATCGCGGGGCACCGGGTAATGGATCTCGTGGTCCGGCGCGGTGACGGGGACGGTCCGCACCGGGGCGGGGGCCCGGTCGCCACCGAAACCACCCGCGCCGATGACGAAGAAGCCCGCCGTGGCGGTGGCCAGCGGACGCCCCTGCCCGTCGCGGATCCGGGAGACCACGCGGACCAGAGCGCCGCTGCCCTGGTCGTGTACGGCGGTGACGGTGGCGGTGGTGCGGGCCGTACCGGCGACGGGCAGTTCGCGGTGCAGCCGGAGGGACTGTTCGGCATGACGGACGGCCGCCGGGTCGCCGAGCGGGGGCGGGTCGGCGGCGAACAGGGCCGCGAAGGTCGGCAGTACCGCCTGCGGGTGACCGGCGGAGTTCTCGGTGGTGAAGCGCAGCTCGGCGGCGGGGTCCTGCTGCCCGGCACCCACGCCGAGGGCGTACAGCAGGGCGTCCGTGCCACTCCAGTGCCGCTCGACGACAGATCGCCAGCGGAGCAGCGAGGCGGGGTCGAGGTCTGCTCTGAAGGTCTCGGGGTCGGCACTCAGGGCCACTGGAACCTCGATTCTGCCTCTGGATCTCAAGAACTGCTGGTCAGCGGGTGATTGAGCTCTTGACTGTGTGCTCGACAGCACAGTACCGTCCCACATTAAGCAACACGGACCACCATATGAGCCAGTCGAAGGACTGAGGTAGCCATGAAGATGCGCACGTTGCGGGTAGCAGCCGCGGCCCTGCTGATTACGGTCGCCGGAGCCGCATGCGCGGAGAACCAGACGGCAGACGGCTCCGGTGGCTCCGCCGCCGAACCGTCCGCCAACGTCACGTTCGGTGTGGGGGTCGACCCGGCCTACTCGCCGATCTACCTCGCCGACCAGGACAAGCTGTTCGCCGCGTCGGGGGTCAACGTCACCGTGACCCAGTTCCAGGAGGGCACCGGCGGACTCGACGCGATCCTGGCCAAGCAGGGTCAGTTCACCGCCAGCACCGAGTCCAGCCTACTGAACCGGGCCACCCGCGGCGATATCAAGGGCCTGGCCGTCTTCTCCCAGTCGCCCAGCTTCATCAAGCTCGTCGCCCGCGACGGAATCGCCGACGTCACCGGCATCAAGAAGTACGGCGTGGTGCCCGGCACGGTCAACGAGTACGCCACCAACAAGGTGCTCGCGGCCAAGGGCATCAGCCGGGACTCCGTCGAGTTCGTCAACGCCTCCCCGGCCGAGATGCCGGCGCTGCTGCAGCGCGGCGACGTCGACGGCTACATCATGTGGGAGCCGTGGCCCTCGCGCGGTGTCGCCAACGGCGGCAAGATCCTGCTCACCAGCGGCGACATCGGCTACGTCTACAACCTCGTGATCGGGGTGGACGGCGCCTGGTACGAGGCGAACAAGGACGCCGCCAAGAAGGTCGTCGAGACCATCGGCCAGGCCTGCGAGCAGCTCACCGCCGACCCCGCCAAGGCCGGCGCGGTCACCGAGAAGGCGATCAAGGTTCCGGCCGCCGAGGCGGAGAACCTGCTCAAGGGCGTGGAGTGCAAGGTCCGCGACTTCACCGACGAGGACCTCAAGCGCTACGCCGAGATCGCCCAGTTCCAGCAGGACAGCAAGATCGTGGAGAAGGCGGCCGACCCTGCGTCGGTGATGATCAGGGGTCTGGTGTGACCTCCCACGACACCCGTACGGCAGCCTCGCCCGGCCGGTCGTCCTCGACCGGCCGGGGCGGGGCCCCCGTCTCCCTGCGTGAGGTCGACATCCGCTTCGGCGATTTCGACGCGGTACGCGGGGCGACGCTCGACATCGCGGCAGGCGAGTTCGTCTGCCTGCTCGGACCCAGCGGTTGCGGCAAGTCCACCCTGCTCAACGCGGTCGCCGGATTCGTCACCCCGGCCGGCGGCGAGGTCACCTGCGGCAACGCCCCGGTCACCGGCCCGGACGTGTCACGCGGTGTGGTGTTCCAGAGCGCGGAGGCGCTGTTCCCCTGGTTGACCGTCCGGCAGAACGTCAGCTTCGGTCCCCGAATGCGGCGCATGCCGAAGGCGCAACGCGCCGCCGTGGAGGACCGCTACCTGGCGATGGTCGGGCTCAGCCACAGCGCGGACAAGTTCCCCAGCCAGCTCTCCGGCGGCATGCGGCAGCGAGCCCAGCTGGCCCGGGTGCTGGCCAACGAGCCCTCCGTCGTCCTGATGGACGAGCCCTTCGGGGCCCTGGACGCGCAGACCCGGCTGGTCATGCAGGTCGAGCTGGACCGGATCTGGCGCGACACCGGCGCCACCATCCTGTTCGTCACCCACGACATCGGCGAGGCGATCCTGCTCAGCGACCGCATCGTCACCATGACGGCCGGTCCGGCGGCCGCCATCAAGAACGTCTACCCGTGCGACCTGCCCCGACCGCGTGACCTCACCGACCCGGCCAGCGCCGCCCTGTTCCGGCAGCTACGCGAGGACATCGGCGAGGAGGTGGCCCGGACCCTGCGGGCCCAGGGGCTCGACGACGGGCACGACGGCCGGTCGACCGGCGATCAGAAAGGGGCGGGACGATGACCGTCGACGTACGCACCGACCCGGCGCCGGCCTCCGTCGCGCCGCGTCGCCCGGCGCGGCGGCGTAGCGCCAGGCCCCGGCTGACCCGGATCGGGCTGTCGGTGCTCTCCGTGGCCCTCGGCATCCTCGTCTGGGACCTGGTCAGCCGCAACTACACCGCGTTCTTCCTGCCGTCGCCGATGCTGACCTGGCAGGGCGCCGTCGACCTGGTCCGGGACGGCACCCTCTGGGACTCGATCACCGCCTCGTCGACCCGCATCCTGACCGGCTGGGCCCTCGGTGTGGTGATCGGTGTGCCGGTGGGGCTGCTCATGGGCTGCATCCCCTGGCTGCGGCTGATGCTCGACCCGTACATCCAGTTCTTCCGGTTCGTGCCGCCGATCGCCTTCGTCACCCTGGCGATCATCTGGCTCGGCCCGGGCGAGGCATCCAAGGTCGCGCTGATCTTCTACACCACGGTCTTCATCGTCGCCCTCAACACCCTTGCCGGGGTGCTGGCCGTCGACGATCTGCGGTTGCGGGCCGCCCGCGCCCTGGGCGCCTCGCCGCTGCGCACCCTCGTGTCGGTGGTGCTGCCGTCCACGGTGCCGCACGTCGTCACCGGTGCCCGGCTGGCCATGGGCAACTCGTTCCTGACGATCGTCTCGGCGGAGATCGTGGCGGCGCAGAGCGGGTTGGGCTCGCTGATCTGGACCGCTCGCAACTACGCCAAGACCGAGTGGGTCTTCGTCGGCATCCTCGCCCTCGGACTGCTCGGCTACCTCTTCGACTGGATCTTGCGCACCGTCACGCGGACCACCCTGCGCCGCTACGGCGTCACCTTCTGACGCCGCCACCACACACCACCGCCGGACGGTCGGTCCCCCCTCTCCACGAAAGGCACTTCCGCATGCTCTGCATCGGCGTCGACATCGGCGGCACGTTCACCGACGTGATCGTCTACGAGCCGGCCACCGCACGGCTCGCCGAGGCGAAGACCCTGTCGACGCCGCACGATCCCGCAGCGGCGATCTTCGAAGGGCTGGCCAAGCTCGGCGTCTCCCTGGACGCGGTGGACCGCTTCGTGCACGGCACCACGCGGGTGACCAACGCCCTGTTGGAGGGCTCCGGCGACCCGGTCAGCGTGATCACCACCGACGGCTTCCGCGACGTGCTGGAGATGGGCCTCGGCCACCGGCCGCAGCTCTACAGCGTCAAGGAGGCGGCACGTCCCTCGCTGGTGCCCCGCTCCCTGCGGCACACGCTGCGGGAGCGGGTCGCCGCCGACGGCTCGGTCATCGAGGCGCTCGACACCGGCCACCTGGACGAGGTCCTGGACCGGGTCGCCGCCGCCGGTCCGGGCACCGTAGCGGTCTGCCTGCTGCACTCGTACCGCAACCCGGCCCACGAGCGGGCCGCGGCGCGACGGCTCGCCGAGCGCTACCCGAATCTGGTCTGCACGGTCTCCTCCGACGTGGTGCCGGAACAGGGCGAGTACGAGCGGTTCGCCACCACGGTGCTCAACGCCAGCGTCCGGGGCACCGTCGCGGACTACCTGCGCGGGCTGGGCACCGCCCTGGCCGGCGCCGGCTACCTGCATCCGCTGTCCATCATGACCAGCAGCGGGGGCGTCGTCTCCACCGACGAGGCCAGCCGCCTGCCCATCAACCTGGCGCTGTCCGGCCCGGCCGGCGGGGTCGCCGCCGCCGTCTACGTCGCCGGTCTGGCCGGCTACTCGAACGTGATCACCTGTGACATCGGCGGCACCAGCACCGACGTCTGCCTGATCAAGGACGGCGCGCCGCTGATGACCAGCGACGGGACGATCGCCGGCTACCCGAACCGCACCTTCCAGGTCGAGATCAACACGATCGGGGCGGGCGGCGGTTCCATCGCCTGGCGTGACCTCGGCGGCGAGCTGCGGATCGGGCCCCGCAGCGCCGGCTCCACCCCCGGCCCGGCCTGCTACGGCCGCGGCGGCACCGAACCGACCACCACCGACGCCCACCTGCTGGTCGGGCACCTCGACCCGCAGGAGAGTCTGGGCGGTGAGGTACGGCTGGACCCGGCACCCGCCCAGGCGGCCACGGCGGTGCTCGCCGAGCAGCTCGGGCTGGACGCGATGGAGTTGGCGCACGGCATCCTGCGGCTGGCCACCATCAAAATGACCAGCGCGATCAAGGAGATCTCCGTGGCCCGCGGCCACGACCCGCGCGACTTCGTGCTGATGCCGTTCGGCGGAGCCGGGCCGATGCACGCCACCGCCCTCGCCGACGAGCTGGGCATCAGCCGGGTACTGGTGCCGCCGGTGCCGGGCAACTTCTCCGCCCTGGGGTTCGTCACCGCTCGCGCTCGCCACGACTACGTGCGTACCGTCCTGGCCGCCGCCGACGAGTCCGGGCTGGCCGCAGCGCGGGCGGTCGTCGCCGAGTTGGAGGACGCCGCCCGGGCGCAGCTCAAGGCGGAGGACGGGATCGAGGCGGACCAGGTCTCGTTCGCCCTGACGGTGGGCATGCGCTTCCGCGGTCAGAGCCACCACCTGGCCGTCGCGGTGGACGGCCTGCCCGCCACCGCCGAGGACCTGGTCACGGCCTTCCACGAGGCGTACGCCGAGCGGTACGCCTACGTGCGCACCGACCACCCGGCGGAGATCGTGAACTGCCGGCTGACCGCCTTCGGGCCCAGCCCGGTGGTGCGCTTCGCCGCCCCCTCCGGCGGCGAGGCCCAGCCGGAGCAGACCCGGCTGTACGGGCCGGACGGCTGGGTGGACGCCGCCGTGTGGCGGCGCACCGACCTGGGGCCCGGTGTCCGGGCGACCGGCCCGGCCGTGGTGCGGGAGAACGGCAGCACCACCGTCGTCGGGGCCGGCTGGAGCGGCGCGGCCGACGAGCACGGCAACCTGCTGCTCACCCGGGACTGACCATGGCACCACTCGCCCTCGACGCCGTGCTGCTGGACGCGGCGGCACGGCACCCGGACCGGCCGCTGTACGCCTTCGCGGAGCTGGACCGCCCGGTCACGTACGCGGAGTTCGCCGAGCTGGCGGGCCGGGGAGCGGCCGTGCTGGCCGCCCACGGCATCGGTCGCGGTGACCGGATCGCGGTGTGGTCGGAGAACAGCCTCGCCTGGCTGACCCTGCTCGCGGCGGCGGCTTGGCGCGGCGCGGCACTGGTCACCCTGCACCCCGGTCTGACCGGGGCGGAACTGGCCGAGGCGGTGGCCCGCGCCCGTCCGCGCCGGTTGTTCGTGGCCGGTCGGATCCGCGACCGGGACGCGGTCACCGAGGCGGTCGCCGCGCTGGCCGGTGCGCCGTACCCGCCGGAGGGCATCCACCCGCTCGGTGACGACGGCGGCCGGGAGGCACTGGCGGGGTTGCCCGGCTGGGCCGACCCGACGCCGGAACCGGCCGGTGACCCCGACGCGGTGCTGAACATCCAGTTCACCTCGGGTTCCACCGGGCCGGCGAAGATGGTGACACTGAGCGCCCGGAACCTGGTACGCAACGCGCAGTGGACGGCCCAGGCCGCCGGGCTGCATTCCGGCGACGTCCTCGCCTCACCGCTGCCGTTGGCGCACGCCGCCGGTCTGAGCAGCGGGGCGGTGCTCGCGCTGGTCACCGGGGCACTGTGGGTGTCGACCCGCCGGTTCCGCTCCGAGACGGTGCTCGACCTGATTGAGCGGCACCGCTGCACCGTGCTGCAGGCCGTCCCGACGATGGCCACGATGATCGCCGACCGGATCGAGGCCGAGCCGGACCGATGGGACATCTCCTCGCTGCGGGTCGGCTTCCTCGGCGGCGCGCCGTGCCCGCCCGCGTTGCGGGAGCGGACCGTGCGTGTGCTGGGCCTGGACCGGGCGGCCGTCGTCTACGGCCAGACCGAGGCAGGTCCCACCATCAGTGTCGACCCGGGCGACCGCAGTTGCGACCCGGTCGGTCTGACCGTCGGCCGGATCGTGCCCGACCTCGAGGCGGCCGTGATGCGACCCGGCACCCGGCAGCCCGTGCCGTCGGGTGAGGCCGGGGAGCTGCTGGTGCGCGGTGAGTCGGTGACCGCCGGCTACCTGGACGACCCCGCCGCCACCTCCGCCGCCCTGACCTCCGACGGCTGGCTGCGCACCGGCGACCTCGGCGCGCTCAACGCCGAACGGGTGTTCACCCTCACCGGCCGGGTCAAGGAACTCATCATCCGAGGCGGCGAGAACGTCAGCCCCGCCGAGGTGGAGGCCGTGCTGCTCGAACACGACACCGTGGGTCAGGCGTGCGTGCTCGGCGTGCCGTCGACCCGCTGGGGTGAGGAGGTCGGTGCCCTGCTGGTCGCCGCGCCCGGCGCACAGCTCGACATCGATGCCGTGCTCGCCGCCGTCACCGGGCGACTGGCCCGGCACAAGCTGCCCACCCGGGTACGCGCGGTCGCCGACCTGCCGCTGCTGCCGTCCGGCAAGGTCGACCGACGCGCCGCGCTGACGTTGTTCGAGGGAGAGAACTGATGCAGCTGGGGTCGTGTTTTCTCGATTCGCTGACGGTCACCAGCTTCTTCGGCAACGCCGAGATGCGTGGGGTGTTCAACGACCGGCAGCTCATGCAGTCCTGGCTGGACGTGGAGGCCGCGCTGGCCCGCGCGCAGGCGTCACTGGGGATCATCCCGCAGTCCGCGGCGGAGGCCATCTCGGCGACGGCCCGGCTGGAGAAGCTGGACGCGGCAGCCCTGGCCACCGATGCCGAGGACACCGTGCACCCGCTGGTGCCGCTGGTACGCGCCCTGACCGCGGCCTGTCCGGGCGACGCGGGACGGTACGTGCACCTGGGCGCCACCACCCAGGACGTGATGGACACCGGCTTCGTGCTGCGGGCCCGAGCCGGACTGGACATCGTCGGCCGCCAGCTCGACGAGCTGGTACGGCTGCTGCGGCGGTTGGCGCTGCGGCACCGCAACACCCCGATGCCGGCGCGTACCCACGGCCAGCAGGCGCTGCCGACGACCTTCGGGCTTCGGCTGGCGGTGTGGCAGAGCGAGTTGCAGCGCCACCGGGCCCGGCTGCGGGAGATGCGCGCCCGGTTGCTGGTGACGAGCATGGGCGGGGCGGCGGGCACCATGGCCGGGTACGGGCCGCAGGCGTTCGCGCTGGAGCGGGCCGTCGCCGAGGACCTGGATCTGGGGGTGGCGGACACCCCCTGGCATGCCACCTCCGACCGGTTCGCCGAGTGTCTGATGGTGCTGGGCCTGGTGGCGTCCAGCGGCGAGAAGCTGGCTCGGGAGGTCTACTTCCTGGGTCGTACCGAGGTCGGTGAGGCGTACGAGCCGCAACGCGCTACCCAGGTGGGCAGCAGCACCATGCCCCACAAGCGCAACCCGATCCGCTGCGAGGCCGTGATCGCGGCGGCCGGCACCCTGCGGGCGCAGGTGCCGCTGGCGCTGCAGACCATGGTCGCGCAGGACGACCGGGACATGGGGGTCGGCATGACCCTGTGGAAGCTGCTGCCGGAGTGTTTCATCCTCATCGGCGGTGTCCTGGAACGTCTGGTGGAGGTCTTCGGTGACCTGGGCGTGAATCCGGACCGGATGCGCGCCAACCTGGACATCACCGGCGGGCTGGTGCTGTCCGAGGCGGTGATGCTGCGGCTGGCCGGCCCGCTGGGCCGTGAGCAGGCGCACCACCTGGTGATGCGGGTGGTGCGCGACAGCCTGGAGCAGGGCCGCCCGTTCGCCGAGGTGCTGCGCGCCGATCCGCAGGTCACCGCCGCCCTGTCCGGTGAGGACATCGCCGCACTGCTCGATCCCCTGTCGTACGTCGGTCACGCCGCCGCCCTGGTGGACCGCGCCCTGCTCACCTCGGAGTCACCATGATCAACGAACCGTCCGTGTTGCTGGAGCGGGCCGGTCGGCTGGCCCGGATCACGCTGAACCGCCCGCACCGGCGCAACAGCTTCGACCTGGCGATGCTGGCCCGGTTCGAGGACGTGCTGCACGAGGTGGGCCGGGACTCCGAGGTGGAGGTGCTGGTGCTCACCGGCGCCGGGTCGGCCTTCTGCGCCGGTACCGACCTCGACGAGTTGGCCACCCTGGACGCGGCCACCACCATGCAGGTGCAGCGGCGTACGGCCGAGGTGGTGGAGCGCTGGTACCGGATGGAGCAGACCACGGTGGCCGTGTTCAACGGCCCGGCGATCGGTTCCGGGGCGGTGCTCGGCCTCGCCGCCGATCTGCGGGTGGCCGCCGACAGTTGCTTCTTCACCTTCCCCGAGGTCACCTTCGGCATCCCGCTGACCTGGAGCGGCATGGCGATCCTGGCCGATCTGGTCGGCGCGGACCGGGCGAAACGTTGGCTGCTGCTGGGCGACCGGATCGGCCCGGTCGAGATGCTGCGGCACGACCTGGTCACGGCGGCGGTGCCGGCGGAGGAGTTGGACGCGGCCTGCGACGCGATCATCGAACGGCTGCTGGCCGTCTCGCCGGTGGGTCGGTCGATGACCAAGCGGGCCGCACGCCTGGCCGGGCCGAGGTTCGAGGCGGCGGCCAACGACTCCTATCTGGGGGCGTTGAGTGTCGCCCTGCGGCCGGCGGGCGCCTACCCGAAGGGCGGGAAGTCGTGAAGGTGTACCAGTTGCTGGCGGACGCGCTTGTCGCGCAGGGCGTCGACACGGTGTTCGGCCTGCTCGGCGACGCCAACATGTTCCTGGTCAGCGACCTGGCGGCCCGGCACGGGGTGCGGTTCGTGGCGGCCCGTAACGAGAACGCCGCCGTGATGATGGCCGACGGGTACGCCCGGGCGACCGGTCGGTGCCCGGTGGCCACGGTGACGCAGGGCCCGGGGCTGGCCGTGGCGGGTGCCGCGCTGACCATCGCCCGTCAGGCGGGTACCCCGCTGGTGCTGGTCGCGGGCGACACCCCGCCCGGCGACCCGCAGCACGTGCAGAGCTTCCCGCAGCAGCCGTTCGCCTTGGCCACGGCGGGTCGGATGGTGCCGGTGGTGGCCGCGGCGAACGTGGCCCGTGACGTGTCCACGGCGTTCCGGCTGGCCCGCTCAGCCGGTGGGCCGGTGGTGCTGAACGTGCCGATCGACCTGCAGGACGAGGAGGTCTCCGACGACCTGCCGCCGCCGGTCGCAGTGCACACCGTACGCCGGCCGGGGCCGCCGGCCGCGCACCCGGACGACGTGGCGATGCTCGCCGCGTTGCTCCAGAAGGCCGAACGGCCGGTGGTGCTCGCCGGGCGGGGCGCGGAGGCGGCTGCGGCGGCGGTACGGGAGTTGGCGGATCGCAGCGGGGCGGTGCTGGCCACCACCCTGCTGGCCGGAGGTCTTTTCGCCGACCATCCGTACTGCCTGGGGGTGGCCGGTGGGCTGGCCCGACCGCTGACCCGGCAGGTGTTGGGCGAGGCGGACCTGGTGGTCGCGTTCGGCGCCGGGCTCAACCGGTGGACCGCGGACCACGGTCGGCTGTTCGGCCAGGCCAGAGTGGTGTGCGTCGACATCGACCCGGCGGCGTTGGGCGACCGCTGGCCGGTGGATGTGCCGGTGGTGGGCGACGCGGAGACGGTCGCGGCGGCGGTCTCGGCGGCCCTGCCGGTGATCCCCCGGCCGCAGTGGCGGTCGGCGGAGTTGGCGCGGAAGGTGGCGGCGGCCGACGCGTTCGCCGGGCTGGAACCGTTGCGGGCGCCGGACCGGATCGACCCGAGGGTCTTCATGCGGGTGTGCGCCCGGCGACTGCCACCACACCGCACCACCGTGGTGGGGGTGGGGCACTTCGGCGGCTGGCCGAACCTGCTGCTGGATTCACCGGCTACGGACCGGGCGCTGATCGCGCCGTGGGAGTTCGGCAGCATCGGCGTCGGGCTGCCCTTCGCGGTGGGTGCCGCGGTGGGCCGCCCCGACCGGCCGGTGGTGGCCTTCGAGGGCGACGGCAGCCTGCTCACCGGGCTCGGTGAGCTGGACACCCTGGCCCGTACGGGCGCCGCGGTGCTGTTGATCGTGCTGGACGACTCGGCGTACGGGGCGGAGGTGCGCAAGCTGCGTCCGCGTGGGGTGGATCCCTCGCTGGCCCGCTTCCCCGAACGTGACCTCGCCGCGGTGGCCCGGGCGTTGGGTGTGCCAGCCTGGACGGTGACGGACGAGGCCGGTGCCGACGCCGCGTTCGACGCGGTGCTGCCGGTCACCGGCCCCGCCCTGCTGCACGTGCGGGTGCACCCGGACGCCGTGCAGGAACACTTCTGAGCGGTCAGTCCCCCCAGACCGCGCCCACGCCATGACCCATCTGACGCGACAGTTCGTTCGCCGTGCGTACGGCGGCGGCGGCCAGTTCGGCGACCCGGGTCTCGTCGAGGCGGAAGATCGGCCCGGAGATGCTGATCGCGGCGGTGACCTGGCCGAGCCGGTCCCGTACCGGTGCGGCGACGACCCGCAGGCCCTCTTCGCTCTCCTCGTCGTTGAGGGCCCACCCCTGCTCGCGGACCTGGTGCATCCGCTTGGCGAAGGTGTCCAGGTCGGTGATGGTGTTCGGGGTCAGCGGCGTGAACTCGGTGTCGGCGAACATGGCGCGGATCTGCTCGTCGTCCAGGTCGAGCAGCAGGGCCTTGCCGGCCGCGCTGCACCACAGCGGGATGCGTCGACCGAGGCGGGAGACGAGTTGCACGTTGCGGGTGCCGCGCTCGATATAGATCGACAGGGCGTCCAACTCGTCGCGGATGGACAGGTTGACCGACTCCCCCTCGTCCTGGGCGAGCTGGTGCAGCAGCGGCCGGGCCAGGGCGTGCATGTCGAGCCCTTCGAGGAAACGGGCGCCCAGCTCGAAGACGGTGACCCCGAGCCGGTAGGCCCCGGTCTCCTCGTTGCGTTGCAGGAAGCCGGTGTCGGCGAGCGCCCGGAACAACCGGCTGGCGGTCGACTTGTGCAAGCCCAGCTCGCGGCTGACGTCGCTGACCTTGCGCTCGACGCTGCCGCCACGGAAGGCCAGCAGCACGCTGAGCGCACGGTCGAGCGCCTGGGTGCCCGATTCCCGGGCGGCCGGTCCCTCCGCAGCTGGGGACAGTTCTCCGACCTGCGACATCTTGCTTCCCACCTTCTCCGTTGCTACTGTTTCACAATATAAACCACGGACCACAATATGGTCCATGATCGCCGGGCCTTACGGTCCATGTGCGGTCAAAGCCAAACCACTCGTCATCACGAGTCGGAACCCATGAGGCGTCGCATGACCAAGACGTTGAACCCGATCGACCTCGAGATCGTGACCGAAGGTCTCATCTCGATCGTGCGCGAGATGCGCCAGACGATCTTCCGCACCGCGCACTCCCCCGTCATCGCCGACGCACAGGACTTCTCCTGCGCGTTGTTCGACCCGAAGGGTCAGATGGTGGCCCAGGGCCGGGACATGCCTGGGCACGTCATCGCCATGCCGGCCTCCGTCGCCGAGATCTTCGCCGACTTCGCCGACGAGATGCGCCCCGGCGACCTGTACATCGTCAACGATCCGTACCGGGGCGGCAGTCACCTCAACGACGTCACACTGATCACTCCGGTCTTCGTCGACGGCGAGTTGTTCCTCTTCCCCTGCGTGCGGATGCACTGGGCCGACATCGGCGGGATGACTCCCGGCAGCGTCTCCGGGCAGGCCACCGAGATCCTTCAGGAGGGGTTGCGCATCCCGCCGATCAAGCTGATCGAGCAGGGCCGCCCCAACGCCGCCGCGTACGCCATCCTCTTCGCCAACGTGCGGATGGCCGACGAGCGCCGCGGCGACCTGGAGAGCTGCATCGCCGCCTGCTTCACCGCCGAGCGACGACTGCGCGAACTCGTCGGCCGTTACGGGGCGCAACTGCTGCTCGACAGCGTGGCCGCCAACATGGACCGCACCGAGCAGCGGCTGCGCGACCGCATCCGGGAACTGCCCGACGGGGTCTACCGCTACGAGGACTACCTCGACCTCTACACCGACGGGCGGTACGACCCCGCCCTGGTGCGGTGCGTGCTCACCATCGACGGCGACGAGATCGACGCCGACTTCCGGGGCTCCTCCACGCAGGTCGCCGCCGTGGTCAACTCCTCGCGGGCGATGACCGTGGCCGGCGTCTTCATCGCCGTCAAGAGCGCGCTGGACCCCGGCGGTTTGGTCAACCACGGCGCCTTCCGGCCGCTGCGGGTGCACACCGAGCCCGGCACGGTCGTGCACGTCGCCTACCCCGCGCCCGCCAACGCGCACAGCGAGGTACGCAAGCGGGTCATCTCCGCGGTCATGGCCACGCTGAGTCAGGTCGCACCCGACCTCATCGCAGCCGACCAATTCGGAACCACCTTCCAGAACCTCATCGGCGGCGTGGACCAACGCACCGGCCGGTCCTACCTGTACTACGACTACCCCGCAGGTGGCAACGGCGGCTTCCTCGAATCCGACGGCCCGAGCGCGATGAACCCGGTCGACCTCGGCGACATCTCCACCATCCAGTCCGTCGAGCGGCTGGAGACGGAGATCCCCATCGTCGTCGACGCCTCCGAGCTGCGGCTCGGCTCGTGCGGCGACGGGGCTCGCCGGGGCGGGCTGGGCAGCCGACGCGAAACCCGACTGCTGGCCAGCACCGGGGCGTACTCCGTGCAGACCGACCGCACCACCGTGCCTCCGTACGGTCTGCACCACGGTGGCCCCGGCGCCCCCACGGTCACCTTCGTGCGCCGCGCCGACGGCGAACGGGTCGACTTCGAGACCCCCGGCAAGGTCGCCGGCTTCGCCATGCGCACCGGCGACGTGCTCGTCATGGAGTCCGCCGGCGGCGGCGGTTGGGGTGACCCGCTCGACCGTGAACCCGCCGCCGTCGCCGACGACGTGACGCAGGGGTACCTGGACGCCGACGACGCCCAGCTCCGCTACGGCCTGCGATTCGACACCGACGGCCGGGTCGATCCGGCCGCGACCGCGGCGGCCCGGCAGGAACTGCGCCGGCAGCGCACCTGGCTGCGGGTCACCATCAACGACCGGCAGCCGTACACCGGGGAGCGGGGCCGGCGACGGCTGGCCTACGTGGGCCCGGCCGCCGGCCTGGCCGAGGGTGCCCTGGTGGAGATCCACGGCCCGCACCCCGCGCCCCTGCGGGCCTGGGTCCGGCACGACCCGGACCTGACCGACGACCAACTGGCCCTCGACGACGACGGGCTGCAGATCCTCGGCGCCGAACCCGACGAGCGCACGTTCGTACGGGTGCTGGCCGACCGGGGCACGACCGGGGAGGGACCGGCATGAGCAGAGTCTTCCGCGTGCCCGTGGCACCCGCCCGCTCGGGCGGGGCCCGCCGCTTCGACACCACCCCCGAACGACCGTCGGAGCCGGCACCCGCCCGCGCCGGCATCGTCGCCGGGGTACTGAGCCCGCACCCGCCGCACCTGATCTACGCGGAGAACCCGCCGCAGAACGAGCCGCGGTCCACCGGCGGCTGGGAGGTGCTGCGCTGGGCGTACGAGCGGCTGCGCAAGCGCATCCGCGAGGTGCACCGCCCCGACGTGCTGATCGTGCACGCCCCGCACTGGATCACGATGGTCGGCCACCACGTCAACTGCGTACCCAACCCGCGCGGTGTCTCCGTCGAGCCGATCTTCCCGCACCTGTTCCGGTACTCCTACGACTTCCGTACCGATGTGGAGCTGGGCGAGGCCATCGCCGACGAGGCCACCGACCTGGGCCTGGTCACCCGCAAGCTGCACGACCCCCGGGTGCGGGTGGACTACGCCACCATCGGCGCGTTGCACCTGGTCAACCCGGCCTGGGACATCCCGGTGGTGTCGCTGTCGGCAAACAACAACCCGTACTTCTACTCCGAGGCGTCGCTGGAGGAGATGGAGGTGCTGGGCGAGGCGACCCGTCGGGCCGTCGAGCGCACCGGCCGCCGGGCCGTGCTGCTGGCCTCCAACTCCCTGTCCCACCTGCACTGGCACGAGGAGCCGGAGCTGCCGGAGGACATGGAACGCGAGCACCCGTACAACAACCACCAGTACCGCTGGGACATGAAGCTGCTGGAGGCGATCCGCCGAGGGCCGACCGCGCCGCTGCGCGAGCTGATCACCGAGCACATCGAGGCGACTGCCTCGGAGACCAAGGCGGGCAGCCTGACCTGGATGTTGGCCGCGATGGGCTGGCCGCAGGTGCCCGGCGACGTCATGGGCTACGGAACGATCATCGGCACCGGCAACGCGGTCGTCGAGTGGACGCCCGAAGGAGGACACCGTGGCTGACACCGGCATCGTCGCCGGGGCGCTGCTGCCCGGCATGCCGCACCTGCTGGCCGAGAAGCCCGCCCAGTGCTGGGCCGACCTGGCCGCCGCCGCCCGTGATGTGGGCGACCGGCTGCGCCGTCTCAAGCCCGACGTGGTGCTGCTGCTGTCCACCCAGTGGTTCACCGTCCTGGGCCACCAGTTCCAGTGCGACCCGAACCCGCGCGGCGAGCACGTCGACGAGAACTGGTACGCCTACGACTACGGCGAACTTCGCTACGACCTGCGCTTCGACGTGCCGTTCACCGAACGGTGGACCGATCACGTGAGCAAGGCCGGCATGCAGGCCCGGCGGACCCGCTACGACGGCTTCCCGATCGACACCGGCACCATCGTCACCTCGGCGCTGCTCGACCCGGACCGTGAGCTGCGGTGGGCCCAGGTGTCCTGCAACCTCTACGCCGACGCGGAGACCCTCGCCGATGTCGGTGCGGCCGGGGCCGCCGCGGCCCGTGAGGCCGGGGTACGTGCCGCCGTCGTCGTGGTCACCGGTCTGTCGTCCGGCCTGATCCAGCAGTGGATCGAGCCGCACGACGATCATGTCAGCGACCCCGGGCACGACCGCTGGAACCGGCGGGTGCTGGACCTGCTCACCGCCGGCAAGGTCGACGAGGTGTTGAAGATCCGCGAGGACTTCGCCCGGCAGGCGCAGGCCGACAGCCAGTTCCGCGCGCTGGCGTTCGCCGCCGGCGCCGGAGCGACCGCCGGTCCGGCGCAGCTGCACGCATACGGACCGCTCTGGGGCACCGGCGGCGCCGTCCTGTCCTGGAACCTGCCCTGAACATCGGAAAAGGAGAACCCATGCGGAACATGGCTGCCGGCTTCGTCGAGGCCGAGGGCTACACCGCCATCTTCGACGCGGTCGACGCGATGGTGAAGGCCACCGAGGTCGAGGTGACCCGCGTCGTGCGCCTCGGCGGCGGCATCGTCGCCGTCGCCCTGCGTGGCGACCTGGCCACCGTCGAGGAGGCCGTCGACATCGGCGAGGAGACCGCCAAGGCCAAGAGCCGGAAGGTGCGTTCCATCGTCTTCGCCAGCCCCTGTGACGCGGTGTCGGCGCTCGCCGTCGACCCCCGCCTCGTCGGCAACTGACCCGGTAAGGAGAAACCGAACATGCCTTCTGACATCGCCATCGGCATCGTCGAGACCCGGGGCGTGGTGGCCCTGTCCGCCGGGATCGAAGCCATGATCAAGACTGCGGACGTGCGCTGCATCGCCGTGGAGCGGGTGACCAGCGGCTACCTCGCCGCCGCCGTGCAGGGCACCCTCGCCGCCGTCCGGCAGGCCGTCGCCGCCGGTGAGGCCGCCATCCGGCAGCACGGCGAGCTGCGCAGCTCGCAGGTGTACCCCAAGCCGCACCCCACCACGGCCGCGCTGCTGGAGGACCCGGAGGCCGCCCGCATCCGCGAGGTCATGGCCAGCCTGCGGGGAGACGGCTGATGATTCTCGGTGAGGTCGTCGCCAAGGTCTGGCCGGACAAGATCCTGCCGACGTTGCAGGGTCGCCGGCTGGTGCTGGTCCGGCCCCGCACCGAGGGGCCCGACCTGGTCGCGATCGACCCGCTCAACGTCGGCGTCGGCACCGTCGTGCTGGTCGCCACCGACGAGGCGGCCGCCGCGGCCACGGGCGAGCCGACGGCGGACGCGGCCGTCGTGGCGCTCGTCGCCGACTCCACCACCGAACGATAGGGAACCAGGCCCATGACATCCGGGCGTACCACCCGCTGGCCGAGCGGCCTGATCGACGGGCGCCGCAGCGGCGACCTGCTGCTACCGAACTACGTCGGCGGTGAGTTCGTCACCGGCGGCACCTCGTTCGCGAAGGTGTCGCCGGTGACCGGCGAGACGCTGCTGCACGTCGCCGAGGCCGACCAGGCCACCGTGGACGCCGCGGTGACCGCCGCACGGGCCGCCCTGCGCGGCCCGTGGGGTGCCATGGGCGAGGGCGAACGGGCCGCTGTGCTGCGCCGGGTCGCCGACGAGTTGGAACGCCGCTTCGACGACCTGGTCGCCGCCGAGGTCGCCGACACCGGCAAGTCGGTGGCCCAGGCCCGCACCCTGGACATTCCGCGGGGTGCGGCGAACTTCCGGACCTTCGCCGACATCATCACGGCCACCCCGACGGAGTCCTTCACCACGGTCACCCCGACCGGCGGCCGGGCGTTGAACTACGCGGTCCGCAAGCCGGTCGGCGTGGTGGCGATCATCGTGCCGTGGAACCTGCCGCTGCTGCTGCTGACCTGGAAGGTGGCCCCGGCCCTGGCCTGCGGCAACGCCGTCGTGGTCAAGCCCAGCGAGGAGACCCCCTCGTCGGCTACCGTGCTGGCCGAGGTGATGGCCGCCGCCGGGGTGCCCGACGGGGTGTTCAACCTGGTGCACGGCTTCGGTCCCGGCTCGGCGGGTGAAGCGCTCACCCGCCATCCCGGGGTGGACGCGATCACCTTCACCGGTGAGTCGGCCACCGGGTCGGCGATCATGCGGGCCGCGGCCGACGGGGTGAAGGCGGTCAGCTTCGAGTTGGGCGGCAAGAACGCCGGGCTGGTATTCGCCGACGCCGACCTGGACGCGGCCGTCGAGGGCTCGGTGCGCTCCAGCTTCACCAACGGCGGCCAGGTGTGCCTGTGCACCGAGCGGATCTACGTGCAGCGGCCGGTCTTCGAGGAGTTCGCCGCCCGGTTGGCCAAGCGGGCCGAAGAACTGGCGTTCGGTTGGCCGTCCGAGCCGGCGACGATGACCATGCCGCTGATCTCCGCCAAGCACCGGGAGAAGGTGCTCGGCCACTACGACCTGGCCCGCACCGAGGGGGCCACCGTGCTGGCCGGTGGCGGTGTGCCGGTGTTCGGCGACGGCCGTGACGGCGGCTCGTACGTGCAGCCCACCGTCCTGACCGGACTGGGGCGGCACGCCCGCACCATGCGGGAGGAGATCTTCGGGCCGGTCTGCCACATCGCGCCGTTCGACGACGAGGACGAGGCGTTCGCGCTGGCCAACGACAGCGAGTACGGCCTGGCCGCCACCGTGTGGACCCGCGACGTGGGTCGGGCGCACCGGGCCGGGGCACGGCTGGAGGCCGGACTGGTCTGGGTGAACACCTGGTTCCTGCGGGATCTGCGCACCCCGTTCGGCGGGGTGAAGGCCTCCGGCGTGGGACGCGAGGGCGGCACCCACTCGCTGCACTTCTACTCCGAACTCACCAACGTCTGCGTGGACCTCGGATGAGCGCCGACATCAAGGGCGCGGCCGCCGCGCTGCGCCAGGCGTACGCCACCGGGGTGGCCTGCAAGCCGCTGCGCGACGACCTGCTGCCGACCGGTGACCTGACCGCCGCGTACGCCGTGCAGCAGGCCCAGGTCAGCGACTGGCTGGCCGAGGGTCGCCGGCTGGTCGGGGCGAAGGTGGGCCTGACCTCGCGGGCGGTGCAGGAGGCCTTCGGGGTCTTCCAGCCCGACTTCGGTGTCCTCTTCGCCGACATGGCCGTCCCGGACGGTGCCGAGATCGACCCGAGCACCCTGTTGCAGCCGCGGGTCGAGGCGGAGGTCGCCTTCGTCCTCGGCCGTGACCTGCCCTACGACCAGGTCACCGTCGCCGACGTGGTGCGGGCCACCGACCACCTGCTGCCGGCCATCGAGATCGTCGACTCGCGGATCGCGAACTGGGACATCTCCATCGTGGACACGGTGGCCGACAACGCCTCCAGCGGCAGGTACGTGCTCGGCACCAGCCCACGACGGATAAGTGAGGTCGACCTGCGGCTCTGCGGTGCCGTGCTGGAGCAGGGCGGCGAGCCGGTCTCCGTCGGGGCCGGGGCGGCCTGCCTGGGCAACCCGCTGCACGCCGTCGCCTGGCTGGCCGGGACCCTCGCCGCGAACGGTCGACCGCTGCGCGCCGGGGACACCGTGTTGTCCGGCGCGCTCGGCCCGATGGTGGCGGTGACCCCGGGCGCGGCGTACGAGGCCCGGATCTCCGGCCTGGGCAGCGTCCGGGCCTGCTTCTCCTCGGGCCCCGTGAGCGCGAGGAGTGAGCCGGTTTTGCGAGCCCCGCAGTCGAGAACGAAAGGTGGCTCGGCATGAGCACCGGCGTGGCGGTGATCGGTTCCGGCAACATCGGCACCGATCTGATGATCAAAGTGCTGCGGCTCAGCGAGAGCCTGCGGATGGTGGCCATGGTCGGCATCGACCCGGCCTCCGACGGCCTGGCCCGGGCCCGCCGGCTCCGGGTGGCCACCACCGCCGAGGGGGTCGAAGGGCTCGTCGCGATGCCGGAGTTCTCCGACGTCGGGATCGTCTTCGACGCCACCAGCGCGGGCGCGCACCGGCACAACGACGCGGTGCTGCGCGCCCACGGCCGCCGGGTGGTCGACCTGACCCCGGCCGCCATCGGCCCGTACGTCGTACCCCCGGTGAATCTCGACGCCCACCTGGGCGAGCGCAACGTCAACATGGTGACCTGCGGGGGTCAGGCGACCGTGCCGATCGTCGCGGCCGTCGCCGCGGTCTCGCCGGTGGCGTACGGCGAGATCGTCGCCTCGATCTCCTCCCGCTCGGCCGGTCCGGGCACCCGCGCCAACATCGACGAGTTCACCGAGACCACCGCCCGGGCCATCGAGGTGGTCGGCGGGGCGGGCCGGGGCAAGGCGGTGATCGTGCTGAATCCGGCCGAGCCGCCGCTGCTGATGCGCGACACGGTCTACTGTCTGTGCCCCGATCCGGGCGCTGACCGGGCCGCGATCGCCGCCTCGGTGGAGGCGATGGTGGCGACGGTGCAGCAGTACGTGCCCGGCTACCGGCTCAAGCAGCAGGTGCAGTTCACCGAGGTGGACACGTACGTGCCGGCGCTTGGCGGGTCGTTTGTCGGCCTGCAGGTCTCGGTCTTCCTGGAGGTCTCCGGTGCCGGGCACTACCTGCCCGCGTACGCCGGAAACCTTGACATCATGACCAGCGCCGCGCTGCGTACGGCCGAACGGATGGTCTCGTCGTGACCGATCTCTACATCCAGGACGTGACCCTGCGCGACGGCATGCACGCCATCGCCCACCGCTACACGGTCGACCAGGTGCGGACCATCGCCGCCGCCCTGGACGCCGCCGGGGTGGCCGCCATCGAGGTGGCCCACGGCGATGGGCTGGCCGGGTCCAGTGTCAACTACGGCCACGGCGCGGCCAGTGACGCCGAGTGGATCGCGGCGGCGGCCGAGGTGATGACGAACGCCAAACTGACCACCCTGCTGCTGCCCGGCATCGGCACCATCGCCGACCTGAAGGCGGCCAAGGCCCTCGGGGTGACCAGTGTCCGCATCGCCACCCACTGCACCGAGGCCGACATCTCCGCCCAGCACATCTCCTGGGCCCGGGAAAACGACATGGACGTCTCCGGGTTCCTGATGATGTCCCACATGAACGACCCGGCCGGGCTGGCCGCGCAGGCCAAACTGATGGAGTCCTACGGGGCACACTGCGTCTACATCACCGACTCCGGTGGCCGGTTGACCATGGCGGACGTGGCGCAGCGGGCGGACGCGTACCGGCAGGTGCTGGATCCGACGACGGAGATCGGCATCCACGCCCACCACAACCTGTCCCTGGGGGTGGCCAACAGCCTCGTCGCGGTCGAACACGGGGTGCGCCGGGTGGACGCCTCGCTGGCCGGGATGGGCGCCGGGGCGGGCAACGCCCCGCTGGAGGTCTTCATCGCGGTGGCCGAGCTGAACGGCTGGCAGCACGGCTGTGACGTGTTCGCGCTGATGGACGCCGCCGAGGATCTGGTGCGTCCGTTGCAGGACCGGCCGGTGCGGGTGGACCGGGAAACCTTGTCGCTCGGCTTCGCCGGGGTCTACTCGTCGTTCCTGCGGCACGCCGAGAGCGCCGCCGGGCGGTACGGCGTGGACGTGCGCACCATCCTGCTGGAGTTGGGCCGCCGCAAGATGGTCGGCGGCCAGGAGGACATGATCGTCGACGTGGCGCTGGACCTGGTCCGGGACGCCGGGAAGGACCCGCAGTGATCGACACCCTCGCCGCCCGCCTGGACGAGGCCGCCGTGACGCGGACCGCGCTCGCCCAGTTCGGTGCCGACGCCGGACTCGACGTGGCCACCGCGTACCAGGTGCAGGACGCCCTGGTGGCCCGCCGGGTGGGCCGTGGCGAGGCGGTGGTCGGGGTGAAGCTGGGCCTGACCAGCCGCGCGAAGATGACCCAGATGGGCGTCGACGAGGTGATCTGGGGTCGGCTCACCGACGCGATGCACATTCCCGACGGCGGCACCGTCGACCTGTCCGGACACATCCATCCGAAGGTAGAGCCGGAGGTGGCGTTCCTCATCGAGGGTGGCGCGATCGCCGCCGTCGCCCCCGCCGTCGAGCTCATCGACTCCCGCTACCGGGACTTCCGGTTCACCCTGCCGGAGGTGATCGCCGACAACACCTCCGCGTCCGGCTTCGTCGTCGGGCCGTGGCGTCCGGTGCCCGACAACCTGGACAACCTGGGTGTGCTGATGGAGGTCGACGGTCGGGTCGTGCAGGTCGGCTCCACCGCGGCGATCCTCGGCGACCCGCGCCGCGCCCTGCCCGAGGCGACCCGCCTCGCCGGGGATCTGCGCGACGGCTGGGTGTTGCTGGCCGGCGCGGCGACCGCCGCGGTGCCCCTGACGGCGGGCGCGCACGTCCGGGTCACAGTCGAGCAGCTCGGCACCGTCTCGCTGCGGGCGTCGGCATGAGCGGGGCCCGGGTAGTCGCCGGCAAGGCCGTGCCGCGTGGCCGGTTCCCGCACGTCAAGGTCGCCGGCGGGTTCGCCTTCGTCTCCGGTACGAGCAGCCGCCGCCCCGACAACACGATCGCCGGTGCGACAGTGGACGCCCTGGGCACCACCTCGTTGGACATCGAGGTGCAGACCCGAGCGGTGATCGAGAACATGCGCGACATCCTGCGCGAGGTCGGCGCGGAGCTGTCCGACCTGGTGCAGGTGACCACCTACCTGGTCAGCATGAACGACTTCGGCGGCTACAACCGGGTGTACGCCGAGTTCTTCGACGAGGCCGGGCCGACGCGCACCACCGTGGCGGTGCACCAGCTGCCGCACCCGCACCTGTTGATCGAGATGCAGGGGATAGCGCTGCTGCCGCCGCGCTGAGGCAGCCGGCCTCGCCTCAGTCGTCCGGCAGCGAGTCGACCAGGAACACCTGGTCGACGCCGCCGGTGCACGGCTCGGCCGCCGCCTCGGCCGGCACCTCGGTGTGGTCGTCGCGGATGCCGACGCACAGGTCGCTGCCGGCCGGTCGCAGCCGGTACTCCGTCGGTGCCGCGCCGGTCGGCTCGAAGCGGAACAGTTGCGGCCAGAAGTCGGTGCGGCAGTGCGGCCAGGGCTCGATCAGGTTCCGGCCGGGATCCTCCCGGCGCACGGTGAGACAGCCGGGTCCGTGCACCGGATGGTGCCACTTGATGAAGTACAGGTCGTCCGCCACCGGCTCCAGGTAGGTGTCCGGTGGGGTGGCCTCCGCGCAGGGGCGCTGGGCCGCCACCTCGCTGGGGTATCCGCCGGTGCGGTCGCGCCCTTCGGTGAGGCACAGGTGCGGGGCTCGGGCGGGCCGGAGCTGGCTCCGCCCACCGCTGGGCGCGGCCGACGAACCACTGCCCGGCGAGGTGACCGCGCCGATCTGCTCCGTTGAGGTCCGCTGCTCGTCGTCGGGCCACCAGAACCAGGCGCCGAGGACCAGGGCGGCCAGCAGGGTGCCGACGAGGAGCAGCGTCGACGCAGGTCGGGCGAACCGGCCCGGACGCGCTGGGCGGACCGGTTGCGCCACGAGGCCGTCCTCGCCGGGGCCTGCCCCGGTCGGGTCCTGAAGGGCAGAGGTGGGCAGAGTCGGATCGGGCCCGGCGTAGGGGCCGGTGGCTAGCCGATCCCGTGCCCGCAACCACCGCTGGACCTGATCCTGGGCCCCGCAGGCGCGGACGAACGCGGCCAGCACCTCCGGCCGCGGCAGGGTGGACCGGCGCAGCAGGTCGGCAGCGGTGCTGCGGGCCAGCACGTCGCCGGCCGCGGCCGCGCGCTGCTCCAGTTGCCGATAGGTCAGTCCGGACCGATCCTTCAGCCGGCGTAACAGGTCGACGAACCCGGCCGGGTCGGTCGCCTCCTCCGGTCGTAGCTCCCCCGTGGTCATCGTCCGATTCTCCCGAGCCCGCGGAGGCCGGGGCAACCTGCCCTCACCCGACTGTCCGAGATGGTCGGACAAGACCCGGACAGGCGGCCCTGAGCTGCGCGGACACCGCACCGAGGCGAGCCGGGCATTGTCTCGGACAGCCCGGATACCTAGCGTCTTGTTCGACAGCCGACGCAGGGCTGACAGGGCCGGCGCAGGGCCGAGGGGCTCGTGCCGAGCCCGATCACATCAATCACCACGGGGGTGGAAGCGATGCATGAGGCTGCCCGGGATCCGGTGCCGCAGACCGCCACGGCGGGTGAGTACGTCGGGTTGCTGCGGGACATCCGGCGACGGTCCGGCCTGACCTATCGGGAGATTTCCCGCCGCGCCTCAGCGGCCGGGCACTGGTTGCCGCCGAGCACCCTGGCCACCATGTTGGGGCGGACCACCCTGCCCCGCGAACAGGCCGTCGTAGCCCTGCTGACCGCCTGCGGAATGCCGCCGGCCACCATCGAACAGTGGGTCGGACTGCGGCACGAGATCGACGTACGCCTCAACGAGCCGAACCGACCGGTCGGGGGTCCGATGTCCGCGGAGTGCTGTGGGGTGCGGCATCCGTCCCGCGAACCGTTGCCGCCGGTCACCTCGTACCCCGCCGGTCGACGGCTGCATCCGGCGGTGATCGCCGTGGCGGGCGCGCTTCTCGGCGCGTACGGAATGCGGCTGGCGCACCGTCGGGACGCCGCTCCCCGCCCGGTCCACGGACCGGACGGGGAGCCGCCCCTCACCGCGATTGACGACTCACGGTCGTAGCCGGTTGGCGTAGACGTACGCGCCCACGGATCCGCCGGTGGTGAGGCCGGCTTCGGCGTCGAATCGGTAGTGCACGCCCAGGTAGATCCGGCTGAGCGCGTTCTCCTGCGCGGCCTGATCGAAGCCGGGCATACGTCGGACGACGTTGCGGGCGAACGGGTCGTCGGTGGTGGCGTCGAAGGCGATGTCGTTGGTGCCGAAGTATCGCTTCATCACCGCTGCCCACGCCCCGGCGAACGTGGCGTGTCCGGAGATGTAGGCCGGGAAGGCCGGCGAGAAGGAGGTCCCGTCTTCGCGCTTCGACAACGGCTGCCAATCGTTGCCGATCGCGCTCTCCGGCCGCCACAGGTCGATCGGGGTCAGATACTTGGCGTCCCAGGCGGCGATGGCGGCGTCGGCCAACGCCAGACCGACCAGACCGAAGAGTCGGGCGGTGGCCAGGATGCCGAGCTGCCGTTGCTTCGCCACGATCTGGGTGTGCGCGAAGAGCTGACCCGGCGGCTTGTAGGTGCCCGGCAGGTCGTTGGCCCAGAAGTGGGCCAGCTGGGTCTGGTCGGCGGTGCGCAGCGTCGAGGTCCGGCTGCCGAGATCGCGTACCTCCTGCACCTGGTCGAGATACTCCTGCGTGTCGAGCAGGTCCTCGTAGTCGTCCGCGCCGGCCGGCAGCTCAGGCCGGAACTGTCGGCCGGAGGTCAGCACGAACGGGGTGACCCGGCCCCAGTGCGGGGTGACCGCCGGGGTGCCGTCGGTCGGTCGCCAGGCCCCGTCGACCCCGTCGGGTTGGTACTGCTCGGTGTCGTCGGAGCCGTCGTTCGCGCGAGCCTGGAGGTTGGCGGCGGCGGCTGCGGCACCGACCGCCGTACCCCGGGTGGCTTCGGCGGCGTTCACTCCGGACGGTCGGCGGGCGACCGCGGTGACCAGGGCCGTCTCCAGGGCCGTCCGGCGCTGCGGGAAGCGGGCGACCAGTACGTCGAAGGCGGCCTGGTCCAGGGCCGCGTGCAGGGACGGAGCCACCACGTCGTCCATGGTGCCCGGGTAGGTGACCGGTACCCGCACCCGGTAGTGGTTGCCGACGCCGGTCACCGAGACGGCGGCGTCGTGCATCGCCGCGTGCAGGATCGCCGCGTCCCGGGCGGCGACCGTGGGTGCCGGTGCCGAGTCCCGGTAGCTGTCCAGCAGCACGTCGTTCCAGTACAGGACCGGGTCGCGGACCGCGTCGACGGCCAGCGGGGTGAGCGAGATGTTGTCCAGCCGGACGGTGGAGGCCGCCCGCCCGCCGAAGTGGAACAGCAGCACCGCCTTCGGGTCGTTGAACGGGGAGACGAAGTCGAAGGTGAAGCGGCGCATCGTGGCGGTGAGTGCGACGTTCTGGTCGAACGCCGAGGTGAACGGCGTGTCGACCCGGGAGACCGAGACGCGTACGTTGCGGTTGACCTCGGCGGAGGCGTCGAACTGCAGCCGGTACGGCCGGGCCGCCGTCACCCCGAAATCGAAGTGCCCGACCAGGTCCTCCCAGACGGGCTTGCCGACGGTGTTGGCGGTGCGGATGCGCAGCTGCCCGGCGTTGACCGTCGTGCTGGTCGCGGCGAGTCGGGTCCACCAGGGATCGGTGCTGCCGCTGTCGAAGGTGCCGTTGCTGATGAGGTTGCCGGATGCGGCGGCGGCCGGCGCGGCAGGGACGAGGGCCGGGAGGGTGCCGGCGAGCACGACCGCGAGCAGCCCGCTGAGCAGACGACGCAGTCGTCGTCCGTCAGCGGGCCGCCGCGGGCTGATCGATCGTTTCATGGAGAGCCTTTCCGGGAATCGGCGGCGATCAGTTCATCCGCCGTGGATGTCGGCTCACCGTAGGAGCGTTTTCGCTGTTCACAGCCACCGAACAGGCTTCGGAACAGTGCCGAACACCGGCCGTACGCTCCTGCCGGGGTGTGCCGCACCCTGGTGGCCGGAGCCCGGGTGGCTACCGTGGCTGGCATGTCGACAACCGCGCTCGGAGCCTTCCTGACCGCCCGACGTGCCCGGTTGACCCGGGCGATGTCGGTCTGGTCTCCACCGGGATCCGACGGGTCGCCGGGCTACGCCACCTCTCGGCGTCGGTGCTGGCCTCCGTGGCCCGGGCCCTCGACCTGGAGCCGGACGCCCACGACCATCTCTTCCGGCTGGCCGGGCTCTCCCCGGCGAGCAGCCGACAGGCGACCGCTCCCGGGTCGAGCAGAGCCTGCGGGACCTGCTCGACGCCTGGCCGGACACCCCGCCTTCGTCCTCGACCGTCGGCTCGACCTGCTGGCCGGCAACGCCCTGGCGGACGCCCTCTCCGCGGACTTCACCGAGGCGGACAACCTGGTCCGGATGACCTTCCTGGACCCAGCCGGTTCGACGTTCTTCGCCGACCGGCGACGGGCCACTGAGGCGTGCGTGGCGAACCTTCGGCTGGCCCTCGGTCACGACTCGCAGGACCGGCGGGCGCGGGACCTGGTCGAGGAGGTGGGCGCGGCCAGCGCGGAGTTCCGCCGACTGTGGAGACGTCATGACGTGCAGGGCAAGACGCACGGGGCGAAGACGTTGCGGCACGGCGCGGTGGGTGAACTGACGTTGTCGTACCACGCGTTCGAGGTCCGGGAGGCCCCCGGACAGCAGTTGATCGTCTACCGCGCCCAGCCGGACAGCCGCAGCGCCGAGGCGCTGCGACTGCTGGGCACCCTGGCCGCCAGCGGTTGGCTGCGATGACCCAGCAGGAGCAGGCGCCGGCGGGTCCCGCTGAGCACGGCCAGGTACGACTTCGATCGGTCAGAGGTGCGGAAAAGGCGTCGCGGTCGGTGCTGGTGGCCATCTAGTCTCGGTTTCGCCATGTCGACCACGGTAGGTATCCCGCCGGTGAAGAGCCTGGTCCTGGTACTCCCAGCAAGATCGCGGCCGGGCGGATAGCCGGACCGCACACCCGGGCCGCAGGGTACGTGGCACTCCCCTATGAGGTGGTTGCCTGATGTCCGATTCCTTCGTCGTCTGCTCGAACCTGAGCTTCTCCTGGCCGGACGACACCCCGGTGTTCCAGGACCTGTCCTTCACCGTCGGTGGGGGTCGCACCGGGCTGATCGCGCCGAACGGTGCCGGCAAGAGCACCCTGCTCAAGTTGATCGCCGGCGAGTACCGGCCCACCGCCGGATCCGTCTCGGTCCAGGGGGTGCTGGGCTACCTCGCGCAGGATCTGCCGCTGGTCGGTGACCGTACCGTGGCCGAGGTGCTGGAGATCGCTCCCCTGCTCGCGGCGCTGCACACCATCGAGTCCGGGGACGCCGACGAGGAGCACTTCACCACGATCGGCAACGACTGGGACATCGAGGAACGGACCCGTGCGCAGCTGGCTCGGCTCGGCCTCGGTGACCTCGCCTTCGATCGACGTCTGGACACCCTCAGCGGCGGGCAGGTCGTCTCCCTCGGTCTGGCCGCGCAGCTGCTGAAGCGGCCCGACGTGCTGCTGTTGGATGAGCCGACCAACAATCTCGACATCGAGGCCCGGCAGCGGCTCTCCGAGGTGCTGGAGCAGTGGACCGGTTGCCTGCTGCTGGTCAGCCACGACCGGGCGCTGCTGGACCGGATGGACCGGATCGCCGAACTGGACCGCGGCGAGCTGCGATTGCACGGCGGAAACTTCACCGCGTACGAGGCGGCGGTGCGGGCCGCGCAGGAGGTGGCGGAGAAGAACCTCCGCAACGCCGAGCAGGAGTTCAAGCGGGAGAAGCGGGAGTTGCAGGAGGCGCGTGAGCGGGCGGCGCGGCGGGCCGGCAACGCCTCCCGCAACCTCAAGAACGCGGGCCTGCCGAAGATCTTCGCCGGCACCCTGAAACGCAACGCCCAGGAGTCGGCGGGCAGGGCGGAGGAGCTGCACTCCGCCCGGGTCGGCGAGGCCAAGGCCCGGCTGGAGGAGGTGGGGCAGGCGCTGCGCAACGAGCAGCAGCTTTCCCTGGAGCTGCCCAACACCCAGGTGCCGGCCGGGCGTACGCTGCTGGCCGCGCAACGGTTGCAGGTCCGCTACGGCGGGCGGGCGGTCTTCGCCGGTGACGGCGTCGACCTGACGATCCGGGGTCCGGAGCGGATCGCCCTGCTCGGTGCCAACGGTGCCGGCAAATCCACGTTGCTGCGCCTGGTCACCGGCACCCTGGAGCCCGAGGGTGGCCGGATCAGGCGGGCCGAGGGCCGCATCGCGTACCTGTCGCAGCGGCTGGACCTGCTGGACGCCGACCGTACGGTGGCGGAGAACCTGGCCGCGTTCGCGCCGCAGGCACCGGACGCGCAACGGATGCACCTGCTCGCCCGTTTCCTGTTCCGGGGTGCCCGAGCGCACCTGCCGGTCGGGGCCCTCTCCGGTGGGGAGCGGCTGCGCGCCACCCTGGCCTGCGTCCTGGGCGCGGAACCGGCACCGCAACTCCTGCTGCTCGACGAGCCGACGAACAACCTGGACCTGGTCAGTGTCGGTCAGTTGGAGAGCGCGCTCAACGCCTACCAGGGTGCGCTGCTGGTGGTCAGCCACGACGAACGGTTCCTCGCGGAGATCAAGGTGAGTCGCTGGCTGCGGCTCGCCGAGGGACACCTGTCAGAGACCGGTCCCCCACACCTCGGACCGGGCGTGGCCATCGACGCAGGCTGAAGTTGCGGGGCGAGTCGCCGGTCGCGTTGAATGGGGCGATCGATTCGGTACGCAAAGGGCGGCACGATCTCGGTGATGGGTGCTCAAGGGCCGACGTTCGGCGCGGACACGTTCGGTGACGCGCTGAACAAGGGGCTGCCGCCGCTGTGCATGATGGCCGGCGGGCGCGAAGGTGCCGGGCCGGCGTCGTACTCGGCCGGCCCGACGTGATGCGCGCGCCAACTCCACCCTCGGTGCAGCGGCCGGTCATGCACAACGAGTGGAATTCGCTCACCTTCATCCACTGGCGCTATCCGCCGGATCTGATTCAGGCCCTGCTGCCCACCGGACTGACGGTGGAGACCGTCGACGGATCGGCCTGGGTCGGACTGGTCCCGTTCCTCATGGAGGGAGTCAGGCCGCCGGGGGTGCCCCGGCTGCCCTGGCTGTCGGCGTTCCCGGAGACGAACGTCCGGACCTACGTGCGGGACGACCGCGATCGCAGCGGGGTCTGGTTCCTATCCCTGGACGCGGCGCGACTGCCCGCAGTCGTAGCTGGGCGGACCAGCTACGGACTGCCCTACTTCTGGTCCGAGATGACGGTACGCCGCAGCGAGGACGTCATCTCCTACCGATGCTCCCGCCGCTGGCCCGCACCCCGCGGAGCCCGCTGCGACGTGGACGTACGGCTCGGCCCAGCGCTGAACGA
Source organism: Micromonospora sp. NPDC047134 (assembly GCF_040643455.1). Lineage (NCBI taxonomy): Bacteria > Bacillati > Actinomycetota > Actinomycetes > Micromonosporales > Micromonosporaceae > Micromonospora > Micromonospora sp. NPDC047134. The sequence goes on from NZ_JBEYUI010000006.1 coordinate 59,619, forward strand.
ACGAGAGCTGGACGAGCAGGCGTACTTTCTCACCGCCCGCTACCGGCTCTTCTCGGTCGTCCTCGGTCGGCTCGTCGCCGCCGAGGCCGAACACGTCGACTGGCCCCTGCACCGTGCCGAACTGCTGCACCTCGACCAGGACCTGCTGCCCGCGGCAGGTCTGCCGGCGCCCGACGGGCAACCCCTGCTCCATGCCTCACCTGGCGTGCCGGTGCGGCTGGGGATGTGGCATCGCTGATCGTGCACCGCTCGGCGTAGGTGTCGACTCGGACGACGCCCGCCGTCACCGTCGATCTCGGCAGCGCCAGCGCCGTCGCGGGCCGCCGCCGCAGCGGGATCTCTCCTCGGCGACGTCGACCGTGGTGGCGAAGACGGCACTGAAGGGTTGGCCCAGGGCCGGCGGCAGCGGGGTCCTGCTGACGCAGCGACGCAGCCGGGGCAGGGTCTGCCGGCCTCGTGCCGCATCGAGCAGGGCCGCGTACATCGCCGAGGTGCCGTGGAAGACGGTGACCTCCTCGCGGAGCATGAGGTCCAGTGCCGCCGCGCCGGTGAAGCGGCCCAGCAGCACCAGGCTCGCCCCGGCGGCGAAGGTGCCGGTCAGCGCGACGTCCTGCCCGAACCGGCCACCCAGCGGCAGACAGCTGAGCACCACATCGGTGTCGTCCGCCTCGACCGCGATCCGGCTCGCCGGTGCGCTGGCCGGGTCCGGGTCCGCGCCGATGCGGCCGGGTGCGGGGTCGCTGAGGTCTTCCAGCCGGGGTACGCCGGACGGGCCGCGGGTCGGTCCGATGGTGACCAGCGGTACGCCCGCCCGGGTGCTGACCCACTGCCCGGCGGCCAGTTGTGAGGTGTGGCAGACGAGCAGCCGCGCGCCGCGCAGCAGGTGAACCGTCTGCGGGCTGGTCGGCGCGCCGATCGGCACGGCGTGCGCACCGGCGGCGAGGGCGGCGTAGTAGACCCGGGGAAAGTCGACCACGTTCGGCGCGAGCAGGGCCACCGTGTCACCGGGGCGTACCCCGGCGGCGCGCAGCCCGGTGCCGTAGCACCGGGCCTCCCACCAGAGTTCGGCGTACGTGACGCGGACCCGACCGTCGACGACGGCCACGGTGTCGGCGTGCCGACGGGCGGAACCGGCCAGCACGGTCGCCGGGGAGAGCGTGGTCATTCCGGCGGCGCGGTGTACAGCCGGCTCACCGTCTCGGCCACGCAGACCGGCTTGTCGCCGCCGTCGCTCTGCACGGTCACCGCGGCGACCAGCTGCGCCCCGCCGTCGAACGGGGTGACCTGGTCGATGGTGGCGACGACCCGCACCGCGCTGCCGACCCGTACCGGGGCGGGGAACCGGACCCGGTTGAGGCCGTAGTTGACGCCCATCCGTACCCCTTCGACCCGGTACAGCTGGCCGACCAGGGCCGGCAGCAGGGAGAGGGTCAGGAAGCCGTGGGCGATGGTGCCGCCGTACGGTCCGGCTGCCGCCCGTTCCTGGTCGAGGTGGATCCACTGGTGGTCGTCGGTGGCGTCGGCGAACAGGTCGACCCGGCTCTGGTCGATGGGAAACCACGGGCCGGGGCCGAGGGGCTCACCGATCGCCCCGGCCAGTTCCTCGATGCTGGCGAAGGTCCTCATCCCAGGTGTCCTCCGATCTTGGTGAAGCCGCGCAGCAGGTCGCGGGAGATGATCAGGCGCTGCATCTCGTCGGTGCCCTCGAAGATCCGGTACAGCCGCACCTGCCGGTACCAGCGTTCGATCGGCAGTTCCCGGGTGTAGCCCATGCCGCCGTGGATCTGCATGACCCGGTCGACCACCCGGTTGACCATGCCTGCCCCGTAGAGCTTCGCCATGGAGGAGGAGTGCCGGGGGTCCATTCCGGCGTCGACCGTCCAGGCGGCCCGCAGGATCAGCCAGCGGGCGGCCTCCAGCTCGGTCTCCGAGTCGGCGATCATCCACTGGATGGCCTGGTTGGTGCCGATCTTGGCACCGAAGGTCTCCCGGGTGTTGGCGTGCTCGATGGCCATCTGCAGGGCCCGTTCGGCGATGCCGATGGCGTGCGAGGGGATGATGTAGCGCCCCTTGCCGATCCACTTCATACCCAGGGTGAAGCCCTCGCCCGGCTCGCCGAGGATGTTGCGGTGTGGCACCCGTACGTCGTCGAAGATCAGGGAGGCCGGACCCCCCTCGCCCATGGTGGGGATGAACTCCGACCGCCAGCCCATCGACCGGTCCACCAGGAAGGCGGTGGCTCCGCCGTTGCGGGCGCCCCGCTCCGGGTCGGTGACCGCGATGACGATGGCGAAGTCGGCCTCGTTGCCGCCGGTGATGAAGGTCTTCTCACCGTTGAGGATCCAGTCGTCGCCGTCACGGCGGGCCCGGAACCGGATGTTGGCCGCGTCGGAGCCGGCGCCCGGCTCGGTAATGGCGAAGCAGGAGATCCGGTCACCGGCGATGGTGGGCAGCAGGAACTCCTCCCGCTGCTCCTCGGTGGCGTGGAACAGGATGTTGTCCGCCTCGCCACCGAAGCGGAACGGCACGAAGGTGCGGCCGATCTCCGTCCAGATCAGGGACTGCATGACGGCGGGCAGGTCCATGCCGCCGTACTCCTGCGGGGTGGCCAGGCCCCAGAAGCCGAACTTCTGGGCCTTGAGCTGTAGTTCGCGCAGCTCGGAGCGCTCCAGGCCGGGCTGGTGGGCCCGCTCCCGGCGCAGCAGCTCCTGCTCCAGCGGCATGACCTCCCGGGTGATGAAGTCGCGGGCGGTGTCGCGGATGGCCCGTTGTTCGTCGGACAGCCCGAAATCCATGTGCTCACGGTTCCTCTCGGTCAGAAGGCGTTGACGCCGGTGAGCGCCCGCCCGATGAGTAGCTGCTGAATCTGGCTGGTGCCCTCGTAGAGGGTGGCGACGCGGGCGTCGCGCAGGTACTTGCCGACCGGGTACTCGTCGATGTAGCCGTACCCGCCGAAGACCTGGATGGCGTCGTTGGCCGCGCGGACGGAGGCCTCGCTGGCGAACAGTTTCGCCATCGATGCCTCGGTGGCGAACGGCTGCCCCCGGTCGATCAGGTCGGCCACCTGCCAGACCAGCAGCCGCGCCGCGGCGGTGTCGACCGCGATGCCGGCCAGCAGTTGCTGCACGAGTTGGTGCCCGGCGATGGGTTTGCCGAACTGGGTGCGGGTGCCGGCGTAGTCGACCGCGGCGTTCAGGCAGCCCTGGGCGATACCGACACATCCGGCGGCGACCGACATGCGTCCCTTGGCCAGGGTGCCCAGGGCCAGTCGGAAACCGGCCCCGCACTCGCCGAGCCGGGCGGCGTCGGGCACCCGTACCTCGTCGAGGGCCAGTTCGGCGGTGGCCTGTCCGCGCAGGCCCAGCTTGCCCTTGATCTCCGATCGGGACAGTCCCGGGCTGTCGGTCGGCACCAGGAAGGCGGTGATGCCCCGGTGCCCCGGGCCGCCGGTGCGGGCGAAGACGATCGCCACGTCGGCCGTGGTGCCGTTGGTGATGAAGATCTTGCGGCCGGTGAGCAGCCAGTCGTCGCCGTCGCGGACCGCCCGGGTGGCCAGGGCCGCCGCGTCCGAGCCGCTGTCCGGTTCGGTCAGGGCGAAGCAGCCCAGGGCGGCCCCCGAGCAGAGGGCGGGCAGCCACTGCTCGCGTTGCTCTCGCGTGCCGTGGGTGGCGATCGACTTGGCGACCAGGCCCAGGGAGACCGAGACGATGCCGCGTACGGCGGAGTCACCCCGGCCGAGTTCCTCCAGCACCAGGCAGTACGCGAGATGGTCGCCGCCGGAGCCGCCGTACTTCTCGTCGATGGTCAGGCCGAGGAAGCCCAGGTCGCCGAGCTTGCCGACGATGCCGGGGTCGACCGCCTCACGCCGGTCCCAGGTCGCCGCGTGCGGCACCACCTCGCGGTTGACGAAGTCGGCGGCGAGTTCCCGGACCGCGACCTGCTCGGCGGAGAGGTGAAGGTCCATGCGATTAAACTAGCGCTGCAAGTTTTATGCTGTCCAGACCCCGGTGTGGCACAGTTCCCGCGAACCACCCATCCGAAGGAGGACGCCCATGCCCCGGCCTCGACAGGCGCTGCTCAGCCGGGAGCGGATCGTCGAGACCGCCGCCGCGTTGATCGACGCCGACGGACTCGACGCGTTCTCCACCCGCCGACTCGCCGCCGCGCTCGGCGTCCGCGGGCCCTCGCTCTACAACCACTTCGCCACCAAGGACGAGATCCTCGACGCGGTAGCGGACAGCATCACCGGCCAGGTGGACGTGTCGTTCTTCGGCCAGGTCGACTGGCGCGAGGCCCTACGTCGCTGGGGGCACGGATTCCGCGCCGCCCTGGCGGCCCACCCGAACATCGTGCCCCACCTGGCGCAGGGCCCCGGTCGACGTCCGGCAGCCCTGGCCATGGCCGACGCCGTCTACGGCGGACTGGTCGCGGCCGGCTGGCCGCCCGCCCGGGCGACCCACATCGGTGCCCTGATGCGCTACTTCGTGACGGGTTCGGCGCTCGGGTCCTTCGCCCGGGGCTTCGTGGAGGACCCGGGCCTGTACGCCGCGCAGTACCCCCATCTGCGCCAGGCCCACCGGCTGGCCGAGCACCAGCAGCGGGTCGACGAGGGCGCCTTCGCCCTGGGCCTGGAGGCGCTGATCGAGGGGCTGTCGCACACCTACGAACGGCTCGTAGGTCCACTTGCCCCCCTCCCGCCGGAGGGCGGGACGCACTAGAGTCCAAACTTGCACCGCTAGTTTTAGGTCGAGGTGGAGGCTCATGGAATCCGTACGGACCGATTTCTACCTCGACGGCGGCTGGGTTCCCGCCGATGGCCGGCAGTCGCTGGAGGTGCACAACCCCAGCACCGAGGAGGTCATCGGCACCGTCCCGGCCGGCACGGCCGACGATGTCGACCGGGCGGTGGCCGCCGCCCGGGCCGCCTTCGAGGGCTGGGCCGCGACCGACCCCGTCGACCGGGCCGCCCACCTCGACCGACTGCACGCCGAGCTGACCGCCCGGGCCGAGGACATCGCCCGCACGGTCGCCACCGAACTCGGCACCCCGCTCAAGGTCGCCACCCGGGTCCAGGCAGGACTGCCGCTGACCGTGCTGCGCAGCTACGTCGACCTGGCCGCCCAGCCGCCGGCACCGCAGACCGTCGGCAACTCCCTGGTGGTACGCGAACCTGTGGGCGTGGTCGGGGCGATCACCCCGTGGAACTACCCGCTGCACCAGATCGTCGCCAAGCTCGCCCCCGCCCTCGCGGCCGGGTGCACGGTGGTGCTCAAGCCCAGCGAGTTGACCCCGCTGACCGCGTACCTGCTCTTCGAGGCCATCGACGCCGCCGGCCTGCCACCGGGGGTGGTCAACCTGGTAGCCGGCACCGGGCCGGTGGTCGGCGAGGCCCTCGCCGGACACCCCGACGTGGACCTGGTCTCCTTCACCGGCTCCACCGCCACCGGCCGACGCATCGCCCACCTGGCCGCCGACCGGATCGCCCGGGTGGCGTTGGAACTCGGCGGCAAGTCGGCCAACGTCATCCTCGACGACGCCGACCTGACCGCGGCGATCAAGGTCGGCGTCGGCAACGCGATGCTCAACTCCGGGCAGACCTGCACCGCGTGGACCCGGATGCTGGTGCACCGCGACCGCTACGACGAAGCCCTCGACCTGGCCGCCAAGGCGGCCGACGGCTACCGGCTCGGCGACCCCTTCGACCCGACCACCCGACTCGGCCCCCTGGTCTCCGCGCAGCAACGCGACCGGGTACGCGAACACATCGCCCGTGGCCTGGCCGACGGCGGCCGACTCGTCGTCGGCGGACCGGAGGCCCCGGTGCCGCAGCGCGGCTGGTTCGTCGCCCCGACGATCATCGCCGACGTCGACCCGGACAGCGCCCTGGCCCAGGAAGAGGTCTTCGGCCCGGTCCTGGCGGTCATCCCGGTCGACGACGACGACCACGCGGTCCGGGTCGCCAACAACTCCCGCTACGGGCTGGCCGGTGCGGTCTGGTCCACCGACGAGGAACGCGCGGTGCAAGTGGCCCGCCGGTTGCGCACCGGGGCGGTCGACATCAACGGGGCACCCTTCAACCCCCTGGCACCGTTCGGCGGCTACAAGCAGTCCGGCCTCGGCCGCGAGCTGGGCGCACACGGGCTGGCGGAGTTCTGCGAACTGAAGGCGATCCAGCGGTGAGGGGCCTCGTGGCCAGGGCCGCTGGCACTCCCCCGCGCGTCGAGCAGGTCGAACTGCCTGACATCGACGCCGGGCAGGTACGGGTGGCGATCCGGGCCGCCGGCGTCTGCCACTCCGACCTGTCCATGGTGGACGGCACCATCGCCGCCCCGTACCCGCTGCTGCTCGGCCACGAGGCCGCCGGTGTGGTCGTCGAGATCGGCGACGGTGTCGACCGGGTCGCGGTCGGCGACCACGTCGTGCTCAACTGGGCGCCACCCTGCCGGGCCTGCTGGTCCTGCACCCACGGCGAACCCTGGCTGTGCGAACACACCGGCATTCCGGCCACCGCCGCCGGGCACACCATCGACGGCGAGCCACTGCACGTCACCCTCGGCCTCGGTGCGCTGGCCGAACAGGTGGTGGTGCCGCAGCACGCGATGGTGGTCGTACCGGCGGAACTGCCCTTCCCCACCGCGGCGCTGCTCGGCTGCGCGGTGCTCACCGGCGTCGGCGCGATCCGGCGCACCGCCGCCGTACGCCCCGGCGACTCGGTAGCCGTCATCGGCCTCGGTGGCGTCGGCCTGTCCGCGGTCGCCGCCGCCCGCGCGGCCGGAGCCACCACCGTCATCGCAGTCGACGTCTCCCCCGCCAAAGCCGACCTGGCCCACGCCGCCGGTGCCACCGACTTTCTGATCGCCGACGACACCCTCAGCCGCGCGGTACGGAAGTTGACCGACGGTCGCGGCGTCGACCACGCGGTGGAGTGCGTCGGCCGGGCCGCCACCATCCGCACCGCCTGGCGGGCCACCCGTCGCGGCGGGCAGGTCATCGTGGTCGGCATGGGCGGCAAGGACGACATGGTCGCTCTCAGCGCGTTGGAGATCTTCCACTCGGCCCGGACACTGCGTTCCTCGGTGTACGGCTCCTCCGACCCGGACCGGGACCTGCCGGACCTGGCCCGCGCGGTGCTCGACGGCAGCTACGACCTCGACTTCCTGGTCACCGACCGGATCACCCTCGACGAGGCACCCGAGGCGCTCGCCCGGATGGCCCGCGGCGAGGGTGCCCGTACGGTGGTGCTGTTCGACTGACGTCCGGCGGCGAGGGGATCGATGTGGCGTTGACCAAGAAGGGCTCACGGCTCATCACGGTCGACGGCGTGGTCTACCGGTGGCGGGTGCGCGGGAGACCAACGTACGCCCAGGCGCTCGGTGAGCGACCACTCGCCCTCGCCGTCGAGCAGGCCGACCGCAAGGGCAGGGTACTGCTGGTCAGCCTGCCCCAGGACCACCCGAGCAACTGGTTCGGCGGCTTGCCGGTCCCTGTTCTCCCATCGACGGTCGCGGCAGTCATCCGCACGGCGCTGAGCGAGGGCTGGCGGCCCAGCCAACCGGGGGCGGCCTTCCACCGGAGGGCAACACCTGGTCAGGGCAACAAGTAACGCCGCAGTCGGCGGGGTTCTCGGGACGTGAGGATGAGACGGGCTGTGGCGGTCTCGCTCATCCGCCGCGCCGTACGAAGTCGGCCACCGAGGCCGGCAGTTCATCCTGCGGCATGTCTTCGCAGCCGGGACGGACGAAGTCGAACAGGAGCACGATGCGATCGCGGTTGCCGTAGTTCCACGCCTCATGCGTGACAGTGTCGTCGAAGACGACGGTTTCACCCTCGCGCCACTGTCGAGTCTCCTCGCCAACTCGCAGCGCACAGTCCGGCGGCACAACGAGTCCTAGATGCGCGCGGTAAACGGTGGTAACCCACCCCTGATGTGGCTTTATGTGGGTGCCAGGAGCCATCCGAGAAAACCCGGCGGCAACGTCGGGGGTGCGGGCCACGACGCCCATGAGCGTGCTCGTCTTCGTCGGTGGCAGCGAGCGTGAGGGCGGATCCGCTAGGCTGGCCGACTGCCGCACGGAAGGGCGAGTGTGCCAACTGACCGAGTCAATCTTCCCGAGCTCTGGCAACCCACCTATGGTTGAGCTCGCCACCGATGCCGACGGCCGCTTCGCGGAGACGGCAGCGGACGGTACGGGCGTACCGCCGGCCTGGCAGGCGGTTCAGGGCAACCGCCGAATCACCGTCTACCCGACGCCCCAGGACCGCCGTCTGCCCCATCCGAGACAGCTGAGCTGGGCGGACACCGACTACCCGGATCGGATCTTCGATCCAGAAACAGTTCGAGCGGTGGTGCGCGAGCTGGTCGCGGCGTCCGAACTCCCGTCAGCGGAGGCCGACTGGCGTCTCATTGACCTGTGGCTGGAGAACGTGTCGGCCGGGCTCGTCGACCGGTACGGGCGGTGGGCGGTGGGTTGGCGCTGGTCAGTCGGCGAGGGCGACTTCGATGGTGGCCCGGTTGGCTCCTGGTGCTGCTTCTCGCATTCGGTCACCACACCCGAAGCGACCGCGATCACGGTCTCCGCGGCCCTGATTGAGTGGCGCGACTGGCTGGACGATCTGGCGGAACGGTTCGACCGGTTCCTGCCGCTTCCCGCCGACGACCTGAACGGATGGGAGCGCGCGGTTGCTCACCTGGTGACAGCGGTCGGTGACCGCACGCAGTACGAGTCCGGCTGGTACGGCTGCTGCACGACCGTGCTCGGCTGGTTTCTCGACGCGGCCGGCATCGAGTCCACCCGCCGGGAGAAACTGCTCGAACACGCGGTCGGCGGCCGCTTCGACAGTTGGGTGGAGCCACCGAGAGCGGTCGTGGAGTCGGTAGCCGAGGACCTGGCCCGGCGGGTGGCCGTTGACCTCGCCTGATCACTTGGCACCATGGCAGCGGGTGCGGGAAAGCGTTGGCTGGCGGCTCCGGGGTCGTCGACTGCGCTACGGATTGGCGGTCTGCCGGATGAACGACAAGAGCCTCGGCAGGACGTAACAGAACTCGCCGCCGCCCCGGCCGTTAGGCTCCACATATGGTCCGGGATGAACTGCTGCGGCTGCGAGCGAGGGCCGAGGCCGAGGCCGTGACGCTGGCCCAGGATCTGGAGGCGCTGTTCCTGGCATCGCGTGATTCGAATGCCGACGACGAGCACGATCCGGAGGGCGCCACCATCGGCTTCGAACGCGCCCAGTTAACCGCGCTGCTGGCCGGGGCGCGGGAGCGGATCGCCGACGTTGACGACGCGCTGCGTCGGGTGGACGCGGCGACCTACGGCGTCTGCGAACGATGCGGGCAGCCGATCGGCGATGAACGGCTTGCCGCGCGGCCGTTCGCCCGCTACTGCATGGCATGCGCATAGGGCAGAGGGTTCGCGAACACTGGGAGCGCCCCTGATTCCAGCGAAGCTCTTACGCGGGCCACGACAAGGTCCGCCTAACTGCCGTGGACGCGCGTCACGGAGCGCAGCCGAGCCGATGCTTCCCATCGAGCGGCGGATGCCGTGCCGTTGGCAGGCGTCGGCGAAGTTGCTACTGCCCTGGGCTCCGCGGTCGCTGTGGAAGATCACGCCGTCGACCCGGCCGCCGCGGGCGGCGACGGCGGCGTCCAGGGCGTCGATGATCAGGCTGGTGCGCATATGGGTGTTGATCGACCAGCCGGTCAGGCGGCGGGTGGCGATGTCGATGACGGTGGCCAGGTAGAGCCAGCCGGCGCCGACGCGTAGGTAGGTGATGTCGCCGCACCACCGCTGGTCGGGTGCGGGGGGCGGTGAAGTCCCGGCCGATGAGGTCGGGTGCCGGCCCGGTGGCCGGATCCGCGATGGTGGTGCGTTTACGGCGGCGTAGGTGCCGGCCCACCACGTCGCGTTGCCGCATGATCCGCTCGACCCGCTTGCGGTTGACCCGCACGCCCTGGTGGTGCAGCTCGACGGTCACCCGTGGGGAGCCGTAGGTGCCGCCGGAGTCGGCGTGAATCCTGGTGATCTGCTCGGCCAGGGCGTCCTCGGCGGCGGCGCGAGCCTGACGGGACGACTCGCTGGCGACCCACCGGTAGAACGCGGAGCGGGACACGGCCAGGATCCGGCACAGCCGCTTGACGCTCCAGGTGGCGCGGTGGGTGGAGATGAACCGGAAGCGGCTGGTCACCGATCCATCTCCTTCGCGAAATAGGCGGCTGCCTTACGCAGGATCTCCTTCTCCTGCCGCAGCTGCGCCACCTCACGCCGCAGCCGGGCGATCTCCGCGTCCTTGTCCGCCACCGACGGCGTGTCCCCACCCGATGTCGAACCCGCGCCGGTCTGCCGCTCCTGCTTACGGACCCAGTGCCGCAGCGTCTCGTGACTCATCCCCAACTCACGGGCGACCTGGTTGATCGGCCGCCCCGACGAACGGACCAGGTCAACCGCGTCACGCTGAAACTCTTCCGTGTACTTCGATGGACGCCCCAACGGGGACACCCCTTTCTCTGGATCAACGTCCAGTCTCAGGGTGTCCACATCTCAGGGGGAAGCCCAGTCGCGGGTAATAGGGCGTGGCTACGCGTGGGGCAGGGCGGCCGGGTTCTCGGCGGGTGCCTGGTCGAACTCGTGGCGGTTGTGGAGGATGTCGCTCTGGTGGCCACGGACCCAGTGCGCGAGTCCGTCCACGGCCTCGCTCAGTGAGCGGCCGAGCGGCGTCAGGGCATATTCGACCCTCGGGGGTACTTCCGGGTATGCGGTCCTGGTCACCAGCCCGTCGCGGGTGAGTCCGCGCAGCGTCTGGCTGAGCATCCGCTGCGAGATGCCGGTGACCTGCTCGTGCAGCGCGGTGAAGCGCAGTGGGCCGGAGGCCAGGACCGTGATGGTCAGCAGGGTCCATTTGTCGCCCACCCGCGCCAGCACGTCGCGGACGAGTTCGATCGTCTGGATGCAGTCCGGCGCGACCCCACGCTGTGCGAGTTCGGTACCAAGGAGGCTTGTCACAGCTCTCTGTTCCTCGTGCGTCAGTAGCTGACTTCAAAGTGCGTATGGGCGAGCCGGACTAAATCCGCCAGCCGCACGTTTCTTACTGATCGTAACGGACGTACGGCCAACCCCTTAGTGGCTGTGACAGTGGGAGGACGGCATGGTTCGGCACGACACCTTCACGATCTCGCGGCACCTCGACGTGCCGCCGGACGAGGTCTTCACCGCGTTCGCCGACAACACGATCAGGCGGGGATGGTTCCGCCTTCCTGGCAGCGGAGCTTCATACGAGCACGACTTCCGGGTGGGCGGAGGCGAGACGGCAAGCAGCACCTTCACCGGGCTGGACACGGCGCCCGAGCGACTGGAGTACCGATCGCGGTACATCGACATCGCGGACGCACACCGGATTGTCTACGGCTACGAAGCCATCGTCGACGGCGACCTGCGATGGACCTCACTGGTCACCGTCCGGCTCGACGCAGAGACGGACGGAACCCGCCTGGAATGGACCGAACAGGTGGCATTCCTCAAGTGCACAGGGGACGGCAGTACGGACCTGGCGCACCTGCGCGGCGCGAGCCTGCTGCGGCTGAACGGCCTCGACGCGGTACTGCGATCCGGCCGGCAACGTCAGCAACGCCGGTGGTGAGCATCCGGGCCGGCCCGCCGAGCAGGTCGGCGTACCGGTCGACGTGGTGGTGTCCTGGTCGATGATCGGCGGGGTGGTGGCCGCCCACCGACGCGATCCGCGCGCCCGCCGAACCACCCTCTCAGTCCAGCTTCGGTTGTTCGTGCAGTTCGCGGGCGGACAGGTTCACCGCGCTGCCGTCTGCGAGGCGGACGGTCAGGGTGGTGGTGTTGCTGCTCGCCTCATCGGCGTCCTCGGGGTACCAGGCGCCGAAGTAACCGTCGCGAAGGGTTGCCCGCGCCGTCCGTGAATCGCCATCCACGGTCCGCAAGGTGATCTCCACACTCGTCACCTGTGAGCCAACATGTCCCGCCATGATCCGGACGTAACCTTCGTCGGTGCGTAGTTGACCCCACGAGTACAGTTCGACACCCCCGGCGCCGAGCCGCTCGGTGCTGGTCAGCACGGTAAGGATGCTGGTATTCCTCACGTCTCCGTTGCGATCGCGGAAGCACGTCTGGCTTCCGGCCGGCGACACGGCGTTCACGTATGCGTACTCGCCGCGTTTTTCACCGATGACCACCCTTGCGACGCTCGCGTCCCGGACAGGCAGGCATTTGCTGACGAGGTCGCGTGCCTCGGTATCCGAGATGGGACTCGGCTCGGGCGTCCACGACGCAAATGCGGGGCCAGCGTTGACAAGTGCCAGGGTGAAGGCGACAGCGGCGGCGAGCGCTCCGGCCGCGCCGGCGAGCGCCAGGCGAGGCCGACGGTGCGGTGTGCGCGCTGGTGCTGGGCGTGGTCGCCGATCCGTGGCGACGATCCGCTCAAGCAATTCTCGCGCGGGTTCCTGCCCGACGCGTGCGGGCACCGGGACTGCGGCAGAGCGGATTGCCTGGTCGAGGACATCGTCGTGGGTCATGCGGAGCCTCCGCCTCGTGAAGGGCCTGCCGGTGCAGGGACGTTTGTGGGTTCGCTAGTCGGCTGCTGACCAAGATGCTGACGCAGGCGGCGGCGGGCTCGCAGCAGGCGCAGACTGAACGCGGGCCGGGAAATGCCCAGTACGTGTGCTGCCTGCGGCCCGGTGAGGTCTTCGATCGCGGTCAGCGTCAGCACTTCCTGATCGGCGATTGACAGGCGCTGCCAAGCCTTCATCAGGTCGATGCGGGTAGCCGCGAGGTCGGCCTCGGCGCTGCTCGGAGCATCGGGTTCCCGTAGGACGCGAAGCGCGAGGCTCTGCTGCCGTTGGTCGCTGCGCTGCCGATTGTGCAGAACATTGCGGGCGACGGTGAACAGCCAGGCGCGGGCCTCGCCGAGTGATTTCGGTACTTCGTCCAAGCGGCGCCACGCTATCAAGAACGTCTCGGCGACCACGTCTTCGGCAACGGCGAGGTGTGCACGGCGTTCGACGAAGAGCAGCAAATCGTCGTACGCGGCCTCGAACAGCGCACGGAAGGCCGAATCGGCATCCGCGGTCGTTGGATCCACCCTCGTCCTCGTGTTCGGCGCGTTGCGTCTGCCGGTCATTGTCATCGCCGGTCCAATACGAAGTCGCGGATCAAGGGTGCGAGTGGGCGCTCGACGAAGCGATGGACAAGCCAGGCTGCCGCCAGCAGCCCAAGCACGGTGCCGCCGATCAGTGTCGACGCGGGGAGGCCGGTTTCCTCGTACGCGGTGCGGATCACGCTGTATCCAATGCGCTGATGCAGAAGGTAGAAGGGGTAGCTGAGTGCACCCGCGGTGGCCAGCCAACGCATCCTCACCCGGTCGGTGTAGCCGAGCGCGATGATGAGCATCAAGAGGTACACCCCGGTGAGCAGTACCGGCGCCGGCCAGACGGGCACCGCGAAGCCGGGCTTCAACTCCAGGGTCCGCTCGTGCACGCGCTGCAGGCTGACCAGCCACGCAGCGAGTAACAGCACCCACAGCCATCGATCGGATCGGTTGCGGCGAAGCAGGAACATGGTCATCCCGGCGATGAAGTACGGCGCAAAATCGGACATCACGACCTCGTCCAGGGCGGCACCCCGGAAAACGGGCATGATCACGGCGGCGGCCAGCCACCCGGCACCGAATATTTTCGCTCCCCGGTCGGTCAGCTTGGCCGCAAGAACGCATGCCGCGATCAGATAGAACCGGAGCTCGATCCAGAGGGTCCAGTACACGGTGTCGACAAGCGGCGTGTTGAGGGGCTCCGCCAACATGGTCAGGTTGACCAGCACGCCCCACCCGTCCGGCGGAGGTGGAAAAGGCAGCCCGCCACTGATCGGCAGCACTGCCGTTACGGCTGTCGTGGTCACCACACACACCCAGAACGCCGGATAGAGTCGCGCGGCGCGGGAGGCAGCGAACTCGCGAACAGTGCGCCCCCAGCCGCTCATGAGGATCACAAATCCGCTGATCAGAAAGAACGTCTCGACTCCGAGGAAGCCGTAGATCAGCACCGGTGCCGTGTCCGGCAGGAAGTATGTCGGCGGGCGCACCCCGTCCAACCTCCACGAGTCGCCGAAGTGGTATCCGGCCACCGCAAGAGCACAGATCAGCCGCAACCCGTCCAGCACGTACAACCGTGGCGCCCGCCGGCGAGGGCTGCTGACGGGCGGCGGCGTCGACGCGCGGTCGAGCATCGCGGTCGTCATACTCTTCTCCTGTCCTGGATGCACGACTGCATCCAGGACAGACATGTGCAGCACCCCGTCAAGTGCTACAGGTGATCACCGTCACCATCCTCTGACGAAGCCGGGCCAGTATCGCGAACCAGAACGCGGTCCCGCTGTGCGCGCACAGCCTCGGCAGTGAGGTGATCGTCGCTCGGGCGTGCTGCACCGACCGCGCTACCCACAGCAATGGCACCTTGGCCCCGACGGTGCGCGGTCGTGCGGATGGGCGTGTGTTCACGGTGAGGGCTGTCTCGTCCTGCGTTGTGGTTCGTTCGGGTACCGAAACGTGGTCGTGCCGTCTGATGGAGAACGCCATCATTGCTCCGTGACCAGCTTCCCGGCGCAGGCACGCCGCGTCCGCGACAGCACGCTCTCGCCGCAGCGCAGGCTTCGCGCATTGCGGCAATGCGCCGAGCACTGTGCCCCGTACGGATTCCGCGCCACCTGGCACCACCTGGTCGTCGCCGCCCGTATCCCGCGCAGTCTCACCGACGATCTCGACGCGCTCGTGCGTGCCGTCGACGAACTGCAGCGCGCACGCGAGGTGGTCCTGCCGCGCGCACAGGAGTACGCCGCCCTGCGGCGTCGAGAGAAAGCCCATGGCAGGCGACTCCCACGGACGCCGCCACCCTGGAACTCGTGGGGCTGGTCCCGGATCGCCTACTGTCCCGACCCTGAGCATCACCCGACGGGACCTCTCGCAACGGTCGTCCAAACGGTCCTCGATCGCCACGATGCCGGAATCAGCGTCGACCGGCACTGCCTGGTCTGCGGCATCGAAAGGCGCCGCCCGGGCCGCGCATGCCCGACCTGTGGCGTCCATCCGGACGGTCCCGTCGCACGCTGGTGTGCCTCCACAGCCGAGGAACGCTGGCGCCGTTCGTAGGCTCGGCCTTTTCACCGGTCGTCACTGTGGCGTGGATTGCTCGGATCGCCCGCCGTAGAGGGCTACGATGACGCGGTCCCGCAGGATCTCGTACTGCTGACGACATCGCCGAGGTGGGCCCGGCGGGCGTTGCTGGACCTGACCGCCGACAACGACTTCCGGTGGCTGGAACTGGTCAGCTGTCAGGTCGATCTCGCGGCCGTCGGCCAATCGATTCCAGTAGTGGTAGCCGACCCTGACGTCTCCGGCGAGGACCTCGCCGAGGATCAGCTCTCCGCCGAGCAAGTCCTGAATGATCAGAGCAGTCACCCCGCATTGACCACGGGCCGGGTTGCCGGTGTGCCAATCCTGCACATCGTGCGGGTCGCAGGTATCCGCTCCCCAGGCGCCGCGCAGTACCGGCCGCAGCATCTCCAGGTCAAGCGCAAGAGGGACTGATCGCTTGTCGCGTTCTTCAGACGTCACCCAGGAAGGGTCAGCCCTCGACCGGCTCGAGAGTCAAGGAATCCCCACCTCGGGTCTTGGCCGACCCAAATGGCACCACCAGGGCGGGTTCGACACTCGCCTGACCGAGCGGCACAGGTGACCCCGCACCGATGCACCGACGGTTGCGTCCACTTGCCCCTCTATGCTCCGAACTCGTTTCCCTGACCGCCCTTTCGATGCGAAGAGCACGGCGGCAGTATGTGCATGTGGCATCGACGAAGACTGAACAGCGGGCCCTTCAAGCGCGAGCAGCTCTGATTTTGGCAGCTCGCCGTCGCTCGCTGGTCACATACAAGGAACTGGGCCTGGCGATCGGCATGTCGGGAGTGGCCCTCAGCACCCATATGGGCCCAGTGCTGGACAAGCTTTCGGACCTGTGTATCGACGCCGGCGAACCATCGCTCGCAGCCCTCGTTGTCAACTCGACGACCGGGGCCCCCGGCAAGGGCTACGACGACGGTGGAACTCCCTGGCACAAGGCGGTACAGGAGATCTTTCGCTACTGGGCCAAGCAGGAATAAGGCGAGGCACCCGAGGCTCTCGCCCGGATGACCCGCGGCGAGGGCACTCGCATGGTGGTTTTGTTCGCCTGACACGCCCGACCCGATCGTTGTGAACCGGCACGATGTACAGCGACCAACTCGCCGTCAGAGTGTCGCCGAAGGACTTCAGGCCCGCGCTGCCCTGCCCGCCTCGGTGCAGGAGCTGATGGCCGACCACGAACTGCACCGGGTTCGGTGTGCCGCCGCCAGACGTGAGCGGTTGGACCCGGCGATTCGCAACGGGCGGTTGCTGTCACCATCGCTGTCGACAGCGACAGGAGGCGCCATGCCTGGCACACTTGCCGGTAGGCAGCAGGGTCGTCCGCACGGTAATGGGCGAAACCCGGGGTGCGATCTGGGCCGTCAGCCCTGCTGCCCCTCAAAGTGTTCGTGACTACTTCGTCCCGAAGGGACGATCATCCGTCGACGAAGCTGTTGTACTTCATCCCGCCCTCGGAGGATGTCGGTCACCGATACCCCGCACACCGGGCACCGGCCTTCATGGCGTGCCTGGTCGCGGTTGATTCGCCGGGCGGTGAGGGTGAGGCGGTTGCGGATCTGAGCCAGAGACAGGAATGGCGCGGTCATCTAGACCACCCCGAGGTCAAGAGCGAGCTGCGCGATCGTCGCGGGGGCGTCCGGGTCGCGGGCGACCTGGGCGACCAACTTCCGTCCCACCGGTCGGTGTCGGACCTCAGCCGACGCGATGCTGTCGGCCTTGACCAGCAGCCGAGCCGCGTTGGCGTGGTCATCAATCTGAAGGTACGCCCGAGCGGTGTCGACAAGGTGTGCGGCACGATGCTCGACGGGTAACCACCGCCAACCGTCACGCTCGATCGCCTCGGAATGACGTGAAACCGCCCCAGGTCCGTCGCCCAGTTCGACTGCGGCGGCGACCCGGGCCAGTTGGACGGCGGTCGGCCCGAAGGCGGTCCGGTAGTGGTCGTTTCCGTCGCCGATCCGGGCGGCCATCTCGGCGGACTCGTCCAGGAGTTCGCCTGCCGCACGTTCGTCACCTGCCCGGGCCGCGATCAGTGCCGCCTGTATGAGCAGTGATCCGCACAACGACAACTCCTGTGGTGATCCTGTGTCGAGGTCAGCAGGGGCGATCTGGTAGGCGGCGGCCAGCATCACCGACCTCGCCCGCGCCATCGCCCGAAGGACCTGGCCGAGTTGCACCGCCGCACACGCCAGCAACACCCGGTCACCTGCCGCTGCCGACATCGCCCGGTCTGCGGCCAACCACGCAAGGTTCGCCTCACCCAGCTTGACCAGCAGCGCCGCCGTCAACCGGTACGCCTCCACCACATGCACCCGAGCGGTTTCCGGGCCATGCGCCTGGGCGCGGTGGACCTCGGCCAACAGCACCGGCACCAACTCGACCAACTGTGGGTACCGGGCGTGCTGGTAGGTGATCCACCCGTGCTCCACCTCCCGGGCCAGCCGATCCGGCGACATCACGTCGCGGCGGGACCGGCTGCCCAGGGCCATTTCGTATGACGACAGCGCCGCCCGGATCCGGGCCACACCCTCACTGCGTTCGGCTACCTCAGCGGGCTTGACGTCACGACCCAACAGGGTTGCGGTATCGACCCGCAGGACGGCGGCAACGTCCCGGATGGTCGACACCCGCTCCAACGACCGCACCCCACGCTCGACCTTGTCCACCCAACTCTTCGACTTGCCCAGACGATCCGCGAAAGACTGCTGCGACAACTTCCGCCGCACCCGTAGATACGCCACCCGCCGGCCGATCGGCACCGGGTCACCGGCCACGACGCCACCGCCGATCCGGAATCGCCCGAGTGGTCTGCTCGGCCGGTATCCGTTCCGCCTCGGCCTGCGCCAGAATCCGTTGCTTCGCCGCCTCCCGTTCCGCCGCCTGTGCCCGCTCACCAGCGCTGTCGTCCGGAGCGTCGTCGCTCATCCCTACCTCCGCAGTGCTTCCGCTCCTGCTCAATGTGGGATCTACTCTGGTGACCGCACGACTACGCTCGGAAGTATCTCGATGCTTTCAGGACCTTTCACAGGAGGTCTGATGGATGACCTCGGTGCGCAATTGAGGCACGCTCGTATTGAAGTCGGCGTGACGCTGGCCTCCATCGCGGCGCGCACCTGCTACTCGGCCTCACACCTGAGCAATGTCGAAGCGGGACGCCGGACCGCGACGCCGGACATCGTGCTCGCATATGCGCGAGCGTTGGGAGAAGCGGACGTGAGACGCAGAAACCTACTCGCCGCAGCCACCATCGGCCCGCTCGCCGCCAACGACCTCATCCGTAACGGTTTCACCGCCGCACTCGCCGGCCACCGCGACAGCGCAGACCGCTGGCGCGACCGCGTCGACCAATACGGCCGCGACTACATGGAGATCGGCGCAGACTCCCTGCAAACCAGACTCGCCAACGACCTCGTGATCATGCAACAACAACTCGACAGCCCCACGATGTGGGCCACCGCCGCCCGCGCCCTCACCACCTACGGCAAGACCACCAAAGATCCCGCTGAAGCCATCAGTTGGTACGACACCGCCCGCATCGCCGCCGATCGCTCCGATGACCTCGCCGTCCGAGTCTGGGTACGCGGACGAGCCGCCATCGCCCTCGCCTACGAAGGTGCCGCACTTCCCGTCGCCCAACGCTATGCCGACGAAGCACTCGCCCTGTCCGACCGGCCCTCCCTCGGCCGACTCCAAGCGCTGATGGCCCGCGCACACGTCGCCGCCGGACGAGGCGACACCACCGCAGCCATCGCCGCCGACCAGGACGCCCAACGAGTCTTCGACCAGACAGCCTCACCCGACAACGAGATCTCCGACGCCGCCGTACCCGCCTGGCGCATGGCCACCTTCCGCTCCATGCTCTACGCCCGACTCGGCATCACCCGCACCGGCGAACAAGCCCAAACCGACGCCGACCGCCTCCGCCCACCGTCACTGACCCGCTTCGCCACCCACATCGAACTACACCGCGCACTCATGATGACCAAAGCCGGCGACCGCACCACAGGACTGGCCTACGCCCGACAAGCCTGGACAGCACTCCCAGCAGACCGCCGCTCACAAACCCTCGGACTCGTCCTAGGCGAAGTCGAAAGGGCTGCCCGACGGCGACACTGAGCAACCGGAGGGATGCGTGTTCTGGGTCGGGACTCCGCATGGCAGGAAGTGAATTGTTCTTGCCAGGTTCAACCCGATTGTTAGCCTTTGTAGCCTGCCTAGAATCGGCGCGAATTCACCGTGCCCAGTTCCTCAGGAGAGTTGGTGACTGGTCCTCTCAGCCGCTCCATGACCGGTAGCCCAAGCGCTCACTGGTCCGTTACTGCGGCTTTCGGCCCGGTGAACGCCGCCGCTACCGCACAATTGCCCGACGGCCGCACCGTCGCGATCTCCGGCAGCAACGACCGTGCGGTGCAGGTGTGGGACCTCACCGACGGAAGCCCGATCGGCGCACCCCTGACCGGCCACACCGATCTGGTGCTGGCGGTGGCAACCGCACAATTGCCCGACGGCCGCACCGTCGCGATCTCCGGCAGCAGCGACCGTGCGGTGCGGGTGTGGGACCTCACCGACGGAAGCCCGATCGGCGCACCCCTGACCGGCCACACCGGCCCGGTGCGGGCGGTGGCAACCGCACAATTGCCCGACGGCCGCACCGTCGCGATCTCCGGCAGCAACGACCGTGCGGTGCAGGTGTGGGACCTGACCGACGGAAGCCCGATCGGCGCACCCCTGACCGGCCACACCGGCTGGGTGCGGGGGGTGGCTACCGCACAATTGCCCGACGGCCGCACCGTCGTGATCTCCGGCGGCGATGACGGCACGGTACGGCTGTGGGACCTCACCGACGGAAGCCCGATCGGCGCACCCCTGACCGGCCACACCGGCCTGGTGCTGGCGGTGGCAACCGCACAATTGCCCGACGGCCGCACCGTCGTGATCTCCGGCGGCAACGACGGCACGGTACGACTGTGGGACCTCACCGACGGAAGCCCGATCG
This sequence comes from Micromonospora sp. NPDC047134, assembly GCF_040643455.1. Taxonomy (NCBI): domain Bacteria; kingdom Bacillati; phylum Actinomycetota; class Actinomycetes; order Micromonosporales; family Micromonosporaceae; genus Micromonospora; species Micromonospora sp. NPDC047134. Next base: position 79,804 of record NZ_JBEYUI010000006.1, read on the forward strand.
TCGCCGTTCCCGCGCACCGTGGCGCGATCACCTGTATCGCCATCGCTAATCTGCCGGCAGCAGCGGAACTGACGTTGGTCAGCGGCGGTGGCAACGGGTCCGTCAAGACGTGGGACGTGTCGTCGCTGATCGCAAGTCAGGCCACTGGCCTTGACGAAGTCTTCGCTGGGGAGAACACCGGCGCTGCTGACCGGCTGTCGCGAGCAGGTTTGGCTAGTCACATCGCTCAGCGGTTGAGGCAGTTGACCAGCGGGGAGCGTTCACCTTCGCCAGCGGCGGGTGATCCCTCAGGCAGTGCCATCGTGCATCTGGATGGGCGTTGGGGCGCGGGTAAGACCACGCTGGTCGAGCTTATGCTGCGAGAGCGGGCCGCTGACCTGGGGCAGCCGGTGGTGGTGCGGTACGACGCGTGGCGGCAGGCGGCAATCGCCCCGGAGTGGTGGTCGGTCGCTGCCGAGGTACGCCGCGCCGTTCACGGCAGCCGCGCCGCGCCTACCCGGCTGGTTCTGACACTGGTGGGGTTCACACGTCGGCTTGGGCGATCGACATCCACCTGGTTGGCCCTTCTCGTGGTGATCGCCGCTGCCGCCGCCGGGCGTTGGCTGGTCGCCGGATCGGGTGGCCTGCCCCAGCAGATGACGGCGGTCCTCGGTCTGCTGACCAGCGCGAGCGGCATCCTGGCATTCGTGTTCGTGATCACCCGGGGCCTGCTCTGGTCGGCACCGGTACTCGCGCGATTGCACGTACGCACCGACGACAATCCACTCGGGGAGATCAGCAGCATCGTCGGGCACCTACGACGATGGTCACCACGGGAAAACACACCACAGGCGCTGGCCGACTGGGCACTGACTGTCTGGCTCGTGGTGACCGTGGCAGGAGCGCTGTGGTGGAAGCCCAGCATCACGCAATGGCGTGCGCTGCCGCACGACACCCGCGAGCATCTCACTCGGACGGCGGCGATCCTGGCCATCGCCGGGGCGTCACTCCTGGCGTTACGACTACGACGCCGTCCCCGCACCCCACCAGTCAAGACCCGTTCTTCATGGCGTGCACAATTCATCAGTTGGTGGCGGACCAAGCCCAGTTGGTGGCGGACCAGGCCGTTGACCCGGCTGCGTCACAGGCTGATGACGCTACTCGTCGTGGCGGTCGCCAGCACGGTGGTGGCATGGGTCAGTTGGCCGCTGCTGTCCGACGGTGTCGACTGGTGGAGCGTGAACGTCGATCCGACAACCCGGGCCTGGATCCTGGCTGCCGCAGCAGGAATCATTGCCTACATCGCGTTCCTCGCCGGCACCGTCACCCGGCCCCGGCGGATGGTCCTTCTCGTCATCGACGACCTAGATCGCTGTGACGGCGACCGCGTCGTACGTCTCCTCGAAACCGTGCATACGGTCCTTCGTGAACGCTCGGCTCCGCGCTGGCTGCGCGGCTGGCGCGAACCCGCCCGCTTCGCCGTCGTCGTCTCCGCGAGCGGCCACTGGATCCGCGATGCCTTCACCGAACACTACGAAGTCTTCAACCGTGAAGCGCCGGACAATGCCGTGCACGATCTCGGCGCTGACTTCCTCCAAAAGATCTTCGACCACTCCGTCCTGGTGCCGAACCTCAGCCCGGAGCAAACCGAAGACCTCATCCATGTCGTGTCCGGGAGCCGCTACTACGCGGCTCCGCCCCGACCACCTCGCAAACTTCAAACGGCAGCGAAGGACACGCCATCCCACATTGACGACAGCCACCCGCCTGCCACAGAACTGCGCTCGCCCGACAGGCCCCACCCCACCAGCAACCCCACCAACTTTGCGGCCCACGGCCCGACACCCCGAACCTCGGGCTCTACACCCACACCAACCTCCCGTGTTCCGACCACCCCCCAGCCGACCCGCCCTTACGACGCACAGCGCCGCCGTGACGAACGGATGATCGCCGACACCAAGGCGGCGCAATCTGACCTCAGCATCAACGCCCAACTGCTCGTCACCCACCTCCTGACCAACTACGGGACCATCCTGCCCAACAACCCACGATTGATCATCAGAGTCGCCGCCGCGTGGGCAATGCTGCGCGCCGTCGCCCGCAGCATCAACCTGCAACATGACACGGAGCCGGCCAACGAGATCCTCGTCCGGGCAGCGGTGATCTGGGTCCGCTTCCCCGTCCTCGTCGACGAACTACTCGACGCCGACGAGCCGCCAATCATCGACCCGCTACACGACGGCTGCGCGCCGAAGTGGCGACGCCGAGACGTCCAACAAGTCCTCACCACGGACGACGGCCAGCAACTGCACATCGAAGACCTTGCCCTTTACTACGGCAAGTTCTTTGCACCGCCGACGCCGCGACCAGCAACAAGCAGAACCGGCGCGCAAGAATCGGAACAACCATCGACACCAACCGACACCGCCGCGCCACCACCAGCCGTGCCGCTACCAAGAGCAGGCGCATAGTTCACTTCGATGCTGCGACCAGGCAGCCCGCCGCACTCAACTGGCCGCCGACAAAGCGCTGATGGCACGCTGCGTCGGTCGCGGCCTCAGCCCAGCGCGCGGGCCAGTTCGGTACGGGAGCGGATGCCGAGTCGGTGGTAGATGTTGCGCAGATGGTGGTCGATGGTCCGGGTGGACAGGAACATCTGCATGGCTACCTCCCGGTTGGTGGCGCCGGCGGCGACCAGTTGGGCGATGCGCAACTGTTGACCGGTGAGCAGCCGCACCGCCTGCCGGTCCGGCGTACCGACGGACTCCCCCGCCGCGCGTAGCTCCACGGTGGTCTGCCGTGCCCACACGTCGGCACCGAGCAGGACGAAGGTCTGCCGGGCCCGGTGCAGGTGGTCGCGGGCGTCGCGGGGTCGGCGGTTGCGGCGTAGTTCCCGGCCGTAGAGCAGTTCGGTGCGGGCCCGTTCGAAGGCGGCGGCGTCGGCCGGGTGCAGGCACAGTGCTCGCTCGAAGTGCTCCTCGGCTTCGGCGCTGCCGCGCGGGGCCAGCAGCGCGTGGCAGCGGGCCGACAGCGCTCGGCGCAGCGGGCTGGCGGTGCTGCCTGCCCAGCGGTCGAAGACGGCGAGTGCGGCTCGGGCCCGGGCGGTCCTGCCGTCGTGGGCGGCGGCTTCCACCAGGTGGGGGGTGGCCATCACCTGGACGAGCACCTGGCCGCGTCCGGTGCCGGGTCGGGCCAGCGTGGCCAGCCGGTCGACCGCGTCGGCGTACCGGCCGTCGACCAGGTCCAGCACCCCGAGGGCCCACTGGGCGAGGGCGTACGGGCGGCTGCCGGGTGCGGCGGTGTCGCCCAGTTCGGCGACGTGGCCGAGGCAGGCGTCGTGGTCGGCACGCACGGCCGACAGCACGGCGAGCAGTCCGAGGTGTACGCCGGCGGTGGCGTGCTGTCCGGCGGCTCGGGCCACCCGCAGTCCTTCCCGGCAGCTTTTCGCTGCGGCGTCGTGCCGGCCCAGCCAGTATTCGCTCATCGCCCGCAGTTCCAGCGCCCTGGGCAGCAGTGACACCTCGCCTCGGTCGGTGGCCAGGTCGACGGCGTCCTCGGCGAGTCGGTACGCCGCAGCGTCGACCGCGACCAGCAGACCGGCCGCGGCCGCACCGGTCAACGCGGTCGGGGTGACTGCGGCACCGGTCAGCCGGCCACCGAGGGCCACCGCCCGGCGCAGCAGCGGGCCGCCGTGGGCGTGTTCGCCGCGCAGGGTGGCGGCGACCCCGGCGACCAGGGTGGTCAGCAGGTCTACCCACGGTGGATCCCCGTCGCGGTGAAGTGCCTGCACCCGGCGGGCCACCTCGGCGTAGCGGTAGTGGTCGCCGGAGAAACAGACGGCCTCACCCGCGCGCACCAGCGCGACCAGCGCCGATTCCCGGTCGATGTCGGCCAGCGCGGTGGCGGCGGTCAGCAGGGTCGACAGGGCGGTCGAGGCGCGCCCACAGCGCAGGTGCATCTCACCCCGCAGCAGCTCCGCCAGGCCACCCGTGGCAGCGGTCACCGGCGGGTCAATGGCGCTGCGCCCGGTCGACGCGGGTGCGGCAATCGGCAGGCCAGGGACGCTACAGCCGGTCGACGCGGGTCGGGGAATCGGCAGGCCGACAGCGCTGCGGCCGGTCGGCGCGGCCGGGGTCATCGGCAGGCCAGCGGTGCGGCAACCGATCGGCTGGGGTGGCGGTGCGCCGGTCGCGTCGGCGACCCGGTGCAGTAGCGCCTGGGCGCGTTCGGGTTGTCCCGCCTGCCAGGCGTAGCGGGCCGCGGTGACCTGCCGGGCGGTGGCGAGCGCCGGGTCGTCGCTGAGTTCGGCGGCCCGGGTCAGCGCGGTCGCGGCCACGGACCGGTCCTGGTGGGCTGCCGCCGCCTGCTCCAACTCGGTCGCCAACGCCGGATCATGCCCGGCGGTCACCGTGGCTTGATGCAGGGCCCGGCGCAGCCGGGAGCCGGGGCCGTCGAGGACGGCGGCGAGCAGCAGGTGGGCGTCGCGGCGGGCGGCGACGGAGGCGGTCGCCTCGATCATGCTGCGGGCCAGGCGTCGGGGAAAGTCGGCGCCACCGGGTGTGGTGATCCGGATCAGTCCGGCGGCCTCGGCGGGCGCCAGTGCCTCGACGCCGCTGCCGGCGGCGCGCAGTGCGCGGCCCAGGGTTAGCGGGTCCACGGCGGCGGCCCGGCCGGTCGGGGTCGGGTTGGCGGGGTCGGCTGCGGCGATCGCGGCCAGCAGCAACGCGCCTCGGGTGTCGCGTGGCAGGCGGGCCAGCACGGCGCGGTAGGTCCGGCCCAGGACCCCGTCGGCCGGGGGCATCGTCGGCAGGGGTTCCGCGCCGCACCACTGGCCGGGGGTGAGTGAGTCCGCCAGGTCGACCAGGGCCTGGGGGTTGCCGCAGGCCAGGCCGCCCATGGCAGCCAGCACCGGCTCGGGCGGGGGTGGCCCCGGGCAGCGGGCGGCCAGCAGGGCGAGGCTGTCGGTACGGTCCAGCGGCAGCAGGCGGTGGCCGGGTATCGCCTGCGCCGCCGTGTCGGTGGCGGAGGTGAGCAGCAGCACCACCGGCAGGTGGGCGAGCCGCCGGGCCACGAAGGTCAGCACCTGGGCGGTCGGCACATCCCCGGCGTCGAGGTCGTCCATTGTGCACAGCAGCGGACCGGCGTGGGCAGCGCTGGCCAGCAGTCCGAGGACGGCGGTGGAGAGGATGAGCCGGTCTTCCTCGGGGCAGCCCTCGCCGGCCAGGGCGCGGCACAGCACCTGCCGCTGCCGTTCGGGCAGCGCCTCGGCGTGGTCGAGCACGGGGTCGAGCAGGCGCTGCAATCCGGCGTAGGGCAGCGTCGCCTCGTCGGCCAGGCCAGCGGCGGCGAGCAGGCGGCGGCCTGCGCGGTGGCGGTGGGCGTACGCCAGCAGGGCGGTGCGCCCGGCGCCGGGTTCGCCGTGCAGCAGGAGCGCTCCCCCGGCCGGTGCGGCGAGCAGCGACCGGATCTCCCGGCACTCCCCCTGCCGGCCCCGTAGCACTTCTATTTGCACTGCTGATGCACTAACCATGCATCGAGTCTCGCCTATTGGGCAGCGCTTGAAAAGAGGCAAACTGCAACACTGCGGAAACCAACCCGTCAGGACACCCTGCGGGCCGGCGTCCCCCTCAGCCCTCGCCCACCTGCATCAGCAGTGCGCCGACGGTACGGGCCATCACCGCCCGAGCGGCGTCCACCCCCAGCCCTAGGCTGTCGCGCAGGGTGGACCAAACCGGCCAGGTGCTGGCCGCCACCACCGAGTTGATCACCTGTTCCCGGGCCGGGCCGGCGCGGTCGAGTTCCTCGGCGAACAACTGCTCTACCTCGTCGCGTACCCGGGCGATGTGCTTGAGCCGGTTGCGGCGCAACTGGGCGGAGTGGGGTTCGCGCAGTTGCGCCGCCCGCGCCGAGGGGGCGATCAGTTGCAGCAGCTTGGCCCGCTGCCGACAGAAGGCGTCGACCCGTTTGGCCAGCGGCAGGGTGGGCGAGATCGGCCGCCAGGCGGCATCCTGCTGGCGGAGCAGTTCCGCACCGCTGGCCTCGAACAGGGTCTCCATGTCCTTGAAGTTGGTCCACAGGGTGCGCAGGGAGATGCCGGCCCGTTCGGCGATGCGCTCCCCGGTCGGCCGCAGGTCACCCTCGGTGATGAGCGCCAGATGGGCCTCCACGATCGCCGCCCGGGTACGCTCCGCCCGCGCGGTACGCCCGTCGATCCGACCGGCCGCCTCGGCACTGACCATCCGCGCCCGTCTCCTCACCGCTGTGTTTCCTCGTGCCAGCCGAGTCTAGACGCGCGTCGGTTCGGCATCCGCGTCCCGATACCGGCGCAGTTCCCGGCGGGCCAGGGACTGCCGGTGCACCTCGTCGGGGCCGTCGGCGATGCGTACCGCCCGGGCCCGGGTCCAGAGCCGGGCCAGCGGGGTGTCCTGGCTGACCCCGGCCGCCCCGTGGGCCTGCACCGCCCGGTCGATGATCCATTCGACCGTCTCCGGCACGGCGATCTTGATGGCCTGGATCTCGGTGTGGGCGGCCCGGTTACCGACGGTCTCCATCAGCCAGGCGGTCTTGAGCACCAGCAGGCGGGCCTGTTCCAGGCGGACCCGGGCCTGGGCGATCCAGTCCCGCACCACCCCCTGCTCGGCCAGGGGCGCACCGAAGGCGTGCCGCTGGCTGACCCGTCGGCACATCAGCTCGGCGGCCCGTTCCGCCATGCCGAGCAGCCGCATGCAGTGGTGCACCCGACCCGGACCGAGCCGGGCCTGCGAGATGGCGAAGCCGGAACCCTCCGCGCCGATCAGGTTGGTCACCGGCACCCGTACGTCGATGAAGTCGATCTCCGCGTGGCCGCCGTGGTCGCTGTCGTCGTACCCGAAGGCCGTCATGCCTCGGCGGACGGTGACTCCCGGGGTGTCCCGTGGGATCAGGATCTGGCTGTGCTGCTGGTGCCGGGGGGCGCAGGGGTCGGTGCGGCCCATCACGATGAAGATCGCGCACTGCGGGTCCATCGCCCCGGTGACGAACCACTTGCGGCCGTTGACGACGTACTCGTCGCCGTCACGTTCGATGCGGGTGGCGACGTTCGTGGCGTCCGAGGAGGCCACGGCCGGTTCGGTCATCGCGAAGGCGGACCGGATCCGGGCGTCGAGCAGCGGGGTGAGCCACTGCTCGCGTTGCTGCGCGGAGCCGAACTGGGCCAGCAGTTCCATGTTGCCGGTGTCCGGGGCGGCGCAGTTGAGGGCCACCGGGGCCAGCCACGGACAGTGTCCGGTGATCTCCGCCAGGGGCGCGTACTGGAGGTTGGTCAGGCCGGCGCCGTGCTCGCCGGGCAGGAAGAGGTTCCACAGCCCGCGTCGCCGCGCTTCGGTCTGGAGTTCGGCCACCACCGGGGGGACCCGCCACGGCTCGCCCGGCTCCCGGGCCTGGGCCTCGAAGACCGGCTCGGCCGGGTAGACGCATTCGGTCATGAAGTCGCCCAGCCGCTCCCGCAGCCGCTCGGTGGTGTCGTCGTAGCGGAAGTCCACCTCAACCCTTCCCGTCCGGTTCGCCTTCGGTCTGTTGCTGGAGACGGTTCATCCCGCGCAGCCAGCGGTCCGGGTCGGCGGCCCGATTGGCGTACCAGGCGGCGACCTCCGGGTGCGGCAGGACGAGGAACCGTTCGTCGGTCAGGGCCGCCAGCACGCAGTCGGCCACCTGGTCGACCGTGACGGCGGTGGCCTCCAGCAGGGCACTGCCCATGGCGTCCGCCCCGGCCAGCATCGGGGTGCGGACCCCCTGGGGGCAGAGCACCTGCACCACCAGGCCCCGGTGGGCGTAGGTGGCCCGCAGCCACTCGGCGAAGCTGACGGCGGCGTGTTTGGTCACCGCGTACGGCGCGTTGCCGAGCATGGTCAGCAGGCCGGCGGCCGAGGCGGTGACCAGCAGCCGCCCTCGCCCGGCGGCCAGCCAGGAGGGCAGCAGTTCCCGGGCGGCGTACACGTGGGACATCAGGTTGATCCGCCAGGCCCGCTCCCAGCCGGCGTCGGTGTCATCGGCGGGCACCACTCCGGCGTTGGCGCAGTACAGGTCTACCCGGCCTAGCCGTCGGCGGGCCAGGTTCACCAGTTCGGCCACTGCGGCCGGGTCGGCGGCGTCACCGGGGCAGGCGTACCCCCCGATGCGCTCGGCCACCCGCTGCGCCGCCTCGGCGTCCAGGTCGTTGACGATCACCTCGGCACCGGCGGCGGCGAACCGCTCGGCCAGGGCCGCCCCGATGCCGGAGCCCGCGCCGGTCACCACCACGGCCGCCCCGGGCAGCCGCAGACCGGAGGTGGTGGGGTCGGGGGGTCTGTCGCCGGTGGGCATGGTCCTCCGTCCCGGGTAGGGCCTGGCCCGCACCCCCCGTTGGAGTGCGGACCAGGCGGGCGGCTCAGGCGGTCGGTACCCCGTTGGCCGGTGGGGTCACCGGCGCGACGGTGTACTCCTGGACCGGTCCGTCGTTCTCGTCGGTCTCGTAGGTCGGCCCGAAGAAGCTCTGCTTGCCCTCGGTGACCCGGGTCAGCCGGCCACCGCCGTAGCCGGAGTGGTCGGTGGCGGAGAAGCGCAGCGGCGCCACCCCCGGACCCTGGTAGCCGCCCTTGCGTACGGCCTCGATCAGCGACTGGCGGGTCAGGTCCTTGCCGGCGGCCTGGAGCGCCTGCACGAACAGGTAGCCCACCGCCATCCCGTAGACGCTGTTGCCGTCGAACTCCGCCCCGCTGTTGTGCTCAGTGTTGATCTTGTTGAACAGCTGGATCCAGGGGTTCTCGGTGTCGGTCTGCATCGGCAGATAGTTCAGGCCGACCATGCCCTCCAGCAGCCCGGCGGCGTCGCCGAGTTGCCGGGCCAGGGTCGGGTGGTCACTGCCGACGTTCGACACCACCCACTGGGGGCGGTAGCCCAGCCGGGCGGCGGTGCCGACGGACAGGGCGGTGAAGCCGGGCACGGTGGCGAGGATGACGACCTCGCAACCGGCCTCCTTGAAGGCGCCGATCTGGGGGGCGACATTGGTGTTGCTGGTCACGTAGGTTTGCTTGGCGGTCACCCCGCCGGCACCGAGCACCTTCTCCACCCCGACCAGGGCGTCGCGTCCGAAGTCGTCGTCCTGGCCGAGGAAGCAGACCTTGCTACCCGGCATGGTGCTCTTGACGTGGGTGGCCAGGATCTTGCCCTCGACGGTGTAGTCCGGGTTGAAGCCGAAGGTGTTCGGATACTTGTCGGGCTGGTCCCAGCTGCGGCTGCCGGAGGCCACGAAGAGGTCCGGCACCCGGTTGCTGTGCAGGAAGTCCAGCACACCGGTGTGGGTCGGGGTGCCGAGCCCGTTGATCACGGCGAAGACCTTGTCCTGGAGGACCAGCTGCCGCACCACCTGCTGGGTGGTGGCCGGGTTGTAGCCGTCATCCATGATCTTGTAAGTGATCTTGCGGCCGTGCACTCCCCCGTTGGCGTTGACGTAGTCGAAGTACGCCTTCGTCGCCGGGGCGATCTTCGAGTAGCCGGCGGAGGCCGGTCCGGTGAGCGGCATGTGGGTGCCGACGACGATCTCCGTGTCGGTGACCCCGGGAACCGGCTCCCCGGAACCGGGAGCGTCGTCCGCGCCGCAGGCGGTGAGGCCGAGCAGCAGGGTGAGGGTGGTGGCGATCACGAGACCGCGCCGTGCCGTGGTTCGCATGGGACACCGACCTTTCATCGGTCCGGTTGTGCGAGATGGGTGGGTGGGGGTGGGACGGTCACGACCGCCCGACCGGCCGGCGGGTGCGCAGCCGGTGGGTCAGCCGGGACAACAGACCCTGCACACCGCCGGGTGCGGCGATCATGACCACGATCAAGGTGGCCCCGAAGATCGCCAGCGGAAGGTTGCCCTCCAGCCGCTGCGCCGCCGCCGGTGACAGGGTGAACAGGTTCGTAAGCGAGTGGGTCAGGTCGGGCAGGGCGACCAGCAGGAGGGCGCCCCACACCGCACCGGCGAGTCGGCCCAGACCGCCGATGACGACCGCCATCAGCAGGAACAGCGACAGGGTCAGACCGAAGGCGCCGGGTGACACGCTCTGGGCCAGCACCGCCAGCAGGGCGCCGCCCAAACCGGCCCCGGCCGCGCTGACCACGAAGGCGATGACCTGGGTACGGGCCACATGGATGCCGGCCAGGCGAGCGGCCACCTCGTCGTCGCGGACCGCCCGGAACAGGCGGCCGTACCGGCTGCGGACCAGGTTGGCCAGCACCACCAGGCAGAGCAGGGTGGTCCCGGCGGCCACCCAGAGCTGCCACCGCTCGTGCGGGAAGTAGAGCCCCAGGCTCTCCGGTGCGGGCGCCACCGGCACCGGCAGGCCCTGCTCGCCGTTGAAGACGCCGTCCAGGGTGACCGTCAGGGCCGGCACCACCACCGCCACGGCCAGGGTGAGCCCGGCCAGGTAGGGCCCGCGTAGCCGGGCGGCGGCCACCCCGACGACCAGCCCCACCACGACGGTGACCAGCACCGCCGCCGCCAGCGACCCGATCAGGGTCAGCCCGGAGGTGACCCCCCGGTCGAAGAAGGCGGCCTGGCACAGGGCGACCGTGTATGCCCCGGTGGCCATCAGCGCCCCGTGCCCCAGCGACAGCTGCCCGCAGAGTCCGGTCAGGATGGTCAGCCCGGCGGTGGCGCAGAGGTAGGCGGCCACCGTGGCCAGTTGGAAGTTGCGGTACGAGTCGAGCTGGTAGCTGACCACCAGCACCGCCAGCCCCACCCCCGCCGCGACGAGGAGGTGCCGGAGCAGGGTCGGCATCGTACGGCCGGAACGGAGGGCTTCGGAGGCACGGACTCGGCGGGGCGGGGCCGAGGCCCGGGTGGCGCTCACACCTGCCTCGCGGTGACCGGGGCGAACAGCCCACCGGGGCGGACCAGCAGCACCGTCAGCAGCAGGGCGAGCACCGCCAGCGGGATGAGGTCTCCCCCGGCGTACCCGCTGACGTAGGAGAGCAGCAGGCCGACCCCCAGGCCACCGACGACCGCGCCGGGTGGGCTGTCCAGCCCGCCGAGCACCGCGGCGGTGAAGGCGGAGACGAAGACCAGGTCCATCGCGTGCGGGTGCAGGCCCAACTCGGTGGGGATGACCAGCATCCCGGCCAGCGCCCCGACCCCGGAGGCCAGGGCCCAGCCGAGGGTGAGCATCCCGCCGACGTTCACCCCGAGCAGCCGGGACACCTCCGGGGCGAAGGCCGCCGCCCGCATCCGTAATCCGATCGCGGTCCGGGTGAAGACCCAGACCAGGGCCGCCCCGACCACCCCCACGGCCGCGAAGACGAACAGGTCGTACGGGGACAGCACGGCCGTCCCGCCGACCGTCAGTGCGGTACGACTGAAGGGGGTCTGGGCGGGCAGGTACTCGTTGCCGTAGACCATGCCGAGGATCGCCTGGATCAGCAGCACCATGCCGAGGGAGACGATCACCGGGTTGAGGGGTGAGCGGTGGTCCACCAGCCGCATCACCGCCACGTCGACCAGGGCCCCGAGCAGCAGTCCGGCCAGCAGTGCCGCGGCGAAACCCAGCCAGTAGGAGCCGGTAGCGGCGGTGACGCTGTAGGCGACGTAGGCAGCGGCGACCGCCATCGCCCCCTGGGCGAAGTTGACGATCCGACCGGCGCGCCAGATGAGCACCAGGGCCAGTGCGAACGCGGCGTAGACCGCGCCCCTCGACAAACCGTCGAGGGTGAGGAAGAGGAAGCGGTCCACGGTCCTCCCAGCCTTCTTTCAGAATCCGAGGTAGGCGTGGCGCAGGTCGGTGTCGTCACGCAGCCGCTCGGCCGGGGCGGCCAGGACGACCCGGCCCAGCGACATCACGATGCCCTGGTCGGCCACGGCCAGGGCGCTACGCACGTTCTGCTCCACCAGCAGCACGGTCAGCCCGGTGTCGTCGCGCAGTTGGCGCAGCAACGCCATGGTCTGCGCCACCACCCGGGGGGCAAGGCCGAGGGAGGGTTCGTCCAGCAGCAGCAGGCGAGGGCGACCGACCAGGGCCCGACCGAGGGCCAGCATCTGCCGTTCGCCGCCGGAGAGCTGGTGGCCGAGGTGTCGCCGCCGTCGGGCCAGTGGCTCGAACAGCTGGTAGACCTCGTCCAGGGCGCGGGCGGCGTCGCCGCGATCGCGCCGCCACAGGGCACCCAGGCGCAGGTTCTCCGCGACGGTGAGTTCGCCGATCACGCCGCGCCCCTCCGGCACGTGGGCCACCCCCCGGCGGACCAACTGCTCCACCGGGGTGCCGCGCAGGTCCCGCCCGTCGAACAGGATCCGGCCGGCGGTCGGGCGCAACATGCCCGACAGGGTGCGCAGCAGGGTGGTCTTGCCGGCGCCGTTGGCACCGATCACGGCGGCGATGGTGCCGGCGGGCACCGTCAGGCCCACCTCGTGCAGCACCGGCACCGGGCCGTAGCCGGCCGCCAGGGCTTCGACGGCGAGCAGGTCGGCGGCCACTACGCGGCCTCGTCCACGGTCGCGCCGAGGTAGGCGTCGACCACGGCCGGGTCCTCCCGGACCGCCTCGGGTGGCCCGGCGGCGACCACCCGTCCGAAGTCGAGCACCACGATGCGGTCGCAGACCGCCATGACCAGGTCCATGTGGTGCTCCACCAGCAGTACGGCACAGGGGTCGGCGGCCCGGTGCGGCAAGCTCCGGATCAGCTCCGCCAGGGAGTCCACGTCCTCGGCTCCGAGGCCGCCGGCCGGTTCGTCGAGCAGCAGCAGGCGAGGTCGGGCGGCCAGCGCGCGGGCGAGCCCCACCCGCTGGCGTACGGCGAAGGGCAGGGTGCCCGGCATGGCGTCGGCGTACTTCTCGATGCCCAGCTCCGCCAGGACGGTGCGGGCGTGGTCGCGCAGCCGGCGCTCCTCGCGGTCGCTGCGGGGCAGCCCCAGCAGGGCCGGCAGCAGGCCGGTGCGGGCGGTGTGGGTGGCCCCGGTCATCACGTTCTCCAGCACGGTGAGCCCACCGAAGAGGCCGGTGGCCTGGAGGGTGCGGGCGATGCCCAGCCGGGTCAGCCGGTGCGGTCGGGGCCGCAGGGGCCGACCGTCGAGGGTGAGGGTGCCGGTGTTCGCGGCGACGAAGCCGCACACCACGTTGAACAGGGTGGTCTTGCCGGCCCCGTTGGGACCGATCACCCCGACCACCTCACCCGGACCGACCTCCAGGGAGACCTCGTCGAGGGCGGTGAGGCCGCCGAAACGGACGCCGACCTGGTGCAGTGCGAGACCCGCCGCCATCTACCCGCCCCTCGCCGCACGGCCAAACTTATTACACTGGGAGTGTACGTTTCTCGCGTGTTTCGTCAACACCTTCAATGTCGTTGTTCAGCCGGTGGGGCGGGCAGATCGACCATTCGGGCGAGGGCGGCCCGGTGCCGGTCGGCGGTACCGAAGCCGATCGCGGTGCTCTTGGCCCGCTTGAGATACAGGTGCGCCGGGTGTTCCCAGGTGAAGCCGAGTCCACCGTGCAACTGGACGCAGACCTCCGCTGCCCGCACCGCCATCGGCCCGCAGTACGCCTGGGCCAACGCGGCGGCCAGGGAGGACTCCGCGTCGGCCGCGCCGAGCCGGTCGGCCGCGTACCGGGCCACCGCCCGGGCCTCGGTCAACTCCACCCAGAGGTCGGCCAGCCGGTGCTTGACCGCCTGGAAGGAGCCGACCGGGCGGCCGAACTGGTGACGTTGCCGCACGTAGGCAACGGTCGTGTCCAGACACCACTGGGCCAGGCCCACCTGCTCGGAGGCGAGCAGGGCCGCCCCGGCGGTCAGCGCCGCCGTCACCGCCTCGGCGGCGGCCACCCCGGTGGCTACCGGTCGGGCCGGGGCCCCGGTGAACTCGATGTCGACAAGCGGCCGGGTGGCGTCCAGCGACACCACCGGGGCCAGCCGCACGGCCGGATCGGCGGCCTCGACGACGTACAACCCCTCACCGGCGGGAACCAGCAGCAGGCCCTCCGGCACAGCGTCGACCACCCCGGACACCGAGCCGGACACAGTGGGTCCGGGGCCGACCTTCAGCGGGTCGCAGCGCGTGTCGGGGGCGGTGGCGAACCCGACCGCCAGGGTCAGCTCGCATTTGGCGGTGGCCACCTGGCGCAGCAGGGTGTGCTCCCCGCAGGCCAGCAGCGCCCGGGTGGCCACGACCGTGCCCAGGAAGGGCACCGGGGCGACCGTCCTACCCAACTCCTCCAGCACCACGGCGACCTCGCGGAACCCCGCCCCGGCCCCCTCGTACTCGGTGGGCACGGCCAGGCCGGTGACCCCCAGCTGGTCGACCAGCCGACGCCACAACCCCAGGTCGTACGGGTCCTCGCCGTCCACGGCGGCCAGGGTCCGCTGCCAGGGGGCGTACGCGGTCAGCAGGGCCCGGACGCTGTCGCGCAGGGCCTCCTCGTCGGCGTCGTAGAGCAGGTCGGTCAACGGTCCCTCCGGGGTTCGGTGGGTAGCCCGAGCACCCGCTCGGCGATGATGGTGCGCAGGATCTCCGAGGTGCCGCCCTCGATGGAGTTGCCCCGGGCGCGCAGGTAGCGGTAGGTCGCGGTGCGGCCCAGCAGGTCGGGTTCGACCGGGCGGTGCATCGTCCAGTCGTCGTGCCGCAGCCCCTCGGCCCCGCGCAGCTCCACCTCCAGCCCGCTGATCTGCTGGCTCAGTTCGGCGAAGGAGAGCTTCACGGCCGAACCCTCCGGGCCGGGTTCACCGGCGGCGATGAGTTGGCGCAGCCGCAGCGCGCCCAGCCGGGCGGCTTCGGCGCGTACCCAGGCGTGCAGGACCTCCGCGTGCAGACCGGCGGTACGCAGGTCCGGCCGCTGCCGCCACAGCTGGGTCAGCACCCCCACCATGCCGCCTTCCCGGGGCAGGGGTCGCCCGCCGATGGCCACCCGCTCGTTCATCAGGGTGGTGCGGGCGATCGGCCAGCCCTGCCCTACCGCGCCGATGCGGTGGGCGTCGGGTATCCGGACCCCGGTCAGGAAGACCTCGTTGAACTCCGCCTCCCCGGTGATCTGCCGCAGGGGGCGTACCTGCACCCCGGGTGCGGTCATGTCGCAGACGAAGTAGGTCATGCCGTGGTGCTTGGGCGCGGCGGGATCGGTACGGGCCAGCAGGATCGCCCAGCGCGCCTGGTGGGCCAGGGAGGTCCACACCTTCTGCCCGTCGACCACCCAGTCGTCGCCCTCGGGCACTGCCCGGGTGCGCAGGCTGGCCAGGTCGGAGCCCGCCTCGGGCTCGCTGAACAGTTGGCACCACACCTCCTCACCGGTCCACAGCGGTCGCAGCCAGCGCCGGCACTGGGCCTCGGTGGCGTGCCGCAGCAGGGTGGGGGCGGCCATGCCGAGCCCGATGCTGTTGCGCCGGGGCCGGTTGTCCGGTGCGCCGGCCGCGGCGAAGGCCTCGTCCACCACGGGTTGCAGGTGCGCCGGGGCGCCCAGACCACCGCGACCGGGCGGGTGGTGCACCCAGGCCAGCCCGGCGTCGAAGCGGGCGCGCAGGAAGCCGGTGCGATCACCGGCCGGGTCGTGCGTCCGCAGGAACGCGGCGACCAGCCCGCGCAGCCCGTCAGCGGTATGGTCGGACACTCACCACCTCCAGCATTTCTGCACTGTCGATGCAATATACGGCCGCCGGTCCTCGGGACGGAAGACCGGCGGCCGAAGGATCCGGGGCGGCCTGCGTCACGGCCGCCCCGGAAAGACCCGTCAGTGCGGGCAGGTGTTGCGGTACTCCTCCACCGCCGAGCCGCTCGGGCCCGGGCAGAGGAACTGGTCGTAGCGGGTGTCGTCGTCGACGAACCGCTTCAGCCAGGACACCATCTGCTTGGCGGTGGGGGTGTTGACCGTGTTCGGGAAGAAGTGGCCCTCGTTGTTGAGTTCCAGGTACGCCTTCTCCGCCGAGGCCGGGATGCTGTTGTAGAACGGCTCGGAGTGCGAGGCGACCGAGGCGACCGAGTCGGTCTCACCGCCGATGATCAGGGTGGGCACCCGCAGGTTCGACCAGTTCTTGGTCAGGTTCCACGGTGCCAGCGGCACGGCGGCCTGCAACGACGGCCGGCTGGCCGCGGCCTCCAGGCTGCCGCCGCCGCCCATCGAGTGACCGGCCACGGCCAGCCGACTGGAGTCGATGCGGCTGCGCACCGAGCTGCGCTCGGTCAGGTAGTCCAGGGCGGCCAGCAGTTGCCGACCCCGGCTGCTCGGCTGGTCCAGGCGGGTGATGGTGTCGATGCCGATGACCACGAAGCCGTGCGAGGCGATTCGCGGACCCAGCCAGTCCAGGCTCGACCAGGAGGCGGTGTAGCCGGGCGAGATGGCCACCGCGCCGAAGGTGCCCGCGGTGGTGGTCGTCGGGTAGTAGATGACGCCGCCACCGAAGCCGCTCACCAGCGAGGAGACGTTCGTCGACGAGGTCGCGAAGGGGCCACGGGTGGCCTCCAGGATCGCGTGGGTCGGCGCCGGGCCCCGCTCGTACGGGTTGGCGGCCTGGGCAGTGGAGGAGGTGGCGACGACGCCACCGGCGGCCATGACGGCGACCATCGCCAGCCGGGCCAGGAGGGTGAGGGAACGGGGACGGGTGGTGGTGGTGGATCGCACGTCGGATACTCCCTTGGGTTTGGAGTGGTATCGACTGCGATCAGTGTTTGCGGCGTGGTGTCGACCCCGCATCGGTAGAATCACCAGTCACCCGCCCCGCGCGGGCTAACCGCCCCCCACCATCCGGTAGGCCGCACCCGCCTCGGTGAGGGTGCCGTCCTCCCGGTACAGACCGTGCGCCGCGTGCTCCCCGGTGGCCGGCAGGGCGAACCAGGCGTACCGCTCGACGTACGGGGTGGCCTGCAACGCGGCCGTCGCCTTGTCGATGAAGGTGACGAGTTGCTGCGGGGAGGGGTGGCGGGGTGCCCCCTGGCTGAAATCAATCAGGCCGAACTCGGTGATCCAGATCGGCAGCCGGTAGCGTTCGTAGACCGCGTGCACGTACTGCATCAGGTGGTTCGCCGCCTCGTCGCCGAAGTCCGAGCCGTACCAGTGCAGGGCGATGAAGTCCACCCGCAGTCCGCGTTCCCGAGTGCCGGCCAGGAAGCGGTCCAGCCAGCCGCCCGGGGTGTCGGCGCCGAAGGCGACCGCCGGGCTACCCAGCCGCATCCCGGTGTCCTGAAGCCGGGGCCACAGGTCCAGGGCGTGCTCCACCGACATGTTCGCCTGCCCCGGCAGATCCGGCTCGTTGAAGCCCAGCAGGGTACGCCCGGAGCGTTGGACGGTGGCCAGGTCGGCCTCGGTGACGAAGGTGGCACCCCAGATCATCGGCACGAACTCGGCCCCCGCCGGCACGTCATCGTCCGAGGTGGACCAGTCGTAGTACCAGGTGGCACCCACCTGGCGGATTCCCTCGCCGCCGGACGGGAAGGCCCAGGTGGCCACCCCCTTCTTCGCGGCCGGCCCGGTGACCTCCGGCCGTCCGCCCGCCGCCCAGGCCTGGGTGACCGCCCCGGAACACTCGCGGATCCGCAGCGCCGTCCCGGTGGCCGCGCCACCGGAGGCGTCCAGACACTTGCCGGACCCGGTGTTGATCAGCTTCCCCTGGTCCAGCAGCCAACTCTGCGCCGGCGTGCCGTTGCAGTCCCACAGTTGCACCCGGGTGCCGTCGTCATGAAGGCCGCCGGCCACGTCCAGACACTTGCCGAGCGCGCGCAGGGTGCCCTGGCGCCCCGCCCCGACCCAGTTCTGGGCGGCCGTGCCGTTGCAGTCCCACAGTTGGACCGTGGTGCCGTTCTCCGTCTGGGACCACTGGACGTCGACACATTTGCCGGCCACCCCGACGATCGGCGCGCTGCGGTCGGCCCGCGCCGAGGGTACGGCCGTCAGGCCCACCAGAATCGCCCCGCAGGTAAGGATCGCGCCTACCCACACGAGCCGTCTGCGGCTCACCCAACGTGAGATCATGAACAGTGCTCCTAGAAATCCGTGGCTGGTCGCGGGTACCACGACGGGCACCCCGCCCCGGTTCACCGATACGCGCCACGTTTTCCAGGGACACCTCAGCGGCCGTACGCCTCCAGGAGCCGCAGCCACACCTCGCTGACGGTCGGGTACGCCGGCACCGCGTGCCACAGCCGGTCCAGCGGGACCTCGCCGACGACGGCGACGGTAGCGGCGTGGATCAGCTCCGCCACGTCCGGACCGACGAGGGTGACCCCGACGATCACCTTCCGGTCCTCGTCGACGACCATCCGGGCCTGCCCCTGGTAGCCGTCCGCGTGCAGGGTGGCCCCGGCCACCCGGCCCAGGTCGTAGTCCACCACCCGGATGCGCAGCCCGGCCGCCTCGGCCGCCGCCGCCGTCAGGCCCACCGCCGCGACCTCCGGATCGGTGAACACCACCTGGGGTACCGCGCCCTCGTCGGCCGTGGCAACGTGCCGGCCCCACCGGCCGTCCTCGACCTTCTCCCCCTTGGCCCGGGCCACGATCACGTCGCCGACCGCGCGGGCCTGGTACTTGCCCTGGTGGGTCAGCAGGACCCGCCGGTTGACGTCACCGCCGGCGTACAGCCAGCCTCCGCCGTCGAGGACCCGCATGGTGTCGTCGACCGGCAGCCAGTCGCCGGGGGTCAGACCCACCGTGTCGAGGCCGATGTCCCCGGTGTTCGGGGTACGGCCGATCGCGATCAGCACCTCGTCGGCCTCGACCCGCTCACCCCGGGTGGTCTCGATGTGGACGGTTCCGCTGTCGTCACGGTGGACGGCCACGGCCTCCGCGTCGAGCTGGACGGTGACCCCGGCCTCGCGCAACGACTCCACGACCCGGTCGGCGGCGAACCGTTCCATCGACGGCAACACCCCGCTGCGGGCCAGCACGGTCACCGAGGACCCCAGGGCGGCGTACGCGGTCGCCATCTCCGTGGCCACCACCCCGCCGCCGATGATGGCGAGTCGGCGGGGCACCGACCTGGCCGAGGCGGCTTCGCGGCTGGACCAGGGTGCCGCCGCAGCCAGGCCCGGAAGGTCCGCCATCCGGGAGCTGCTGCCGGTGGCCACCACCACGGCGTGCCGGGCGGTCAGCCTGGTAGTGGCACCGTCGGCCCCGGTCACCTCGACCAC
This sequence comes from Micromonospora sp. NPDC047134, assembly GCF_040643455.1. Lineage (NCBI taxonomy): Bacteria > Bacillati > Actinomycetota > Actinomycetes > Micromonosporales > Micromonosporaceae > Micromonospora > Micromonospora sp. NPDC047134. The sequence continues at coordinate 98,872 of NZ_JBEYUI010000006.1, forward strand.
CTTGGCGGAACTGATCCGGCCATGCCCTCGGTGCAGCACGATCCCGGCCGACTCCAACCAGGACACCTGGCCGTCGTCGCGCCAGTGCGCGGCAACGGAGTCCCGCCGGGCCAGCACGGCCGCCGAGTCCAGGTCTCCCGTCACCGCCTCCCGGGCACCGGGCACCTGGCGGGCCGCACGCAGCGCGGAACCGCTGCGCAGCAAGGCCTTGGTCGGCATGCAGGCCCAGTAGGAGCACTCCCCGCCGACCAGTTCCCGTTCGACGATGGCGGCGGTCAGTCCGCCCTGCACGACCCGGTCGGCGACGTTCTCCCCCACCGGCCCCGCACCGATCACGACGACGTCGTACTCCCACTCGGTCATGTCAGCTCCCCTTCGCAGCACGGCCGAGGCGGATCGCCGCGACGAGGAAGAAGATAGCGCCGGGGATGGCGTACGGAGGAACGCCGAACGGCGGCCTGCTGAACCAGTCAGGCCGCCGTTCGGTGAAGCGTGGATCAGAGTGCGCGGATGTCCGCCGCCTGCGGGCCCTTCGGGCCCTGGGTGATCTCGAACTCGACGCGCTGGTTCTCATCGAGGCTCCGGAAGCCGCTGGCCGAGATCGCCGAGAAATGGGCGAAAACGTCGGCGCCGCCGCCGTCCTGGCTGATGAAACCGAAACCCTTGTCACCGTTGAACCACTTCACGGTACCAGTAGCCATGTCTGCTCCTTCGCAGGCTGGTGGAGACCACACTGTGCGGCCTCACGTGCCGCTGCGTTGATAACCCGCGTCGGGAACGACACGAAAACGAAAAAAGCACCTGAACGGGTTTTGGTTAACCCATCAGGCGCCGAAACGTCAAACGGAAATCAAAACTGCAACGAGGCAACCGTAGCACAGAATTTGACGAGGTGCGGGCCACTCGCCGCTGGAGCCCGCGGGGTGAGGGCGGCTGACAGCACAGCGACAGCGGGTGATGGGCGTAGAGTGGAGGGGTAGACGACCACCGGCACCTCGGACGCACTGCCGGGTAACGCCACGTTGCGGGCGACGACCAGCGATGTCGTGAGGCAACCCATCGGAGGTCTGGCTGACCTCCAGTTGCGGGTCCCGCCATTTTCGGGCGGCCCTCCGGCACAGGAGAAGGAAATGACTCTCGCATTGGCCCCATCCACGGTCTCTTCCCCGGAGCCGCGCAAGCCCGTCAAGAACCTCCGCGAAAAGGGGGCGGAAAGCTTTCACTCCGCGCTCACCAAGGTGTTGACCACCGCCCTGGAGAATGCTCTTGAAGCGGGCGACCACCCGAAAGCAATCAGCCTGATCAACCGCGGCTTCGCGGAGGGAAGCGCCCAGCTGGGCTGTGATCTCCTCTGCCGGGCAATCGCCGTCGTCGGTACAGCCCGGACCTGGACCGTACAGCTCGCACCCCTGCGGTCACCGTAGTTCCCCGACCGGGACGACCCGCCGCTCACCGGCTAGGGATCTTTCGTCGAGACAGCTCCGAACCGACCGGAGCCGACAGCGGGAATGACTTGACGCCGGAACGCCGATCGAGCATCGTCGATTCAGATCGACCTCAGGGATACTCGAACGGGGAGAACCGATGAAGACTCTCGTCACTCTCGCTTCTGCTGCCGCCCTGCTCCTGCTGACCACCGGCAGCGCCCACCACCGCCCGCCGACCGCCGAGACGCCCTGCCGCGGGCAGATCCACACGAATCCGGGCTTCGAGCGCGGCACCACCGGCTGGACAGCCGGCCCCCGCATGGTCGTGCTCGGCGACGCGGCGCGGCCCGCCCACACCGGACGGGCGTACGCCACCTTCGCCGGGTTGGACGTCACCCGGTACGAACAGCTCGGTACCGAGGTGACCGTGCCGGCCAACTGCAACCTGACGGTCCGGTTCTGGGTCCGGACCCTGACCACGGAGACCCGCCGGGGCGACTTCCTGAACGTCGGGCTGGCGGTCACCGGGGAGCCCCCGAAGACGCGGTTCTCGCTGGCCTACGACAGTGGGCCGCAGTGGCGGGAGTACAGCATGTCCAGCGGGACGGCGACGACCGAGCGCACCGCATGGGCCAATTTCGTCGCCACCGAGATGGCCGGCAACGGGGTCACCGCCTTCGACGTCGACGACGTGACCTTCACCTTGAGCTGACCGGGCCGGTCAATACCGGCCGGGGGAGTCCGGATCGCCGTACTCCCCCGGTCCAGGTCCGGGCCGGTGGTCAGTCGGCGGCCAAGGCGGCGAAGATCCGGGCGGCGGCCCTGGGGTCGTGTTCCTTGCGGAAGGTGCGGGCGCACTCGCGCGCGGCGGACCGCCGCTCCGCAGAGGACAGCGATCCGCTGATCGCCTCGGCGATCACCTCGGGGGCGGAATCCCGGCGTACGCCGCAACCGGCGCCCAGTTCCTCCAGCCGACGGGCGCTGTTGAACTGCTCCTGGAAGGACGGGAAGATGATCGCCGGCGCCCCCCACAGCAGCGACCGCATGGTGGTGCCGAAGCCGCCGTGGTGCAGCACCAGGTCGGCGTGGGGCAGCCGCTCCTCCAGCGGAATGTAGCCGTACCCCCGGACGTTGGCGGGCAGGTCGGTGCGGTCGGCGAGCGACCCACCGAGGAACTCGAACTCGGTGTTCTCCACCAGCGCCGCGGCCTGCACCAGCGAGTCGACCAGCAGGGCCTCCTCGGGTTGGGCGGTGGTCGAGAGGCTGACGATGACCCGGCGCACCGGCCCGCCGGGAGGCTCGGGTAACTCGGCGGGGGGTTCCACCTGCGGGCCGATGTAGCGCACCTTCGACGGCACGGACGAGGAGGCCGGGTCGAAGGACGGGTAGCAGGTGATCACGACGGCGTCCGCGTGCTCGTACTGTTGCTGTGCCGTGGTCAGGGGCGGCAGGTCGAAGACGGCGCGGGCCTCGTTCAGGCGCGGCAGTCCCTGCGCCAGCATCCGGGTGAAGAGATAGGTGAAGGGGCCGTTGCGGGCGGCCCGAAGACCGGCGACCTCCACGGTCGGCAGGGGGTAGATGGTGTTCATCAGCACCACGTGCGGCAGGCCGAGCCGCTCGGCCGCCACCAGCGACCCGAAGAGGGTGTAGTCGGCGGCCAGCAGTTGCGCGTCGCACTCTTCGGCGGCCCGCAGGGTGTCCCGGGCCAACTCCACCGCCGGGCCGAACATGACCCGTTCCCTGATCAGGCGCGACGCCTCGGCCGGTGACCCGGCCTCCCACAGCTTCAACACGTCGGTGTCCCGGCTGCGCGGGTCGTGCCGGGGACCCAGGCGGAAGGGGGTGAACTCCAGGCCGGCCGCCCGGACCCGTTCGGCCACGGAATCGTTGGACAGCACCGTGACCGGGGTGCCCTCGGCGGCCAGCGAGCGCAGCATCAGCAGGGTGGTGGCGACATTGCCGCCGCCGTCCCACAGCGCGTAGAGCAGGCGTCGCTCACCCATCGGCGTGGAGTTGGTCGCGCAGCTTGCGGGGCAGCTTGGCGACCACGATGTCGTACGAGGCGTCGACCCATTCGAGGCTCTGCTCGACCGAGACCTCACCGGTGTAGTAGACGGTGTTGCAGAGGCGCTTGTTCGCGTAGTAGCCCGGCACCACGGATTCGTAGGTCTCGCGCAGCAGCAGCGACTCCTCCGGGTCGTAGGAGAAGGTCGCGTACTGGGGCCGGGCGTCCTGACCGACCAGCAGGAACACCTTGTTCATCACCCGGTAGACCGTGGTCTGCGGGCCGAAGACGTGGTCGAAGGTGGCGCCGGGCTTGGCCATGCAGTAGTCGTGCAGGATGTCGGAGGGCAGGACCTCCGAGGTGGAGCCTGCCGAGGTCGCCGGACCGGACGGGCTGTCGGAGGTGGTCATTCGGTGCTCCCGTCGACGTGGTACTCGGTGAGGTAGGACACCCGGGGCTGCATGGTGCCGTGCCGGACCGGTGGCACCCAGCGGCCGGAGATCCGCGAGACTATACCGGTCAGGGGCGTGGTCACCGGGATGTCGTCGGGGACGGCGGTGGACCATCGGGCCAGCGCGTTCATCGTCATCGGATCCAGCGGCACCCATTCGCCGTCGATCTGGATGTCGGCCCAGTGGTGCGGCGTGGAGAACGGCTCCGCCAGCAGCAGACCGAAGGACCTACGGGTCTGGTAGCCGAGCCGTTTGGCGCCGTGCAGCAGCAGGGTGGAGCTTCCACCGCAGTCGGAGATGCCGGTGGAACGCATGAACCTGGCGTCCCAGCGGATCGGCTCGGCCAGCAGGAAGAACCGCAGTCGGGCGATCTCGTGACACAGTTCGGCCAGGTCGTCCGGTATCGCCGGGGCCGGTGGCGGCGGGACGCTGTCCAGGACCACGGCGGGCGGCTCGTCGAGCGGGCCCAGGGTCACCTGTCGTCGCTGTCCGCCCGGCCAGGCGAACCGGTAGCGGCAGGGCCCCTCGTGGCCGGGGTCGGGACAGGACGGCACATAGCGTACGAGGTGTCGCCCGGTTCCCCGGCGGCAGCGCGCCCAGGTGCGGCCCCAGGAGCGGATGGCCATCCGTTGCACCGAGGACAGACCTAGGTGCAGGGAGAGGTTGCCCAGGTCGAGACCGTCGTAGCGGCGTTCACCGTCCACTTCGCGGTACTTCAACCCGGCGCGGGTCAGCCGTTCCAGCAGTTCGGCGCTCATCCCGTGCTGGGTCCGGGCCTCCCACGCCCCGCAGGTGTAACTGCGGTAATCGTCGGGCACCCGCGCGATGTCGGCCATCAGTTCCTCGATCGCCGCGTCGGATACCGATGAAGCGCCGCGCGCCGCCGTGGCTGTCACGCGGGCCGCACTTCGGCAGCCGACCGACGATCGGGCACCTGCGGCGGTATCCCGACGGTCATCAGACCCCTCCCCCTGCCGTACATCTCCCCAACACAACTACCCTAATTGACTGGAGTCATCAAGCCTTCTAGGCTCCGATGACAAGAGTTGAAGGGTAGCTCAGGACGTCGTGCTCCGACTGACAGAGTGAAGCGGGGACCGGACCGCGTCGGCACCGGGAGGGGAACGACCATGGGCGACCGCGCCGCGCGAATACTGGCCGAGGTGCGTCAGCTGCACCGCGAGGAGGAGAACACCGGGGAGTTCGAGCCCGGCGTGACCGAGATCTACCCCTCGGGTGCCGTCCTGGACGAGAACGACCGGGTGGCCCTGGTCGAGGCGGCACTGGGACTACGGATCGCCGCAGGGGCCCATTCCCGGCGGTTCGAGTCGGCCTTCGCCCGCACCCTGGGCCTTCGCAAGGCACACCTGACGAACTCCGGCTCCTCGGCGAACCTGCTGGCGATGGCCGCGTTGACCTCGCCGTCCCTGGGGGACCGCCGACTGCGGCCGGGCGACGAGGTGATCACCTGCGCGACCGGCTTTCCCACCACGGTCAACCCCATCATCCAGCACGGGCTGGTGCCGGTCTTCGTCGACATCGAACTCGGCACCTACAACGCCACCGCGGACGACATCGCCCGCGCCATCGGACCGCGTACCCGGGCCATCTCCCTGGCACACACCCTGGGCAACCCCTTCCAGGCGGCCGAGATCGCCGAGCTGGCCAAGGCGCACGGGCTGTTCCTGCTGGAGGACAACTGCGACGCGGTCGGCTCGACCTACCGGGGTCGGCTGACCGGCACCTTCGGCGACATGTCGACGGTCAGCTTCTACCCGGCCCACCACCTGACCATGGGCGAGGGTGGCTGCGTGCTGACCTCGAACCTGGCCCTGGCCCGGGTGGTGGAGTCGCTGCGTGACTGGGGCCGGGACTGCTGGTGCGAGCCGGGCGAGAACGACAGGTGCCTCAAGCGCTTCGGATACCAGATGGGGACCCTGCCGGAGGGCTACGACCACAAGTACATCTTCTCCCACGTCGGATACAACCTGAAGACGACCGACCTCCAGGCCGCGCTCGGGCTCAGTCAGCTAGCCCGGCTGGAGGAGTTCGGCGAGGCCCGTCGACGCAACTGGCGCCGGATGCGGGAGGGCCTGGACGGCCTGCCGCACCTGCTGCTGCCGGAGCCGACCCCGGACAGCGACCCGAGCTGGTTCGGCTTCGTGATCACCATCGCGACCGACGCCCCGTTCACCACCGCCGAACTCGTCGCCTTCCTGGAGCAACGCAAGATCGGCACCCGTCGGCTGTTCGCCGGCAATCTGACCCGTCATCCGGCGTACCAGGACGTCCAGCACCGGGTCTCGGGTGAGCTGACCAACAGCAACATCGTCACCAGCCAGACCATCTGGACCGGCGTCTATCCGGGGCTGACCAGCGAGATGCTCGACTACGTCGTCGCCTCGATCAAGGAGTTCGTCGCGGCCCGCAGCTGACCGGGCACGCCGGATTGGAGCACCTGTGCGCGTACTGTTCTGCATCTTCCCCCACACCTCCCACATGCACCCGGTGGTGCCGCTGGCCTGGGCGCTGCAGAACGCCGGGCACGAGGTACGGGTGGCCCTGCACCCGGACGCGCTGTCGTTGGCGACCGAGGCGGGACTGACCGCGGTGGCGATCGGTGAGCGCGAGCACCTGTCCGAGATCGTCGCGGCCAACCCCGATCCGACCAAGCTGCCCCGGCTGACCGGGACCATGGCCCTGGACTTCGAGGCGGGACCGAACCGCTGGCAGGCCCAGTGGATGCGCTACGTGGCGATGCTCTCCGGGTACCTCCCGGTCGTCGACGACCTGGTGGCCCTGGCCCGGCGGTGGCAGCCGGACCTGGTCCTGTGGGACCCGCTGTGCGTACCGGCCGCGGTTGCCGCCGAGGTGACCGGCGCCGCCCACGCCCGGTTGCTGTGGGCCCAGGACAACATCGCCTGGCTGCGCAAGAAGCAGCTCGACCTGGCCGCCACACCGGGTGCCCGGGTGCGCCGGGATCCGGCCCTGACCATGATGCGGCCGATGTTGGAGGCGTACGACCTGCCGTTCTCGGAGGAGTTGCTGCTCGGCCAGTGGACCATCGACCCGAGCCCGGAGGCCATGCGGCTGCCGGCCGATGTGCACTACGAGCCGATGCGCTGGGTGCCGTACAACGGGGGGGCCGAGGCCCCGGCCTGGCTGGACGAGCCGCCGCGTGGTCCCCGGGTGGCCCTGACCCTGGGCCTGGGCGGCCGGGGACGGCAGCTCTACGAGGAGTCCGGAGTCTCCTTCACCGAGGTGGTCGAGACCATCGCCGGGCTCGGCGCGGAGGTCGTCGCCACCGGGCACCCCGGCCGGCCGGAGGGGGCCAAGCCCCTGCCGGAGGGGGTCCGGCTGGTCGACTACCTGCCGCTGACCCAGCTGCTGCCGAGCTGTTCGGCCCTGATCCACCACGGCGGGGCGGGCACCTTCGCCGCCGCGGTGGCGTACCGGGTCCCCCAACTGATCACCTCCGTGCCCTTCTGGTCGGAGGGTGACCTGGCCCGGCACGTGGTGCAGCGGGGCGCCGGCCTGGCCCTGGACGTGCAGGAGTTCAGCGTCCCGGCCCTGGCCGACACGCTGGGCCGACTCCTCACCGAGCCGACCTTCGCCGCCGGGGCCGAGCGGCTGGCCCGGGAGGCCGCCCAGGCCCCCAGCCCGGCCGAGCTGGTCGGCACCCTGGAGAAGCTCACCGCCCGGCACCGGCGATGAGTACGGCGACATCTACCGGTCACTGGGCCGGCCGGAACGTCGTCGTCACCGGGTGCGCCGGTTTCATCGGCTCACACTTCGTCGAAGGGCTGCTGGCCCGCGGCGCCTCCGTGCTCGGCCTCTACCGCCGGGACAACCGGCGGGTGCTGTCCCAGTTGGCCGCCGACGACCGGCTGAGGACCGTACGGCTGGACCTGCTCGACGAGGCCGCAGTGCACGAGGCGGTCGCCGGGGTGCCCGGCGGGGTCGACGCGGTCGTGCACTGCGCCGCGCTGACCGGCAACCTGACCTACCGACGTGAGCACCCGGCGACCATCCTCGACGCCAACATGCGGACCGTAGCCGTCATCCTGAACTGTGCCCGGCGGCACGGGGTCGCCGACATCGTCCTGCTCAGCTCCGGCGAGGTCTATCTGCACGCCACGGAGCATCCGACCCGGGAGGAGGACGACTTCCGGACCGCCATGAGGTACGCCCCGGACGGGTACTACCTGTCGAAGAACTACGCCGAGATCCTGGCCGAGACCTACGCCCAGGAGTACGGCATGCGGATCTTCCGGCCCCGGCTGACCAGCATCTACGGCCCCCGCGACAACTTCGAGCCGGACACCGACCGGGTGGTCCCGCAGATGTTCGCCAAGGCCCTGGCCGGTGAGGCCATCGAGATCTGGGGCGACGGCAGCCAGACCCGGACGTACCTGTACGTCACCGACCTGGTCGACGCCACCCTCCAGATGGTCGAGAGGAACAAGCACCCCGTAGTGAACATGGGTACCCCGGAGGCGATCTCCCCGGTGCAGCTCGCCAGGTCGATCTGCGCCGCCCTCGGCCTTCCGGAGAGGATCACCTTCGACCGCACGAGGTCCGGTGGACGACCGAATCGGACGTTCGATCTCAGCAGACTCCACGAGATCATCGACTTCCGACCGCGAACCCTTCAGGACGGACTGCGGCTGACCGCCGATTGGTACCGGGAACACCGGCTACAACGCGCTTAACGCATCCCGCAGGCGAAGGGTCGACCGCCCGGACCCCCGACAGAAAGCTACCTGGCATGTCAGATTGTCGTATATGTGGTGGCCCGGTCCAGGAATTCTTTGATTTCGGACCCCAACCGGTGTCGGACGTGTTCCCCAAGCCGGCCGACATCGGCACGGAGCACTTCTACCGGCTGGCCGTAGGGTTCTGCGAGCGCTGCACCATGGTGCAGCAGTTCGAGGAGGTGTCGCGGGAGCGGATGTTCCCCGCCGACTACCCCTACCGGTCGTCGGGTTCGGCGCTGATGCGGCGCCATTTCGAGCAGGCCGCCGCCCACTACCTGGCGACCGAGTTGTCCGGCCCGGACCCCTTCTACGTGGAGATCGGCTGCAACGACGGCATCATGCTCAGCTCGGTGCAGGCCGCCGGAATCCGGCACCTCGGCGTCGACCCGGCCGAGGAGGCCGTGAAGGTGGCCGGCGCGAGTGGCAGCCGGGTCCATGTCGGCTTCTTCGAGGAGGCGACCGCACGGCGCATCCGGGAGACCGACGGGCCGGCGAACCTGATCTTCTCCGCCAACACGATCAGCCACATCGCCTACATCGACTCGGTGTTCGCCGGGGTGCACGCCCTGCTCGCCGAGGGTGGCATCTTCGTCTTCGAGGACCGGTACCTCGGCGACATCATCGCCAACACCTACTTCGACCAGATCTACGACGAGCACTTCTACCTGTTCTCGGTGCGCTCCGTGCAGGCGATGGCCGAACGGTTCGGCTTCGACCTGGTCGATGTGGAACCCCTGCCGGTGCACGGCGGCACCATGCGGTACACCACCGCCCGCAGAGGCGAGCGCCAACCGACCCCGGCGGTGGCCCGGTGGTTGTCGAAGGAACAGGAACAGAAGCTCGCCGAGCGGGCCACCTACGAGAGCTTCGGCGCGAAGATCGAGTCGAACTGCGAGGAACTGAAGGCGCTGCTCACCCGACTGCGCGACGAGGGCGCCCGGGTGGTCGGCTACGGCGCCACCTGCAAGAGCGCCACGGTCACCAACTACTGCGGGATCGGTCCCGACCTGGTGCCCTTCATCTGCGACTCCACCGTGGAGAAGCAGCATCGGGTGACCCCGGGATCGCACATCCCGATCCGGCCGCCCGCGGCGTTCAGTTCCCCGTACCCGGACTACGCGCTGCTCTTCGCCTGGAACCACGCGGCCGAGATCATGGCCAAGGAGCAGGAGTTCAGGGCGGCCGGCGGCAAGTGGATCCTCTACGTGCCGGACGTGCACATCGTCTGACCGGCCGGTGGGCATCGATGCGGCGCTCCCCCGGAGGAACCGGGGAGAGCGCCGAACCACCGTCAGGCCAGGGAACGGGCGATGTCCATGACGTACCGCCCGTACTCCGAACTCTTCATCTTCAGGCCCAGCTCATAGCAGGCCTCGGAGTCGATGAACCCCATTCGCAGGGCCACCTCCTCCAGGCAGGCCACCCGTACCCCCTGGCGGTGCTCCAGGACCTGGACGTACTGACTGGCGGCGAGCAGCGACTCCGGGGTGCCGGCGTCGATCCAACTGAAGCCGCGACCCAGTTCGATCAGCCGGGCCCGACCCTGGGCCAGGTAGACCTGGTTCACGTCGGTGATCTCCAACTCCCCCCGTGCGGAGGGCTTGAGATCACGCACGATGTCCACGACGTCCGGGCTGTAGAGGTACAGCCCGGTGATCGCGTTGTCGGAGCGGGGCCGCAGCGGCTTCTCCTCGATCGAGATCAGTTCTCCGGAGGCGTCGATCTCGGCGATGCCGTACCGACCGGGGTCGGAGACCGGGTAGCCGAACAGGGTGCACCCGTCGATCTTCGCCTGCGTCTCCTGAAGGAGGGTGGGGAAGCGCGCGCCGTGGAACACGTTGTCGCCGAGGATCAGCGCGGAGTCGTCGGTGCCGACGTGGTCCGCGCCGATCAGATAGGCCTCGGCGATTCCTCGGGGTGCCGACTGGGTGGCGTAGGTGACGTTCAGTCCCAGGTGGGAACCGTCACCGAACAGGGCCCTGAGGGCAGGCACCCCGTCGGGCGTGGAGATGACCAGGATGTCCCGGATGCCGGCGAGCATGAGCACCGACATCGGGTAGTAGACCATCGGCTTGTCGTAGACGGCCAGCAACTGCTTGGTGGTCGCCAGGGTCAGCGGATACATCCGCGTCCCGGAGCCCCCGGCCAGAACGATGCCCTTCATGGCTGTCCTCCCGCCCCTCAGGCCTCAGGCCCGGCTCGTCGCCCGCTTCGCCGCGATGCTCGCCCAGAGCAGCATCACCAGGGCGAACCCGGCGCCCACCGCGAAGCCGATCGCCAGCGACCGGCTGTCCCAGCCGGTGGTCAGCAGCCCGCGCATGGCGTCGAGCAGGTAGGTGGCGGGGTTGGCGTGGGCGGCCACCGCGATCCAGCCCTTGAGCTGCTCCTGCGGCATCAGGGCGGGCGAGATGAACAGCAGCGGGAAGAAGATCAGGGTGGCCGCGTTCGCCGCCGCGGCGTTGCCGGTGATCATCGCGGTGGCGGCCGAGTAGCCGGCGATGCCCAGGCCCCACAGCAGCGACAGCGCGAAGACCACGAGCATCCCCAGGACGCCGGTGGCCGGGTCGAGCCCGATCAGCAGGCTGAGCAGGGTCACGATGATCGCCTGTACCAGCACGACTAGGGCACCCAGCAGCATGAACGAGGCCATCAGGGCGGTCCGCGACAGCGGCATGGTCAACTGGCGCCGGAAGTGGCCTGCCTCGATGTCCTGCACCAGGGTCATGCCGGCCACCCCGCCGGACAGGGAGGTGAACAGCAGGATGATCGGGAGCAGGAAGTTGGTGTAGTTGCCGCCCGGCACCTCCTGCACGGCGGCCGAGCCGCCCAGCAGGCCGTCGTACACGAACAGGAAGAAGGTGCCGATCATCAGGTTCGGCAGGGAGGCCGCCGGGTTACGCAACGCCTCGCGGAACAGCCGGGCGAACAGCAGCCGGGTCTGGGTGAGTACGGAGGCGGCCCCCGGCCCCTTGGCGGCGGGGGCCACCTGCGGCAGGACCTTCTTCTGCTCGACGCTGCGAGTCTCCGTACCCGGATCGGGGTCTTCCTGATCGTCGTCGCTGGTCGTGATGCCGTGCCCGGTGAGGGCGATGAAGACGTCGTCCAGGGTCGGACGCTTGATCGTCGTCTCTCGGGGCTGGATGCCCACCCGGCTGAGATCGGCCATCAGGGCGGGGACCGCCGCGGCGGCGTCCTGCACCCGGTAGCGGACCAGTTGCCCGGCCTGTGCGCCGGGAATGCCGCCCGCCTGCACCTCCTGGGCTGCCCGGGCGGCCTCGGCCCGGTCGGCGAAGAGCACCTCCACGGTGTCACCGGAGTGGTTGCGCTTCAACTCCTCCGGGCTGCCGAGCGCGATGACCTCGCCGCCGTCGATGATCGCCACCCGGTCGGCGAGTTGGTCGGCCTCCTCCAGATACTGGGTGGTCAGCAGGATCGTGGTGCCGCTGTCGCGCAGCGCGCGGATCTGCTCCCACAGCGCCCGGCGGGACACCGGGTCCAGGCCGTTGGTCGGCTCGTCCAGATACAGCACCGGCGGCCGGTGCACCAGCGCCAACGCCAGGTCCAGGCGACGCTGCATACCCCCGGAGTAGGTCTTGATCAGACGGTCCGCGGCCTCCTCCAGGTCGACCAGGGCCAGCAGCTCCACGGCCCGCGCCGCAGCCTCCTTGTGCGACATGCCCCAGAGCTGCCCGGCGTGCCGCAGCGCCTCCCGCGCGGTCATCATCTCGGCCAGGGCGGTGTCCTGCAGGGCCACCCCGATCCGGCTGCGGACCTGCTCGGCGTCCTCGACGATGTCGTAACCGGCGATCCGCACGGTGCCGCCGGTCGGGCGCATCAGGGTGGAGAGCAGTTGGACGGTGGTGCTCTTGCCGGCTCCGTTGGGGCCTAGCAGGCCGAAGACCTCCCCCGGCTGGACCTCGAAGGAGACAGAGCCGAGAGCCACCACGAGCGCCGCCTTGCCGCGGGCCGGGTACTCCTTGCGGAGACCCTCCACCCGGATCATTGGCTCTCGGACAGCCGTATCAGTGATGGTCATGGAACTCCTCCGGTGCGGATGTGTCGATGGTCGAACGGACGCTTAGCCGGCGCGGTCCGGCATCAGCAAGGCCGCGAGGTGCGACAGGTCGGTGGTCATCACCGAGTAGTGATCGCCCCGCACGGGGTGGACCTGCACGCCTGCCGTCGGGTCGCCGGTCCCTGTCCATGCCTCGTCGAGGGGTCGCAGACCGGGAAACTCGGCGTCGGTGCGCTGCGTGCAGCGCACCAGCACCACCTCCGCGCTCGGTGGCGTCGGCCGGTGGCGCAGCAGGGCCCGGTAGTTGAGCAGGTAGCGGTCGAAGGCCTCGGTGAGTTCCGCCGGGATCTCCGCGGGTGCCGACCCGGGTGCTCCACCGTGCAGGTCGGCCAGGAAGGCCCGGACGGCGTCGTCCCCGTCATGGTGGTACGAGTCGTCCTCGGGATCGGCGGCCAGGTAGCTGTCCACCGCGACCACCCGGTCGACCCGGTGACCGGCGGCGGTCAACCGGCGGGCCGCCTCGATCGCCAGCACCCCGCCCATCGACCACCCGGCCAGCACCAGCCGTTGCGGGGTCGACCCTAGGGCCGGGGAGAGCTCCTCGACGTACCGTTCGACGAGTTCCTCGACGCTCTCGGCGCGGTCACCGGGCGGCGGTGCCTGCACCCCCAGCACGTGGGTCTGCGCGGGCAGGGTGGCGACGAGTTGCCGGTAGCAGAGCACCCCGCCGCCGACCGGGTGGAACAGCACCAGGGTGTCGGCGCCCGGCTGCCCGCTCAGGGTGACCACGCTCGCCGGTGCCGGTCGACCGGCCGCCGGATGTCCCGCGCCGCCAGGTCGTACCAGATCTGAGATCAGCGCCGCCTGGCCGGCCAGGGTGGGCTCGCGGAGCAGGTCACCGAGGGAGGGACGCACCCCCAGGGTGGCGGTGATCCGGCTGACCAGCCGCGCCGCCAGCAGCGAGGTGCCGCCGCAGGTGAAGAAGTCCGCCTTGCGGTCGAGGATCGGCTCGCCGAGGACCTCCTGCCAGACCCGGGCCAGGGTGGCCTCGGTGCCCGGCCGGGGCGGATCGGCCACCACCGTCGGCAGGTCGGTGGCCGCGTGCCGACGCAGGGCGGCCCGGTCGACCTTGCCGTTGCCGGTGATCGGCAGCGTGTCCAGTACGACGAACCGGGCGGGCACCATGTAGGTCGGCAGGGCCTGCCCGGCGGCGGCCTGGAGTCGGTCGACCAGTTCGGCGCGGTCCGCCTCGGACAGGGCCTCCGGTCCGGCCGGGACGACGAAGGCCACCAGGCTGCGTTGCGCGGCCCGGTCGCCGTGCACGTCGACGACCACGGACCGCAAGGTCAGATGGGCCGGCAGGGCGGCTTTGAACAGGGTCGCCTCGATCTCGCCCAGTTCGATGCGGAAGCCTCGGATCTTGACCTGGGTGTCGATCCGGCCGAGGAACTCCAGGGTGCCGTCGGGTCGGTAGCGGGCCCGGTCCCCGGTGCGGTACATCCGCTCGCCGGTGCGGGGGTGCCGCAGGAAGGCCGCCGCCGTCAGCTCGGGCTCCCGGTGATAGCCGCGGGCCAGCCCGGCGCCGGTGATGTAGAGGTCACCGGCCACCCAGTCGGGTACGTGGTCCAGGTCCCCGTCCAGGACGTGGAAACCCTGGTTGGCCAGCGGACGCCCGTACGGCACGCTGTTCCAGCCCGGCAGCGGCCGGTCGATGATGTGCACATTGGACCAGATGGCCGCCTCGGTGGCGCCCCCCAGACCGGCGACGGTGGCCCCCGGTGCCACCGCCCGGAGCCGGTCGGCCAGGTCGAGCGGGATCCAGTCACCGCTGAGCATGACCAGCCGCAGCCTCGCCAGCCGACCGGGGTCGTGCCCGGCTTCCAGGGCCATGTCCAGCAGCGCGGGCACGGAGTTCCACACGGTGACGCCGTGCCGGGCCGCCGTGTCCAGCCAGGCGTCCGGGTCGGGTCCGGCCAGGTCCTCGGGTGGCAGCACCACGGCGCCGCCCACGGCCAGGGTGCCGAAGATGTCGAACACGGACAGGTCGAACCCGAGGGAGGACAGTGCCAGCACCCGGTCGGTGGTGTCCAGGGTGAAGCGGTCCACCAGGTCGTCGATGGTGTTGACGGCCGCCCGGTGTTCGATGGCCACCCCCTTGGGCTCCCCGGTGGTGCCGGAGGTGTAGATCACGTAGGCCAGGTCCTCGGGGTGGCTGTGCACCGCGAGTTCCACCCCGGCGGACGCCCCGGCCAGGGCCTGGGTGAGATCGGTGCACCGCAGACCGGGCACCGGGTCGGTGCCGGTGGCCAGGGTGGTGACCGTGGCCAGGCCACGGCCGTCGGCCAGGACCTGCCGCACCCCGGCGTGCCGCAGCACCCGGGCGGCCCGCTGGGCGGGCAGGCCGGCGGCCAGGGGAACGTATCCACAGCCGGCGTAGAGGACCGCCAGGGTGGCGACGACCTGCCGCCAGCCCTTGTCGGCACAGACCCCGACCAGGTCACCCGGCTCGGCGCCCTCACGGATCAGGCCGGCGGCCAGGGTGGTGGCCGCCTCCCAGAGCTGCCGGTAGGTCAGGGTGCGCTCATCACCGATCACCGCGGGGTGGTCCGGATACCGGCGGCGGGCCTGCTCGAATCCCTCGTGCAGCAGCCGGGCCGGCAGCGGCCGGGTGGTGCGGTTGGCCGCCATCCGCGCGGCGAGCAGACCGGCGGGCAGCGCGGGTCGCTCCGGCTGTTCCCAGGTGTCCTCGGGGTCGGTCAGCCACCGCAGTTGATGCTGATAGGTGGCGAGGAAGTCGGCTACCAGCCCCGGCGGGAACACCTCGCGCACCACGTCGATGTTGAGACCGATCTCCGTGCCCACCTCGTACACCTGGTGGTCCAGCCACACCTGGGGGGTACGCATCCCACCGGGCATCGGTCGGGCGCCGGGGAAGGGGCCGTCGTCGTCCGTGCCGTCGGAGGAGGAGCCGATGCCGATGGTGCTGGTGAAGACCACCGGCATGAGGGTGCCCGCGCCGCCGCGCATCGCCCGGATGCGGCGCAGCACCTCGATGCCGGAGACCGCGCTGTGCCCGTACGCGTCGTGCAGCTCCCGCTGCACCGCGGCGGCGCGCTCGGCGAAGGTGCCGGCCGAGGGCGGTATCGCCACCAGCACGGTGGTGCCGTAGTTGCCGATGACGTCGGCGTGCCGGGCGGTCGGGGGGCGTCGTGAGACGAGCACGTTCAGGCAGAAGGTGTCCTGGGTGCACCAGCGGCGTACCACTTCGGCGTAGGCCGTGCACAGCACGGCGTTGACCGAGAGCCCTCGGGAACGGGCCCGCTCGTACAGCCGCCCGGTGCGTTCCTCGTCCAGGGTCCAGGTGTGCCGCTCGAAGGAGTCCCCAGTCGCCGGCCGGGTGCCACCGGCCGTCGGCAGGTCGGGTGGGTCCGGCAGGTCCGCCAGGCGGGTCGACCAGTACTGCTCGTCGGCGCGGCGGGCCCGGCTGGTCGGGTCGGCCGATCGGGTGACGAAGTCGCGGTACGAGCCCCGGGGCTCGGGCAGCTCGGTGTCCGGGTCTCGGTACCCGGCGGCGAGGTCACGCAGCAGCACCCCGACGGATGCGGCGTCGAAGGCGAACAACCGCACCGCCAGGGCGACCAGCATCCGGTCGCCGCTGCGCGCGACGCCGCAGCTCAGTGGCGGCCCGTCGGCCAGATCGGGCAGTACGCCCAGGGTCTCGGCGCGCAGCCGGTCCCAGTCCTGCTCCCGGTCCCCGATGCCGCCGCTGAGGTGATGCAGCGGCACGGTGGCCTGCTCGGCGATGATCTGCTCACCGGTCGGCAGCACCCGTACCCGCAGCATCTCGTGCCGCGCGACGCACCGGGCCAGCGCCCGTTGCAGGGCCGCCACGTCAAGCTCGGCGACCTCCCAGCCCAGGGCCAGGTAGCCGGGGGTGGACAGTTCGTAGGCGCCCTGCTCACCGACCCAGTAGGCGTGTTGCAGGTCGCTGAGCGGGAACGCCGCGACCTGCTCGGCCACGGCGGTCACGACACCGAGTCTCCGGCCGGTTCGTCCAGATACGCACTCAGCGCCGTGGTGAACCCGCCCAGGGTGGGATTCTGCAGCAGCAGACGTACCGGGATCTCCTCGCCCAGGGCGTCGGAGAGTTCGGCGGTGACCATCAGGGCCAGCAGGGAGGTGCCCCCGGCCTGGAAGAAGTCCGCCTCCGGGTCCGGCCCGGCGGCGTCGGCGGAGGCGCCGGGCATACCGTCGAAGGCCGCCACCCAGGCGTCGCGTACGGCGTCGGCCACCTCAGTCATGCCGGGCCCCCGCCTCCAACGCGGCGTACCGGCTCTCGGCCGGTTCCACGGTGTCCAGGGCCGACACCTCGCCGTACCCGGTGGTCTCCGACATCGCCACCACGGCGGACTCGGCAATCTCCGGCTCCGGCACCCCGGCAGAGTCCGGGTTCTCGGTCAGGCCGGACTCTGCCTGGTCCGCAACCGACTCGGCCGGGTCCGTGATCTCGGCGGTGGTCTCCGGGGTGGCCGGGACCGCGTCGGCCTCGGCGGACTCCGCAGCGACCGGGGCGACCGATTCCGACGCGGCGTCGAAGGTCTCGCTCTCCAGGTTCAGCTTGATCCGGTGCGGCTGGGTCAGCAGCCCGGCGACGGCGGAGCGGCGTACCGCCTCGCGCACCAGGTCCCGCCAGTCCTCGGGGGCGCCCTCCGGTTCGTCCACCGTCAGGTGCAGATCCTGTACCTGGGGCGGGATCCCGGGTTCGGTCATCAGCAGGCCACGCACGTCCACCCGACCGCTGGCCCGCGCCTGCCACACCAGCGGCGGCAGACCTTCCTCGGCGACGATTTCGGCCAGCCGTTGCACCACACAGGCGGCCAGCGCCATCAGCATGTACTCCTGGGGGTTGGGCCCCCAGTCCACGCCGCCCATCTGCTTGGCCTGGTCGATCCGCAGCTCGGTGCCGTCGATCGGGGCCCGGAACTGGACCCCGTACGACCATTCGATGTGCTGTTCGACGGTGTGACCGGCGATGGGGGCGGCCGGTATCCGGATGCCCTCGACGGTCTCCGGCTCACCACCGAGGCTCAGGGTCAGGGCTTGCGGGTCGATGACCGTACGGTGGTTGGGGCTCTGCTGGACGACGAACTCGACTACCTCGCCCAGATCCACCCCGTTGACCGCGGCCCGGCTCTCGATGGTGTACGTCAGGTCGGACAACCAGCGGGCCCCCCACCGGCGGCGATGGTAGGCGCTCAGGTGCAGACGCAGATGCTCGAAGGTCACCCCGCGGGCGCTGGCACCGGCGATCAGGGTGGTCAGCGCGCAGGACCCGAGAGCGGTGAGGGCCAGCCGCACCGGGTCGGCCACCCCTGCGCCGGGGTCGACGGTCGGATGGTCGGCGATGGTGAAGGTGAACCGTCGGGGCGACTTCACCGAGCCCAGCAGGGCCGGTTCGGACCGGCCGGTCGTGCCACGTCCCGGTCGCCAGGCGGCCGAGGCCGCGTAGCGGTACTGCGCCTCGTCTGCGGAGGCTTCCACCTCGTGTACGAGTTCGCTGACACCGGCGATGTTCAGTCCGTTGCGCATGCCGCCCCCTGCTCCAGTGCCGCATACAGGTCGTTGATGAGATCGGGCAGGTCCTCGATGCCGGCGGAGTAGCGGATCAGCCCTTCACCGATGCCCGCGGCCGCCCGTTGGGCCCGGGTCAGTGAACTGTGCGAGGTGTTGAACGGCATGCTGACCAGCGACTCGACGCCGCCCAGGCTGGTCGCCACCCGAGGGATGCGCAGCGCCTGCATGGTGGCCAGCGCCGCCGCGTCTCCCCCGGCCACCTCGAAGCTCACCATGCCGCCGAAGCCGCTGGCGTACTCCCGTACGTGCGGATAGGGGTAGTCCGGGAGGCTGGGGTGGTGCACGGCGGTGACGCGCGGGTGCCGGGCCAGCGCGGCGGCGATGCCGGCCGCGTTCTCGTTGTGCGCCCGCATCCGGACGGCGAGGGTCTTCAGGCCCCGCTCCAGCAGGAAGCAGGAGAAGGGCTCCAGGGTGCCGCCGAGGCGCAGTCCCTGGGCCCAGATCCGGTCGACGAACTTGCGGCTGCCGGCCACCACTCCCGCGGTGAGGTCGCTGTGGCCGTTGAGGTACTTGGTGGCGCTGTGCACGACCACGTGCGCGCCGACCTCCAGGGGACGCAGGCAGGTGGGGGTGAGGAAGGTGTTGTCCACCACCAGCAGGATGTTGTGCTCTGCGGCCAGCTTCGCCAGTTGCGGCAGCGGCGGCGCCTTGAGCAGCGGGTTGGTCAGCCCCTCGACGAGCAGCATCTGGGTTTCCGGCCGGATGGCCGCCGCCACCGCCGCCAGGTCGGTGGTGTCGATGAAGGACACCTCCCGGCCCAGGGCGTGCATGTCCTCCCGCATCAGGTTGTACGTGCCGCCGTAGACGTCGTAGCCGGTGATGATGTGGCCACCGGGGTTGGTCAGGGCGATCACGGTCGTACTGATGGCGGCCATGCCGGAGGAGGTGACCAGAGCGCTCTGGGCCCCCTCCAGTACGGCGATCTTCTCCTGCACGCTCCACTGCGACGGGTTGCCGTAGCGGGTGTAGATGGCCACGTCCCGGGTGACGCCTTCGAAGAAGGCCCGGTAGCTGGTGTCGTGCAGCAGGAAGGTGCTGGTCTGGAAGATCGGGGTGCCGACCGCCCCGGTGGTCGGATCACAGTAGGTGCCGCCGTGCACGGCGTTGGTGGAGTTGCCGGCCTGGGTGTCGCGCTCCGCCTGCTGGGGCAGCCGCGGCCCCTCGGTGCGTTCCCGTTCCAGGTCGTTCATCCACCGGGCGTCGGCCCGGGGCGACGGTAGCGATCCGATCGCCGTGCCGTTGTGTTCGCGCATGCGTCACCCCTCATGGGCATCGGGTGGGCGAGGGTGGGTGGTGGTCGGTGGGTCAGGGACGCAGCACGCCGGACAGCCGCAGGGTCACGTCCAGACCCTCGTCGCAGGAGTGGCTGATGCGCACGTCACCGCGGGCGTAGCGGTAGTTCTCCGTGCCGCCGGTGATGGCCAGCAGGCCGAGCTGGTCCTCCACGAAACCCTGGGCGGTGATGCAGCCCTCGGGCAGTTCCATGGTCACGTTGACCTGCCAGCTGGTCTCGGTGACCAGGGTGCAGGTGCCGGCGTCGCGCCCGACGACGTTGTCGTTCATGTCCCGCAGGAGGTCGTGGTAGACGAAGTGGTCGCCGAGGGTGGTCTCACCCTCCTGCTGCGCGAACGGCTTGAAGCCGGCTCCCACGGACAGGAAGCGGAGAACCTGCTCGGTGTCCGTGCCGGGGGTGGGGTGCTCCGGCGTGTCGACCGTCATGGGCCCTCCTGAGGTGCGCAGGCGTCTAGAGTGAACCAAAGTCAATCAGCGCTGTTTACTATAGTCAAGTGAGTCACACACTCCAGTAATTGCTGATCAAGCGGAGGTCGACCGGATGTCCGATCACCGGAACAGCTCGGTCGATCATCTCCAGGTCATCGGCTTCGGCGCGGCCGCTCTGGGCATCCCGATCGCCGCCGACCGCCAGGGACGACTCACCGATCTGCTCGGGCGCGGGTGCGTGTTCTTCGACAGCCGCCGCCCCCGGGAGTGGACCAGCCTGGGCTACGACATCCTGTCCAACTCGGCCGGTGCGGACTTCCTGGTCGGCATCGACCCCGCCGGCGCCTTCGCCGAGGCCCTGGACACCCCGCAGGCACGGTCGTTGCTGGCCGCCGGCACCCGACCGGTGCCCCTGCCGACCGCCTCGGTCTTCCTGCACGACCTGGCCGGCCGGGTGGCCGAGCACCTCGCCGGCCTCGGCGATGAGGTGCGCTTCGGCAGCCGGGTGGACCACATCGTGGTCGAGCCGGGCGGGGTGTTCCGCAGCCACGACGCGCAGGGGCGCACCCTGGCCCGCTCGCGGCACGCCGTACTGGCCGTCGGGGCGGCACCCCGACCGGCCGGTGCCGGCTGGTTGACCTCCGAGGCATTCCTGCGCGGGCACTGCCTGACCCACGCCAAGACCGCCGTCGCCGAAGGACACCGCATCCGGATCGTCGGGGGGTCACACAGTGCCTTCTCGGTGGCCGGCATGGTGCTGCGGGAGTGGGGTGACGAGCTGACCACCGGGCAGGTGTGGATCGACGCCCGCCGCCCGGTGCGCCTCTACGGCGCCAACCTGAAGGATCGGCACTCACCGGCCGATGTGGTGGATCCCGACACCGGCGAGGTCAACCGGTTCTGCGGGTTGCGCGGCCCGGCCCGCGACCTCTACCAGGCGGTGGTACGGGGCGACGAGCGGCGGGTGCTGCTCACCGAGGGAGGCGGTGAGCCGCGCCCTGCGGTCAGGCCGGAGCTGACCGTCTCCGCGCAGGGTTACCGGGCCCGCCCCGTACCGGTGCGGACCGAGCAGGGGGAAGTCCTGGTCGGTCCCACCGACCCGGCGGTGGACCGCGACGGACGCCTTCTGGACGCCCGGACCGGCAACCCGGTGCCCGGTCTGTTCGCCCTGGGCCTGGGGTACCGGCACATCGCCCCGGACGGCACCGCCGGTTATCCCCGGGCGGCCCTCAACATCTTCCACGGCGACGCGGCCGACCGGATCCTTGCCACACTGTAGATGACCATGGCGGTGTCGGATCGGCACCGCCGCCAACCCCTGGGAGAGAGAACACCAGATGCGACTGAGTTACGTGCGACTCATGGTCGAGGACTACGCCACCTGCTTCACCTTCTACCGGGACGTGATCGGGCTGAAGGTCACCTACGGCGACGAGCACTCCCGCTACGCCGAGTTCGAGATCGGCTCGGGTACCCAACTGGCGCTCAACAAGCGCGAGGTGATGGCCAAGGCCCTCGGCACCGAGCACGCCGATCACGCCCTGCCGGGGCAGGACCGCTTCGCCCTCATCCTGGAGGTCGAGGACGTCGACAGCACCGCGGCCGAACTGGTCTCCCGGGGCGCCAACATGATTCAGGGCCCCTCGGACCGGCCGGGCTGGGGCATCCGGTCGGCGTACTTCCGTGACCCGGACGGCTACCTGATCGAGATCAACAAGCAGCAGCCCGAAGAGGACTGAGCACCGGTCAGCGCAGCGGTCGGTCCTGCACGTAACGCAGGCCCAACCGCAACGCCGTCTCCGCCTTGCCCAACTCGGTGCCCAGGTAGCCGGCGTGCGACAGCTCGTCCACCAGGTCGTGGCGGATGGCCGCCAACAGCAGGGCCTCCGCACTGTGACTACGCAGCTCATGCCCACCGCGCAGGTCGTGATGGTAGTGCTGGAGCACGATCTGGTGCGCGTCACGGTCGACCGACACGACGAAGAAGTCGCCGTCGGCCCGGTTGATCGGCGAGCGTCGTCCGCCGGCGGGCAGGGGCACCAGCCGCACCCCACCGGCGGAGGTCGGCTGGGTCGACTCGGGCGCCGGATCGGCCACGGGCAGCAGGTCCAGTTCGGCGCCGAGCCGGACCACATCGGTCACCCCGATCCGATCCAGCACGACCACCCGGCGGCGGAATACCTCGACGAGGGTGGGTCGTACGCTCAACCGCGGTCGGTAGCCCTGCGCACCGAGGATGGTGCCGTCGGCCCGGCAACCGTGCGCGGCGAGCGCCAGCAGGCTCTGCCCCTGCCGGAACAACGGCGAGTCCGTGCCGCAGATCACCAGGGTGCTCACCTCGGGGTGCGCGGCCAGGGTGGTGACCAGTTGGTCGATGCCGAGGTTTGCCGTGGCCAGCGGCCTGGCCACGGCGACCCGAGGGTGCGACGACAGCGCCTCGGCCAGCGCGTGGTCGGTCAGCGTGCAGACCGCGACGGTCGCCGTGCCGGTGCGACGGTCGCCGACCCGACGGGCGGCCCGCGGTGCTGGGGCGCGGGCCGTCCGTCGGTCACCACGTAGCGGCGCCACCGTTGTAGCTGCGAGGTGCCCCACCGGGCGTCACCGGCGGCATGGTCGAGCTGATCGCCGACACGTCGTGGCCCAGTCGGTGCAGCCGCATACCCACCCGAAGCTGCTCGTTGCGGATGGTGTCGATGCAGTTGCGGAAGCGCTGCTCGACGTCGGCCACCTGACGGTGGCGGTCCCACTTGCTGTCGTCGCCGCCGTCGAGGACGTGGTGCAGGTTCTCCATGAAGAACTCGTAGTTCGCCTGCCCCATCCGCTGCCGGATCTCGTGCAGGAAGGACTTGAACCCCTCCAGCACCTCCACCGCGCGGGGGTCGGCGTGGACCCGGCGGTACAGCCGGGACACGAAGGTCTGCACCACCACGTTGAAGGTCTCGAACTCGAAGACGGCCGACTGGTCGGTCAGCACCCCGCGCTCGTGGTAGTCGTCGTTGTTGTACAGCGAGGCGTAGTGCAGGGCCAGCCGCTGCACCCGCTCGTCCTGGTACCGGTAGTCGTACGGGTCCAGGGTCTTGTGGAAGCCCTCCCCCAGCAGGCCGTCGGCCGCCAACCGGTCCGCGATGCCGGTGCCCGGATAGACCTCCAGCCGCTCGGTGAGCCGACGCAGGTTGTGGCCGGCGTGCGCGCGCAGGAACTCGGCGTTCTGCACCAGGGTCTCCACCGTGGCGTACGGGTGGAAGGGGATGAAGCCCATCGCCAGGTAGATGCCGTGCTCCCGGAGCATCCGGATGATGGTGATGTTGTCCTCGACGGTGGCCCGCTTGTCCCACAGCAGCAGTTCCTCGGGCACCCCCGACTCGATGCCGACGTTGACCTTCTCCAGGCCGCTGCGGACGAGCAGATCGAGCAGTTCGTGATCCTCTTCGGTGTCGTGCCAGTTCTCGGCCCGCATGCAGACGTTGTAGTAGATGTCCAGGCCACGGTCGAGGATGCCCTGGGCGATGGCCCGGACCCGCTTCTTGCCCACCCGGCCGCCGTCGGGGTCCTCGAAGGTCGAGTCGACGAAGTCGAAGGTGCGGAACCGGTGCTCGCGGACCAGGTACTCCACCTCGTCGAGGACGGACTCCGGGCTACGGCCGCGCCACGCCTTGCCGGGCTGGATCCGGTTGCCCAGGTTGGGTGCGGAGCAGAAGGTGCACTGGGCCACGCAGCCACGGCTGGTGCTGACCCGGACGTACTCCAGCTTGTTGCCGTGGGCCACCAACTGGTCGCGGGCGGGGTACGGCAGCACGTCGAGGTTGTGCACCAGGGGACGGGGCGGGTTCTGCCGCAGCGAGCCGTCCGCCGCCCGGTAGGCGATACCGGGGCAGTCCTCGACCGACTCGCCGAGGGTCAGCCGCTGGACCAGGTCCAGGATGAGGGGCTCCCCCTCGCCGATCGCCACCAGGTCGACGTAGGGGTTGCCGCGCAGCACCTCGGTGCCGGTGAAGGTGCCCGCCGGGCCGCCGCAGGCGATGACCACCTCCGGGTCGGCCGCCCGCAACGCGGCGGCGAACTCCAGGCAGCTCGGCACGTTCAGGCTCATCAGGGTGAAGCAGACCAGGCGGGGCTGGTACGCCAGCAGTTCGGCCACCGCCTCGGCGTGCCGGCCGTGCTCCACCTCCCGGATCTCGCAGGTGTAGCCGACCTGGCGCAGCACCCCGGCCATGTAGGCGACCCCCAGGTGCTCCGGTGACATCACCAGATCGCCGTCCAGCAGGATCACGAAGCTGACCCGGAAGGCACCCGGGTCGGTGATGCGTTCGTCGAGGGTGATGGCGAACTCCCCCGGCTTGGGCCGGGTGCGCTCGATGCGTAGCGGTGTGCTCACCGGTTACTTCCCTCCGCCGTTCGGGATTCGGTGGTCGATGTCTGCTGGTCTCGTACGTCGATCCCCTCCATGCCGGGGATGGGGTCCAGTCCGAGCATGGCCAGGACGGTCGGCGCCACGTCGCGCATGTGCACCCCGCCGGAGCCGGTGTCGCCCCGGCACCAGAAGGTCGCCCCGTCCCGGGTGTGGGTGCCGGTGAACGGTGCCGGAAGGACCAGTTCGTCCGTGGTCCAGGCGCCCCGGATCTGGGTGCCCAGGGCCGGCATCGCCACCAGGTCGGGGGCGTCCACGCTCCACGGCCCGTGGTAGAGCTCCGCGCCGCGCAGCACCTGCGCGACCACCTGCTCGCCCTCGCCGCCCTCGGTGACCGACCCGTCGGCGGCCCGCCGCAGCCGCAGCAGCCGCTCGGACATCTCGTCCAGCAGGGCGTCGACGGAGCCCAGGTCCCGCCCGCGCGGGAACCGGCCGCGCCGGTTGAGGTAGATGCGACCCGGGTCCAGGGCGAAGGCCGTGGTGTCCTGGTCGATCTGGTCCAGCGAGTCCGCGTCGGCCGGCAGCGCCAGGTAGCCGGCCCGGCGCAGCCAGGCGTTGAGGTAGAGCTGGGTGTGGGCCGGGCCGAAACCGTGGTCGCTGACGATCGCCAGGCCGCCGTCACCGGCGTACGGGACGATCTGGGCGATGGCCTCGTCGACCCGGCGGTAGAAGTCCATGATCCGGGGGTGCAACCGGCTGGTCGGGTCCATCACGTCCCGCCACAGGAAGTGGTGCACCCGGTCGGTCTCGGTCAACACGCAGACCGCCAACTGCCACCGTTCCTCGGCGAGCAGGTACTGGAAGGCCTGGCGACGGGCCTCCAGCGCCGCGTCCACCCGGTCCAGGAAACCGTCCGGGTTCGTCGCCGCGTCGCCCACCTCGACGTCCAGGGAGTACCCGAAGTTCCGCAGCGGCTCGCGCAGCCGGGCGGGCGACACGGCCCGGTCGAACTGCGGGGCCACGAAGCCCGACACCAGCACCCCGTCGATGTCCGCGGCCGGGTAGGTGCCCGGGACGTTGAGGATCAGGCTGGCCGCACCGGAGTTCTGCACCGCTTCCCAGAAGGGGGTGGCCCGCAGATCGGGCAGTTGCGGGAAGTAGGTGCGGTACCCGCCGGGAAGGAGGTCGATGAACCCGTAGATGCCGTGCCGGCCCGGGTCCGTGCCGGTCAGGAAGCTGGCCCAGGAGGTGGAGCTGATCTCCGGCACGGGCGCCATCAGGGAGCGCAGGGAGCCCTGCGGCAGCAGTTGCGCCACCGTGGGCATCACCCCCCGGTCGGCCAGGTCACGAAGCAGCCAGTACGGCATCCCGTCCAGGCCGATCACCACGGCCCGGTCCGTCGCGCTCATCGGGTCACCTTCCCGGCCGCCACGGCCACGGCGGCCGACTCGGCCTGCACCTCGTCGACGATGCCCAGTGCCAGGGCGTGTCCGGCGGCGTCGCAGAGCATGAAGCGGCCCAGCGGCGGGCAGACCCGGACGTTGTCCGCCGGTGCCGGGACGGACAGCAGCAGCTCGACCGCGGCGATCTCGCTGAACTCGACCGTGCCGAGGTCATCGGTGGGCCGGCCGGCCACCGGAAGTCCGGTCGCGCTGTTCCAGCGTTGCTCGATCCGCTGCACCGTGCCGGTGACCGTGGCGGAGGAGTACCGCACCACGCAGGGGGCACCGGCCCGCACCCCGTCGGGGGCGGTGACCAGGATGCGGGTACGCCATCGTCGGCCGACCTGCGGCCGTTGCTCGGGCGGGGCCAGCACGGTGCCCGGCTCCGGTTCCTCCCCGCGTACCGTCAGACCCACGCTGTCGCCCGCAGTGGCCTGCGACAACGGGGGTTCCCCGAACCGTTCGATCGCCTCCACGACGCAGTGCCGACCGGCCGCGTCGACCAGTTCGGCGCCGACGCGCAGGGTACCGCTCTCCACCCGGCCGGTCACCCGACGTCGGGGGGCCCGGCCGACCACCGCCTGTACGGCGAAGCGCAGCAGGGCGGAGCTTTCCCGGCGTACCCCGACGGTGTGCAGGACGGACAGCAGGGGCTGCCCGTCGTACCACGGCAGCTCGGTGGCGGCGGGACCGGTGACGTTGACCCCGGCCAGGGCGCTGACCGGGACGACCGCGGCCAGTTCGATGCCGCACTCTCCGGCGACCGTGGCCAGTTCCCGGGCCACCGCCAGGAAGGTCTCCTCGCGGTAGCCGGCCAGGTCCATCTTGGTCACCGCGCCCACGCAGGTCGTCACGCCGAGCAGTTCCAGGACCCGCAGGTGGCGGCGGGTCTGCTCGGCGGCGCCCTCGGTGCAGTCCAGCACGACCACGCCGATGTCGGCCCGGGAGGCGCCACTGGCCATGTTCTTCAGCAGCTCGGCGTGGCCGGGTACGTCGATGAACAGGAAGTGCCGCTCGGCGGTCTCCACCACGGACTGGGCGGTGTCCAGGGTGATCAGGCGTTGCCGCTCCTCGCTCAGCCCGTCGAGCAGAAAGGCCAGACCACCCTCGTCGACGGCCACGTCCAGCCGGTCCGGGGTGATCGCGCCGGTGTCGTACAGCACCCGCCCGAGCAGGGTGGACTTGCCGTGGTCGACCTCGCCCACGAAGGCGACGCGCAGGGTGTCACGGGCGGTGCCGTGGCCCGCCACGGGGGAAGGCGATGTCTGCATGGTTCTCATTTCTGGCCTTCGTGACTTCGACGACCGGCTCGTTGCTACATGTAGCCGAGGGCCCGCAGCTTCTGCATGGCTGCCTGGTCCTCCTTGTCCTGGGCCCGTCCGGCGCGCTCGCCGTCGCGGGCGGTACGGACCTCCAACACGATGTCGACCAGGGTGCTGGAGCCGCTGGACACCGGCGAGCAGCAGCAGGCACAGCCGATGGAGCGGTAACGCTGCCCGTCCTTGGCGAAGTAGAGATCCGGGACCGGGATCTCCTCCTGCTGCACGTACTCCCAGATGTCCACCTCGCGCCAGCGCAGCAACGGGTGTACGCGGATGTGCCCGTCGGCGGCCACCGCGTCCTGGTGCAGGTCCCAGAACTCCGGCGGCTGGTTCTGGTAGTCCCAGTTGAAGGAGGCGTCGCGGGGGCTGAAGACCCGCTCCTTGGCACGTACCCCGTGCTCGTCGCCGCGGATGCCGGCCAGCACGGCGTCATGCCCACCGGCGGCGATGGCCTGCTGCAACGCGACCGTCTTCAGGGCGGTACAGCATTCGAGCTTGCCACCGCGCTGGGGTCCCATGCCGGCGGCCAGCGCCTCCTCGTTGCGGTGCACCCGCAGGTCGAGGCCCCACTCGGCGGCGTACCGGTCGCGGAAGGCGTACATCTCCGGGAACTTGTACGAGGTGTCGATGTGGATCACGGGGAACGGGATCTCACCGAAGAACGCCTTGCGAGCCAGCCACATCAGCGTGGTGGAATCCTTGCCCATCGACCACAGGATCGCGGGACGCTCGAAGCGCTGCTGCACTTCGCGCAGGACGTGGACGGCCTCGTTCTCGAGGTCGCGCAGAGCCTCACGCAACTGGGGCTCCTTCCGATCGGGCTTCGGTGCCGGACGGTCCGGCAGGTTGACGGGTCGGTGCGCTGCCGTCGGCCGGGTGCACGCCGACGACGAGCGGATGGCAGCCGCGGAAGCGGCCGGGGAAGCGGCCGTTGGGCTTGGTCAGCCCTACCGCCAGGAACAGGGCGGGGGCGTCCGGGCCGGCCAGGGCCGGTGCCACGTCGTCGGGATCGGCGGCGGTGGCGAAGTCGCGCAGCATCCGGACGTCGCGCACGATCCAGTCGTACTCGGTGTCGCAGGCGTCGACGAAGGTCAGGCGCAGGAAGGTCCGGCCGCCGGTGGCGCGACGGTGGTGCAGCCGCAGGGGACGCACCTCGACGAGGCCGGCGCTGCGTTCGCCGCCGAAGGCCTCCTCGACGGTCGCGTCGGTGTACCGGCGCAGCAGGGCGGCCCGCCGCGCCTGCGGCACGAAGGCCCCGGGGCGCGGGTCGGCCAGCACCGCGCGGTCCTCGGGTCGGGCATCCGGCTCGGTGCCGGCCCCCAGGTCGAGGGTGACCACCCGGAAGAAGTCGTAGACCGGGTCCTCGCCGGTCACCTGGGCGGCGGTGACCGGTTCGGGTCGCAGCCAGCTGCCGTCGTCGGTCAGCCCGGCGACGCAGGCTCCCTCGCCCTCGGCCAGGGTGACCGCCAGCGGCACGAGTTCGACCCGGGTGGCTGTCATGAGCTCGCCAGACAGCGGCCGGGCAGCTCGTCCAGCGCCGGCAGACCGAGCATCCGCACCACGGTCGGCGCCACGTCGACCGTGACGGCCGGCTGGCCCGTTCCCGCGGAGAAGGACGGGCCGACCCCACCCCAGTACGAGTCCCGCCGGTGCCAGGCGCTCTGCAACCGTCGATTCACCTTCGCCGACCAGAAGGTGTCGCCCAGCGGCAGGTAACGCCAGTCGTACGGTTCGAGGATCAGGTCCGGCGCGGCCTCCATGGCCGGGCCGGGGTGCAGGTCCTCGCGGCGCAGCACGTCGGCGAAGAGGGGGCCGCCGGTCAGCGGGTTGATGTGGGCCAGCAACGCGGTGCGGACCTCGTCGAGCACCCGTTCCCGATCCGCCGACGGCACCGTCCCGTGCTTGTACCGGCCGATCAGGTTGACGTTGACCCCCTGGGAGCCCTGCACGGACTCGAAGGCCCGGGTCCGCCGCCAGTCCGGCCGACCGGCCGGGTCGTACGCGAGCAGGCCCGCGGCGGCCAGGACGTCGTTGACCGAGCAGTAGGCCCGCAGCGGACCGAAGCCGATCTCCGAGAAGGCCAGCACGTCGGTGTGCTCGTCGACCCGGTCAAGCAGGCGGCCGAGCACGGCGTCGGTCTGCTGGTACGCCCGCAGCACAGCCCGCTCGTGTTCCGGCACCGGGCTGCCCTCCTCCAGCTCCTGCCAGTAGACGTGCGACAGCCGGTCGATGGCGGTCAGGTTCAGCACGGTCAGGTCGGGTGCCTGTCCGGCCCCACCGTCGAACAGGTGCAGGGCGGCGTCGGCTCGCGCGGCGTCCGCGGCCAGGACCTTGGGCACGAACTCCTCCCGGTCCCCGCCGGTGAACCAGACCGTCACGTCATGGATGGTCGGGATGCCCGCCTTGGACAGGGTCACCGGCAGGGTGCGGGGGTGGCACACGTGCATGCTGCTGCGCATCGGGTAGGCGATGCAGTAACCGTTGACCGGACGCACCGGATGGGTGCCGAAGACGTTGACCACCGCCACCGTGCGGTCGGCCAGCTCCGGGCGGTGCCACAGCAGCTCACGGCGGGGCGAGCCGCTGTCCAGCACCACGGGTTCGTAGTCCGGGCTGTGCACATCCCAGTACGAGAAGCAGCCGTGCTCGCTCGGGCCGTATCCGGTGAAGGCGCTGAGCAGCCCGGAGGGCTCGTACGGCACGTGTTCACCCCGCATGGTGCCGTAGGCGCCGTCGCGCCGGAGCCGGTGGAAGGCCGGCAGCAGTTCCGGTCCCCACCGGTCGAGCAGCGCCGGTTCGGCGCCCTCGGTGATGCACACGACCGCCCTACGGCGCGTCACGGGACCGGCTGACCCGCGTCGTCGGTTGCGGCCATGCGCCCCTCCACGTAGGTGGCCAGGGTGTCCAGGGAGTCGACCAGGGCCACGCTGAGGTCCTCGTCGTCGATCTGGATGCCGAACTCGTTCTCCACCCAGATCAGGAACTCCAGGCCGGAGACCGAGTCGATGTCCAGCGCCTCGCGCAGGCCCTCGTCGGGGATCTCCTCCGGCGTACGGTTGAGGCGCAGTGCCTCGACCAGCACCCGGCGCAGGCGTTCTTTGGTGTCGGACATGTTGCTGCTCCTTCTACAGGTAACCCATCGAGCTGAGCGCTCGGGCGGTGGCGTCGTCGTCCCGCAAGAGCCGCGCGGTGTCTGACGGGGATGCGGGCAGGGGGACGTCGTCTAGGAAGGGCAGCGGGGCGGTGCCGTTGTCCCGCACCGCGGCCACCGGCCGGCCGTGTGCGCCGGCGGACTGCCGCAGCCCGAGATCGTGCAGCAGGGTCGGCACCAGGTCACACAGGGCGGCCGGGGTGTCCAGACGGCCCGGGGTCACCCGGGGTGACCGGTAGGACCACATGCCGGCGTACCGGTGCATGCCGGTCTGCTCGCTCGGCCGCCAGATCCCGCCGTCCAGGCCCGGATCGGCCAGCACTCCCTCGTCGGCCGGGATCAGCAGCAGGTCGGGGGCGCGGTGCATCATCGGTCCGGGGTAGGCGTCCTCACGGGGCAACGCCGCGGCGAAGACCGGCCCGCCGTCGGGCGAGCGGAGGCCGAGGAACATGTCGCTGAGTTCGCTCAGCAGCTTCGGCGCCTCCTGCTCGGTGACCATGCCGTCGCGTTGCCGCCCGGCCCGGTTGAGGTTGACCGCGTAGCAGCCCGGGGTCGGCATGTAGGCACGGGTGCGGCCGAAGTCCACACTGCGTCCGGCGCCGTTGAACCAGGGTGCGTGGTCTCCGCCGCCGTCGCGGGTGGCCAGCAGGCCGCTCTCGGCCAGCAGGGCGTTGACCCCCAGGTTGAGCCGACCCGGGCCGAAGCCGTGGTCGGAGACCACCAGCACGGGGGTGTCCTCGTCGAGTTCGGCCAGGATCTCCCCGAAGACGTCGTCGATGGCCCGGTAGGTGGCGCGTACCGCTTCGGCCCAGGCCGGTTCGTCGGCCGCTTCGTGCCGGGGGTGGCAGCCGTCCATGAAGTGCCAGTAGTGGTGGCAGATGCGGTCGATCTCGGTGATCACCGCCATCACGACGTCCACCGGCCGGTGGGACATCAGGTACTGGATCGACCGGCCGCGGGCCTGCACGTTGGCCAGGGCGGTGTCGAGGTAGCCGAGGTCGTCGCGGTACATCATGGAGATGTCCGGCCGGAACGGGGCGCCGGCCCGGGCCAGTTCGCCCAGCAGGGTCGACGGGCTGCTGTACCGCAGGGTCTGACTCAGCGGCCAGGTCACCTGGTAGCCGGGCAGGTCCCGCGGTGGGTGGGACATCGGGACGTTGATCAGGCCGACGCTGAGGTCCTGTCGGGCCAGCCACTCCCACACGGTGTCGCAGCCGAAGTTGCCGGTGCCGGTGAGCCGGTCGCCGTACTCCGGGTCCTGGGTGTCGAAGAACTGGTAGACCCCGTGACCGCCGGGCTGGCGGGCCGTCACGAAGGTGCTCCAGCCGGGCGCGGTGTGCGCCGGCCAGGTGGTCGTGGTCGTTCCGTGCAGGCTCTCGGCGAGCAACGCGCCGATGTTCGGCAGTGACCCGTCCGACACGAGTGGTTCGATCAGATCGAGGCTGCCGCCGTCGATTCCCAGGATGACGGCTCTGGGATGCATCCGCGCCATGGCGCTCCCCCCTTGACAACCACGAGGCTAGTGCTGAGCCTTTACTACAGTCAACAGCCTGATGAGATGTCAACAACAACAGTCAAACACTGGCTGCCGTTCTGCTCCCCGACCGTCACGCCGGGCCAACGGAGGTCCCATGTCACCCATCGACCCCGGACGAATCGCCGCCGTAGTGTTCGACCTGGACGGTGTTCTGCTGGACACCACCGAGAACATGCGGATCGCCTTCACCGCCGCCTGGCAGGCCGCCGGTCGCACCACCGAGCCCCCCTTCACGGAGTTCCTGACCCGGATGGGTGCGCCGCTGTCCGAGATCCTGAACGCCTTCGGCCTACCGCCCGCCACGAGCGCGGTCTACGCCACGGCCAGCAGCGCCCACCTGGACCTGGTGCACGCCTTCCCCGGGATCGTGGAGCTGCTGCAAGGCCTGCGGTCGATCGCCATGCCGGTCGCGGTGGCCACCGGAAAGTCCCAGCAACGGGCGTTGCAGGCCCTCGACGCCGGCGGCCTGAGCGACTACGTCGACGTGGTGGTGGGCAGCGACCGGGTCCCCCACCCCAAGCCGGCACCGGACTCCCTGCACCTGGCCCTGGCGGAACTGGCCCGGGCCGGATACCCCCCGGCGAGCACCCGCGACACGGTCTTCATCGGCGACAGCGTGCTGGACATGCGCTGCGGTCGGGCGGCCGGCGCCATCGTGGTGGGGGCCGGCTGGGGCCAGACCGACCCGACCACCCTGCTCGCCGAGGGGCCGGACGCCCTAGCCCCCACCTGCGCGGACCTGGCGGCGCTGCTGGGCCGGCAGACGACCACCACCGGCGCGGCGGGCGGAGTGATCCGATGACCGGCTCCGACTTCGGCCACGCCGGGGACATCCTGCTGCTCAACGGCCCCAACCTGGCCCAGCTGGGCACCCGCAAACCCGAGGTGTACGGCACCACCACCCTGGCCGAGATCGAGAAGCGGGTAGCCGAGTTCCTCGGGACCCACGGTTACCGGCTGACCTGTGTGCAGAGCGAGGACGAGGGCGACCTGGTCCGGGCCGTGCACCGGGCTTCCGAGCACGCCGCGGCGATCGTCAATCCGGGTGCACTGATGATGGCCGGCTGGAGCCTGCGCGACGCCTTGGAGATGTTCGAGGGACCCTGGATCGAGGTGCACCTGAGCAACGTCTGGGCCCGCGAGTCCTTCCGCCACACCTCGGTGCTGTCCCCACTGGCCACCGGGGTGATCTGCGGCCTGCGCGCCGAGGGCTACCTGCTCGCCGCCCGGGCCCTGGTCGATCTCCTTGCCACGCAGCGGTGACCCGACGGCTGCTGATCAGCCCGCACCCGGACGACGCCGTGTGGTCCTGCGGCGGGGTGATGGGCGAGTGGGCCGCCGCGGACCAGTCGCTGACGGTCGTCACCGTCTTCGACGGTGACCCCTCAGCACCGGGTCCAGCCGCCCGAGGGGCCACCGAGCCGGCCCTGCGGCGTCGTGAGGACGCCGCCGCCCTGGCCCGCTGGCCGCTGACCCGGATCAGCCTGGGACTACCGGAGGCCCTGTTCCGGCATGACCCCGACGGCCGGGCCCTGTACCCCGGCCCACTGGCGGTGCGCCGCCGGGTGCATCCGGCCGACGAGTCGCTGACCGTACGGGTGGCGCAGGCCCTGCGTCCGCTGCTGATGCGCTGCGACGAGGTGCTGCTGCCGCTGGCCGCCGCCTCTCACGTGGATCACGTGATCGCCCGCGAGGCCGCCGAATTCGCCCTGGGTGACCTGGCCCCACCTGCGGTGCGCTACTACGCGGAGTTCCCCTACCCCACCCGGCTCCCGCAGGGGCTGACCGCGCACCGCCAACCCGCCGACTTCGACGCCTGGCTGCGGGCCGCCCTGGTCTACCGCAGCCAGGTCGAGGGCATGTTCGGCTCCGCGCCACGGCTGGCCCGGGCCCTGTTCCGGCACGCCTACGAGGCGGGCACCCCGGTCTGGCGGTCCTGGACCCCGAGCGCCGCCAGGTACTGACGCACTCCCCCGCCCTCGCCGAGCAGTACCGGCAACAGGCGGACCGCAGGGAGGTCATGCAACCCGACGAAGCGCTCCAGGTTCGCGTCGTGTTGGCTCCAACGTCCGGGGCGGGCATGGGTCAGGTGCACACCGGCCGCCCGGTCGACCACCCGAGCGGCCAGGCCCGCCGCCACCAGCCGTACCCCCAGTTCCAGGTCCTCGCAGCCCCACCCGAGGCCGAAGTCCTCGTCGAAGCCACCGACCGCCTCGAACACCTTCCGGGGTACGGCGGTGTTGGCCCCGATGCAGGCCAGCCACGGCGCCACCGGCGGCACCCGCTGCTGTCCCATCGCCAGCACCAGGGTCTCCAGGGTGTTGCGCAGCAGCCGATGGCCGTCTGCGGCCAGCACCTGGGCGGCGTACCGGGCCAGTTCGGCCGGCGGGGTGTCGACGTGCTCGGCCAGCCAGCGGCGGGCGGCCGGGAACTCCCGCAGCGGCCCGTGCACGAAGGTGTCCGGGCGGGCACTCGCCCGATGGGCCAGCAGGAAGGTCCGCCCGACCAGCACGTCGTCGTCGAGGAACACCAGTTGCCGACCGGTGGCCGCCGCTGCTCCCGCGTTGCGGGCCGCCGCCCGTCCCCGACGCGGACCCGCGACGACGGACCACCCCGGTCGGTCGACGAAGGTGTCCAGCACGGCGGCCGTACTGTCGTCCGAACCGTCGTCGACGACGATCACCTCGGTGTCGGCCGGAACCACGGCGGCCGCCAGAGCGCTCAGGGTGGCCCGCAGCGACGCCGCCTTGTCCCGGGTGGGGATGACGACGCTGAGCTCAGCCACGGACCGCGACCCGGGCAACGGGCACCTCCACGACGGCCTGCGGTGCGTCCGGCGTGAGGGGCCGACCGGCGACCCGGTAGGCCGTTTCCAGCAGCCCGAGCACCCAGGCGCTGCGGCGTAGCTCCGCGGTGTCGGTCCGCTCCTGGTCGGCCAGCAGCACCGTGGCGGCCACCTGCCGGTCGAACTCCGCCCCGATCGGTGCCGTCACCGGCAGGCGGGTGGACCGGTCACCGACGCGGGTCTCGAGGAAGGGCTCGGCTACCCGGTTCGGGCTGAAGCCGAAGGTCGTCTCCAGGGTCAGCACGGCGTCCCGGCCGTCCGCGGTGCGCCCCCGCACCTCGAAGCGGGTGGTGTCCACCGCGACGTCGCAGGCCCAGGCCGCCCGCAGGTACAGGGTGGAGCCGTCGGTGAACCTAGCCCGCAGCTCACCGTCGGTCTCCACGTCGACGACCGCGTCCGTGGCGGTCCGCCCCGGGTCGTCGCGACGCCAGGCCGCTTGCAGCGCCGAGGCGTCCGCACCGGTGGTCAGCGTCGCGTCGACCTGCGCCAGGGCCGCCTCGCCGAGCAGCCCGGCCGCCACGTCGGCCAGATGCCAACCGAGGTCGACCAGGGCGCCACCGCCGGCCTGCGCCCGGCGGGTGAACCAGGACCCCGGCCGGGGTACCCCCTGTCGGCGCAGCCAGGTCGCGTGCACCTGAACCGGCCCGACGAGCAACTGCGCCACCAGGGCGGTGAGCTGTTCGACATCGTGACGTCGGGGCGCCGGCCGGCTCACCTGGAAGCCGACCCGACCCTGGGTGGCCTGCCGCACCAGACCGGCCAGTTCGGCGCTGGACAGGCACAGCGGCTTCTCCACCACCACCGGCACCCCGGCGCTCAACAGGAAACCGGCGGCCTCGGCGTGCAGATGGTTCGGCGTGGCCACCACGGCCAGGTCCAGTCCCGCCTCGACGAGCTGCCCCAGTGAGCCGACCCGGGTCAGCCCCGCCACCGGCGTCGTGAGGTACGGATCGTGGACGGCGACCATGTCACAGTCCGGATGCTGCTGGAGCCGTGGCAGCCACACCGACCTGCTGACCCAACCGAAGCCGACCAGTCCGCTCCTGAGGCGCCGACCCATCAGCGGGACCGCTCGACCGCCGTCAACGCCGACACCACGGTCCCCGCCAGCCGCTCCACCACCGTCGGCTCCGCCAGCAGGGTCCGGTGGTGCAGCCACAGGCCCAGGTCACCGAAGAGTTCGGACTCCGCACACCGCTCGGCCAGTTCCTCGGTGGAGGTCTGCGGTGCCGGCCCGGCCCGGAAGGACTTGGTGCGGTACACCGGCGGGAAGTTCACGCAGGCCGGAACGCCCCGCGCCTTGAGTTCGTCCACCAGCCGGTTGCGGTCCTCGGTGGTGTACCGGTCCGCCTCCAGCCTCAGCAGATACATGTACTGGGTGTGCACGTCGACCCGCGGGTCACGCTGCTGGGTGCGCAGTCCCGGCACCTCGGCGAGCAGGCCGTCCAGCAGCGCCGCGCGCTCCTTGCGGATCGCCGTCTGCCGAGGCAGTCGGGCCAGTTGGGCGCGCAGCACGGCGGCGGAGAACTCGTTCATCCGCGCGTTCGTGCCGCCGGTGACATGCTGGTAGGTGACGTCGGCGCGCGGACGCCCGCAGGTGTGCAGCAGGTACGCCCGCTCGTAGGTCTCCTCGTCCGGCAGGGTCACCGCGCCGCCCTCGCCGGCCGTCATGAGCTTGCCGTTCTGGAAGCTGTAGCAGGCGACACTCGGGGCCGCGCCGACCAGCACGCCGTCGCGGGAGGCACCCTGCGAGTGGGCCGCGTCCTGGATCAGTACGCAGCCGTGCTCGTCGGCCAGCGCGGCCAGTCCGGCCAGGTCGGCGACGTGGCCGGCCATGTGCACCGGCATGATCGCCCGGGTACGCGGGGTGATCGCCGCCCGGCAGGCCTCCACGGTCAGGCAGCCGTGGCCGCCGTCCACGTCCGCCGGCACCGGCACCGCCCCGAGGTTCTGCACGGCCAGCGAGGTGCTGACGAAGGTGAAGGCCGGGACGATCACCTCGTCACCGGGGCCGATGCCGTGCACCCGTAGGGCCAGCTCGATGGCGGCCGTGCCGTTGGTGACCGCCACCGCGTACGGTGCGCCGTTGAAGGCGGCGAACTCGCTCTCGAACTCCTCCACCTCCCGGCCCCCGACCCGCCACCACTGGCCCTGCTCCAGGGCCCGGATCAGGGCGTGACGCTCGGTGTCGTCGTACTGCGGCCAGACGGGAAGTTCGTCCGGTTCCAGCCGGTCCACCGCGGGCAGCGCCGTCTTCTGGGTGATCATCGGGGTCGTCTCCTTAGGCTCTCGTGGTGGGCGGTTAGGCGGGCGCCCTCCAGGGACGATCCGGCGCCGTGTGCCGCCGGCCGTACCCGCGGTACCGGTGTGCCGGCTCGCATCCGACGTCTGATCTGACCGGCCAGCAGTTCGGGCAGCTCGGCGGAGGCGGCGGCGAGACCGCCGCCGAGCACCACGGAGTGCACGGGTTGCAGTTCGGCGCTGTTGGCGACCGCCAGCGCGCAGGCGTCCGCGGCCTCCGCCAACGCGGCGGACCGGCCCACCTCGGCGCTGCGGCGGTGCACCGCCCGCCCACTGGCGTAGGCCTGTAGGCAACCGGGGCGCCCACAGTCGCAGCGACGGTCGGAGTCCGGGTGGACCACGACGTGGCCGAGTTCATGGGCGCGCAGGTCCTCGGGGCACAGTGGTCGGTCCGGCGGACCGGGGCGGACCGGGGTGTAGGCGCCACCGACGCCGGTACCGAGCCCCAGATAGAGCAGGCCGTCCGGTCGGGTCCCGCTGGCGGCCAGGGTGGTGGCCTCGGCGTACCCGGCCAGCAGCGCGTCGTCATGCACCTGCGGCCGGCAGTCCCACCGGTCGGTGAGGACGTCGAGCAGGTCCAGCCCGGCCCAGTCCGGCCGGACCGGCCACCGCTGCACCCTGCCGGCGGGGTTGAGGCTGCCGGGGAAGGCCACCACGGCGACCTGCGGCCGTTCGGCGCCGGCGGCCCGCAGGGCCTGCCCGGCCACCTCGAACACCAGGTCGAGATCCGCCTCCCGGTCGGACTTCGCCGGCCAGGTGCGGGTGACCACGGCGCTCTCGGTGGCGGCGCTGGATCGTGCCGCCACCTTGGTGCCGCCGATGTCGACCGCCAGCAGTACGGTCACCACCGCGCTCCGCCGTCGACCAGCAGGGTCTGCCCGGTGAGGTAGCCGGCGCCGGGGCCGGCCAGGAAGGCGACCACGGCGGCCACTTCGGCCGGGGCACCCAGCCGACGCAGCGCGATCCGCCCGACGACCTCCTGGTTCTCCCGGTCGGAGTAGACCGCCGGGGCCTGCGGGTCCGGCTCGACGGCGCCCGGTGCGACCACGTTGACGGTGACGCCGAAGGGCCCGAGTTCCCAGGCCGCCGAGGTGGCCCAGGCAGACAGCGCGGCCTTGCTGGCCGCGTAGTCGGCCTGGCCGGGCATGCCGTGGGTGCCGGCCCGGGAGCCGAGCAGCACGATGCGGCCGTGCCGACGACGCAGCATCTGCCGGCCGGCGGCACCGGCCAGGGCGACACTGGCCGACACGTTCAGCCGCCACAGGTCCCCGGCGTCGGAGCCGGGGCGGGCGGTCACCACCGGGCGGCGCTCGGTCACCCCGTGGGCGCACACCAGGATGTCGAGGGCACCGGCCACCTCGGTCATCGCGGGCAGGAGTCCGGCGACGGCCGTACCGTCGGAGAGGTCCACCTGGTGCGGGATGACGCCGTACTCGTCGGCGAGGGCCTGGATCCGCTCGGCGCCGCCGCGGTAGGTGCCGACGACCCGGGCACCCTGGGCCGCCAGGGCCCGGCACACCGCCCCGCCGAGGTGTCCGCTGGCGCCGGTGACCAGTGCCGTGCGCCCGTCCAGTTCGGTCATCTGCCGGCCTCCGGTCCGTCGGCGTCGGCGACGATCAGGGTGCTGGTGGGCTTGCCGACATGAACCACCCGCCGCACGGCCACCCCGGCGCGGGCCAGCCCGGCGATGGTGGCCTCCTCGGTCGGCCAGGACAGACCGCCGTGGGTCAGCCAATCCAGCCGGACGTCGCCGGGCACCCCGCCCGGTGCGTCCAGGAAGACGTCGTCGATGAGCAGCCGCCCGCCGGGTGCCAGCAGCCCGGCCAGGCGGGGCAGGTCGGCACCGGGCCCGGCCAGGTGGATCGCGTTGCAGACCACCACGAGATCGAAGGTCTGTCCCAGGTCCGGCAGGTCACCGGTCGGGGCGGGGTCGCCGCCGGCCAGCGCACCGACCCGCACCAGGCGGCCCTCGGTGGTGTCGGCGGCCGTCAGGTACCGACCGGAACCGCAGGTGATCTCCAGCAGGGACCCGCCCTGGTAGCCGGCCAGCCGCAGGCCGAGCCGGCTGCGCCGGTCGGCTCCCGGTGAGTGCATCGCGGCGGTGTACGCCCGACGCAGGTCCTCGTCGGGGCCCTTGCGGTCGAAGGCACGCCCGTGCAGGCCGTCCCGGCCCACCTCGGTCAACTGCTCCCGGGTGACCCAGGATCGGGACAGCTGCTCCTCCAGGGCGATGACCGCGCACGCCTCGGCGAGATCGGCCTCGGCAGCCTCCTCGTCCGTCGCCACCCGCACCAGACCGGTGTCCTGGGCGGCGCGCAGCAACTGCTCACAGGTGTGCGGATCGAGATCCAGCCGGGCGGCCAGGGTGGGCGCGTCCGCGGGTTCCGTGGCCAGCGCCGCCAGCAGACCCAGCCGATGCAGGGTGAACAGCAGTTCGCTGCGCTTGTACGCCTGCGCGGCGGCCATCAGGTCCGCCGGGTCGGCCGGCTTCAGCCGCTGCGGGGCGCGGAGCTTGCCGGAGGGTCCGCGCTCCAGGCTGCCCACCGGGATCACCCGGTCGGGCACCTTGTGTGCGGCCAACGCCGCACCGGCGTGGCGTTGAATCGTCCGGGTGTCGGCGTGCACCCCGCGCAGGTTGACCACGGTGGCGTGCAGCGCGGGTGCGGGCCGCCCGGGTCGGGACACCGCCGCCACCCGGGCCTCCAGGACGTCCGGATGGGCGCGCAGCACCTCTTCGATCTCGTCGGGCGAGATCCACCGGTCGCCCCGCCGCACCGCCCGGGTCTGCCGACCGAGGATGAACAGTCCGTCGGGGGGTTGCCACCGCACCCGGTCCCCGGTGTTGCGCCATTCGGTGTCGTCGTCGAGGCGTACCTCAAGCACCCCGGGGGTGCCGGGCGGGACGGGGCGCCCCTGCTCGTCGAGCACCCGGAACTGGACCCCGGCCAGCGGTTCGCCGACGCAGCCGGCGGGGAGGTCGGCGGGTGCGCTGAACAGTGAGCCGGTCTCGGTGGAGCCGTAGTCGCGGGCCAGCCCGATCCCGAAGGCCGCCCGGAAGCGGTCGTCCAGCTCGTCGGTGACCGCGCCGGCCCCGACCATCGCCAGCCGCAGCCGGTGCCCGGGCCGCAGGGTCCGGGCGGCACGGGCGGCCAGCAGGGCCGCCGTCGTCGGCACCAGCGGCAGGACGGTGGCACCGGCGTTGAGCAGTTCGACGACCCGACCCAGGTCGGTGGGGCCGGTGCTGGTGAGACGGCAGCCGGCAGCCAGGCAGGTGTGGACCCAACCCAGCGCGTACGCGTGCCACATCGGCAGCGCCAGCACGACATGGTCCTGGGCGGTCAGGTCGGCGAAGCGTACGTGCCGGCCGCCCTCGGCCTGCAACGACGCCAGGGTACGGCGGACCAGCTTGGGTGCCCCGGTGGTGCCGGAACTGCACAGGAGCACGGTGCCGGCGGTGCCGGCCGGTGCGCTCTCGACGCCGCTCAGTTCGAAACCCGGGCCGGTGGCGGAGAGCAGCCGACCGCCGCCGGCCCGAACGAGCCACCGACGCGCCTCCTCATCGGGCACCTCGGCGTCGAGCAGCAGGGGCACCGCACCGAGGTCCAGCAGTGCGCGGTACGCCGCCAGCCACCGGGGGCCGTTCAGGGCGCGCAGGGCGACCACCTCACCCGGCCGTACGGTGGAGAGGTCCGGGCCCTCGGCGAGGCTGTCAGGTTGCGCAGGTGCCGGTGTCGACCTGAGGGTCATGCCATCCCGCCGGCAAGGGGTGCCGCCGGCGCACCGCGCTCCCGGTCGTACTGCTGCTTGCGCTCGAGGATCATCTGGCGGATCCGCGGCGGCGAGTAGGTGGGCGCCGCGCACAGCTCGTCGAGGGTGATCTCGTCGTCGAAGTACATCGACAGGGTGTCCCACGGCGTGAAGCAGCCTCGGCAGGCGTTGAGCCGGGGCCGGGGCGCCAGCAGGGCCTGGTACAGACCGGTCTTGCCGACTCGGGACAGGGTGTCCTGCCAGTCGTCGTTGAGCAGGTTGCCCATGTTGGAGAACCAGATGTTCGGACACGGGGTCACGACACCGTCGCTGAAGGTGGAGATGACCATCCGAGGCAGGTGGCAGCGGAAGGTCCGACCACCCTCGCGGTAGAAGCTGAGCAGCCGGTCCAGGTACGCCCGCGGCGGCAGCACGGAGGCGTACCGGTCGTAGTTGGCGGCCAGGGCCTCGATGTGCTTCACCTGATCGGGGCGGATGGCGAAGCCCTCGGAGTCCGGTCCGCGCACCGGGAAGGGGAACAGGATCGGGGGCTTGCTGCGGTCGCCGAGCCAGGCGGCGAACTCCTCCAATTCGGTGACGCTACGGTCGTTGAGCACGCCGTAGATCTCGACCTCCAGGCCGCTGTCGATGATCGCCTCGATTCGGCGGACCACCTTCTCGTGCAGCGACTCGCTGTGCACCCGGTAGGAGTTGCCCTGGAACAGGTGGCTGTCCAGGGAGACCTGCACGACGACGTTGCCCCACTCGGCGAACTCCGCCAGGTGTTCGTCGCGCACCAGTACGCCGTTGGTCTGCACGACCAGCACCTCGTGCTCGGCCGCCTGCTCGCGCAGGAAGTCCATCACCCCGGCGACCAGGAACACCTCGCCGCCGGTCACCTTGAGCAGGGGAACGCGGAAGGTGTCGTCGATCCGCTTGTCGATCACCGGCAACCGGCGGCCGAGCGGAGTGCCCTCGCCGTAGCGGTCGCGCACCGGCGGGCCGAAGATGAGCTGCGCGGAGTGCGACTGCTTGAGGTTGCTCTGGCCGGTCAGGCAATACGTGCAGCTGAGATTGCACGAATCCTCGTTGACCACCAGGTCGTTACCGATGAGTCCGTCGATCATGCGACCCCACTCTCCGAGGATCTCGGTCGGCGCGAGAATGCCCGGAAGGGGCACGTATCGCCAGCCCGCACATCATTACAGTTGTTGTTAACTACAGTCAACAACTATCTGCGATACTCGATGCGGCCGGATTCCAGGGTCGCGCCCGAC
This sequence comes from Micromonospora sp. NPDC047134, assembly GCF_040643455.1. Taxonomy (NCBI): domain Bacteria; kingdom Bacillati; phylum Actinomycetota; class Actinomycetes; order Micromonosporales; family Micromonosporaceae; genus Micromonospora; species Micromonospora sp. NPDC047134. Next base: position 140,854 of record NZ_JBEYUI010000006.1, read on the forward strand.
CCGATCCAGCCCACTCCGCCAGGCAAAACCAACGAGATTACCCCGCAGTAACTCAAGTCTCAACAGGTGAACCCGAGCCCTGACCGGTGTGTTGGGTCACCGGGCAACCCCCAATAGTTAAGTTTGCGACTAAAGTAGGTGAGCGATGGACAGTATGAGCAAGGTGGCGCAACCAGAGTTTGGGCAGCGCATCCGACAGCGCCGCCAGGAGTTGGGGCTGTCCCAGCGCGAGGTGGCCGGTGAGCACGTCACCCCGAGTTACGTCTCCCTGCTCGAGTCCGGCAACCGGATGCCGACCCTGGACGTCATCATCCATCTGGCCCGCGCCCTCCAGATATCGCCGCAGGAGCTGACCGGGCGCAGCCTGGTCGACCTGGTGGGTGAGGGCATCGGCACCGAGACCCCGGCCAAGGACAGCAGTTCCGTGCCACCCTTCCCGCTGGTGACCCGGGCCCTGATCCACAGCGCCGTCGAGGCCGAGGACCTGGCCACCGCGGCCGAGTTGACCCTCCAGGTGCTCACCCACGCCCGCGACAGCCAGGACGAGGAGCAGTTGCTGAGCATCGGCATCGAGGCGTCCTCCCTGCTGCGCTCCGCCGGCCGCCACAAGGAGCGGCTCGCGCTGCTGCTGGAGCTGTCCCAGTTGGGCCTGGTGCGCCGCTCCGACCAGTTCCAGGTCATGCTGCTGCCGGATCTGGCCAGCGCCCAGCGTGAGGCCGGTCAACTGCTGGAGGCCCGCAGCACCATCGAGTCGCTGCTCCCGCTGGTGCGGCAGGAGAACCACGCCGGCACCTGCGAGCACGTCCGGGTACTCGGCGTCTACATCTCCATCCTCTGCGAGATCGGCGACACCGAACCGGTCGGGGCGCTGGTGGAGCAGATGCTGGCCCTGGCCGCGAAGCTGGACCGCCCCGCCGTGGCCGGCCGCGCGCAGTGGATCGCCAGCATGGCCTACCTCCAACTCGGCGAGCACGAGGCGGCGTACGCCCAGTTCACCGACGCTCGTCGGACCCTGGCCTCGCCCAACATGCCGCTGGCCGACTGGCTGCGGTTCTGCCGCTCCTCCGCCGGCCTGCTGCTCACCGTCGGACAGATCGCTTCGGCGCGGGAGTGGATCGACGAGGCCGAGGGCACGGTCAACCGGCTCGGCATCCCCGCCGAGCGCGCCGCCGTCCTGGCGTTGCGCGCCAGGTATGAGGCCGTGGTCGGCAACCTCGACGAGGCGCTCACCCACTACACCACCCTGACCGGACCGGACTCCCCCCTGACCGGCCTGGACCTGGTGCGGGTCGAGATGTCGATGGCCACGGTGCTCCAGCAGCTCGACCGGCCCGACGAGGCCGTCGAGTTGCTGCGCGACGCCGCCAAGCGCTGCGAGCAGTTGGGCCGCTATCAACTCGCCGTACAGGCGTGGCGGATGGTCGACGAGCTACGTCGCTGAACAGCGGCTGACCCGACCGGAGGCGACTACCGCAGATCGTCTCCGGCGTTCTCGACCGGCGTTGGAACGGGTCACCATGGCCAGTCGCTCCCCCCGTACTCGACGGCCTCGGGCCCCACCATCCCCGTGGACGCCCCTCGCCGGCCGTAGGGCGAATGCGGCATTGCGATGGGCCCGACGGAAATCAGTGTGAGCACGACATGAATCAAGAATCAGCCCCCCGGGCGATCGATCTTCCAGACCCAGTTTTTACTACAGTTGACGGACTTTCCAAAGCGCACGAGAGCCACCGAGCGAACACCGTAAGTACAACCGGGACCGATGTCGGAAATAGCCGGGTCGTGTGCTCTGTCCACTTAACAGAGTGTGGCGAGCGCCAGATTCAGGTCCGCTAGCAGCGGATATAGACGGGGCTTGACCAATGTGACCAGTGGCCACATACCCCGACTCTGCACGAGAGAGGGTGCTCCGGCTGCCGCAGAAACTGTCGGCCACGATGTCTGCTCGGTCAGAGTATTGACAGGGGCGGAGCAGACATAACTAGAGTTATGTCTGCTCCTGGCCCGGGTTCACAGCTTATTCCCAGGTTCCGCGTGCGAGGAAAGTGAGGAACGCCCGTGACGGTGGATGCCCTGTCCCAGCTCCAGGCCGCCCGCAAGGTACTCGCCGCGGTGGAGGCGGCCGACTCCGCCGGTGTGTTCGACGCCGTCCTCGACCGGCCGCACACCCTCGGCGGCATCGCCGAGCGACTGGAACTGTCCGCCGAACCGCTGCACGCCCTGCTGCGGGTGCTGTCCTGGAACGGCGTGCTCTGCGAGCAGGACGGCGAGTGGTCGGTCACCGACCAGTGGCGGAGCCTGCTGGGTGGGCCGGTCGGCCGCACCCGCCGGCCCCTGCTGCGGGTCGAATCCTGGGCCGCCAAGGACCACCTGAACGCCGAAGGGCTGGTCGCCGCCCTGCGCGGCAAACAGCGTCCTTCCGAGATCCCGGACCACCAGGTGCCCGACCTGGCCGGTGCCATGCTGGCCGGGGCACGGGCGTCCGCCCCACACATCGCCCGACTTCCCGAACTACGCTCCCGCCGCAGCCTCGGTGACGTGGCCGGTGGCAGCGCCGGCTACGCGGTGACCCTGTGCCGGATGTTCCCCGGGCTCACCGCGACGGTCTACGACCGTCCGCCGATGCTCGAGCATGCCGTCGAGGTCGTGGCCGCCGAGGGCATGCCGGACCGGATCGCCCTGAAGCCGTGGAATCTGCACACCGACGCGATCGACACCGGCCACGACGTCGTGCTGTTGTCGCACATCCTGCACCTGCTGGACGCGGCGGCCCGGGTCGATCTGCTCAGCCGGGTACGCGAAGCCCTCGACGACGACGGGGTGCTGGTCGTCCACGACTTCCTCTACGACCAGCCGCCCGCCGGGTCGCCCCTGGCCGCCTCGGCCGTCGACTGGCTCTCGCTCGGGGCGGTGTTCCACGCCGACCGGGACATGCTGGCCGAGGAACTCGACGCCGCCGGCTTCACCGTCGACCGCACCGTGCCGATCGCGTCGAGCGGGACCGCCCTGACCGTCGCCGCTCCGCGGCAACGCGGCGGTGCCCCCCGGCGTACTCCCGCCGAAGCCACCACCGGGACCACTCCCACGACACCGCAGGCCGCCACGACACCGGAGGCCGGCAAGGTCGGCGACACGGCGCCGAAGCCCACGACCATGCCGAAGATCAATATCTTTCAACCGATGCTCGGCGGCGCGGAACTCGATGCCGTCGCGGAGGTCTTCGAGAGCGGCTGGCTCGGCGCCGGTCCCCGCACCCTGAGCTTCGAGGCCGCCTTCGCGGATCACCTGGGCGTCAACCCGGCCGACATGATCTTCATCAGTTCGTGCACGGCCGGTCTCTTCGCGGCCATCGACCTGATCGACATCAATCCCGGTGACGAGATCGTGCTGCCCTCGATCAGCTTCGTCGCCGACGCCAACGCCATCGTGGCCCGTGGTGGCCGGCCGGTCTTCTGCGACGTGGACCCCCGCACCCTCAACGCCCGGCTGGCCGACGTGGACCGGGTGCTGACCGAACGCACCCGGGCCGTGCTGCTCCTGCACTACGGCGGATACCCCGGGGAGATCGCCCAGATCGCCCAGCGGTGCCGGGAACGGGGCATCACCCTGATCGAGGACGCGGCGTGCGCGGCGGCCTCCCGGGTCGACGGCCGGGCCTGCGGCACCTTCGGCGACATCTCGGTGTGGAGCTTCGACGCCATGAAGCTGATGACCACCGGTGACGGCGGAATGCTCTACGTACCCGACCCCGAGCTCAACCGGCGGGCCCGGCGGCTGGTCTACCACGGCCTGGACGGCAGCGCCTTCACCAAGGCCACCAAGGCCACCAGGACCCGCCGCTGGTGGGAGCTGAACGTGCAGGACGTCGGCTACCGGGCCATCGGCAACGACCTGACCGCCGCCATCGGGTCGGTGCAACTACGCCGGCTGGCGGACTTCGTCGAACGCCGACGCCAGATCGCCGCCTTCTACGACCAGCAACTGGCGTCGGAACCAGGGCTGGAGCTTCCGCCACCCCTACCACCGGGGCACGAGTCCTCCTACTACTTCTACTGGGTCCAGATGGATGCCGCGATCCGCGACGAGGTGGCCGCGCAGCTCTACCAGGCCGGGGTGTACACCACCTTCAAGTACGCCCCGCTGCACCGGATCCCGCTCTACGGTGGCGCGGAGGATCTACCGAACGCCGAGCAGGCCGCAGATCGTACGCTGTGTCTGCCCCTGCATCCCGCCCTCGACGACGAGGCCATCGCCACGGTCGTCAGCGAGCTACGCAAGGCGCTGCGGTCATGCCGGTAGCCGACGCCGTACGACGTGACCGTTCCGCCACGGCCGAGACCCACTCCCGGTTCGCGGAGATGTCGGAGTTCTGGGCCTGGCTGGCGGAACGTCGCGAGGCCAGCCCGTACCACATCGAGACGGTGGGGCTGGACCGGCTCGACGCCTGGCACCGGGAGCCGAACAGCGCAGACCTGGTGCACCGAAGCAGGCGGTTCTTCGCGATCCGTGGTCTGCGGGTGAGCACCGACCATCGGAAGGTGACCGGCTGGACCCAGCCCATCATCGACCAGCCCGAGGTGGGGATCCTCGGCATCCTCACCCACACCTTCGACGGCATCCCGCACTATCTGATGCAGGCGAAGATGGAGCCGGGCAACATCAACGGGCTCCAACTGTCCCCGACGGTGCAGGCCACCTACAGCAACTACACCGGGGTGCACCGGGGTGCCGCCGTGCACTACCTGGAGTACTTCCTCGACCGGGGCCGCTCCCGGGTCGTCTACGACGCCCTGCAATCCGAGCAGGGAGCCTGGTTCCTGGGCAAGCGCAACCGCAACATGATCGTGGAGGCCTCCGGTGACATCCCGGTCCACGAGAACTTCTGCTGGCTGACCCGCGAACAACTGGTTCGGCTGCTGCGCGAGGACAACCTGCTCAACATGGACTCCAGGTCCGTGCTCAGCGGCATCACCGGCGAGACCCACTCCACCGACAACGGCCCCGCCCTGCACTCGACGACCCAGTTGCTGAGCTGGCTCACCGAGACCCGCAGCCGGTACCGGCTGGACCGTCAGGTCATCGCGCTGTCGGCGCTCGACGGCTGGGTGTCGAGCCCGGACCGGATCCGCCGCGACGACGGCCGGTTCTTCGAGATCATCGGGGTCGATGTGACGGCCACCCACCGGGAGGTCAGTCGCTGGTCGCAACCCATGCTGGCCCCCTGCGGCCGGGGCCTGAACGCCTTCCTCGGTCGCCGCATCGCCGACCGGTTCCACCTGCTCGTGCAGGCCCGCACCGAGGCCGGCACCTTCGACGTGGTGGAGTTGGGCCCGACGGTGAGCTGCATCCCGGACAACTACCGGGCCCTGCCCCCGGACCGGCAGCCACGGTTCTTGGACGTCGCGCTGGCCGCCGGCCCCGGACAGGTGCTCTTCGACGCGGTGCACTCCGAGGAGGGCGGCCGGCTGTACCACGCCGAGAACCGCTACCTGATCGCCGACGTGGGTGAGGGTTTTCCGCTCGACGTGCCTGACGACTATCTGTGGATAACCCCCGCCCAGTTGGCCGGTCTGGCCCGGTACGGCAACGTGGTCGACGTGGCGGCCCGCTCCCTGCTGACCTGCCTGGCCCTGTGACCACCACCGCCCACACCCCGCCACCGGTACGGATCGGCCTGCTCGGCTGCGCCGACTTCGCGATCCGCCGGATGCTGCCGGCCATCGACCGGTGCCCCGACACCCTGCTGACCGCGGTGGCCAGCCGTGACCGGAGCACCGCCCGGAACACCGCGCAACGCTTCGGGGCCTGCGCAGCCGAGTCGTACGAGGCCGTCCTTGCGGCCCCGGACGTCGAGGCGGTGTACGTTCCGGTCCCGGCGGCCCTGCACGCCAGTTGGGTGGAGCGGGCCTTGCTGGCCGGCAAGCACGTCCTGGCCGAGAAGCCCCTGACCACGGCCTACTCCGACACCCTCCGGCTGGCGGCCTTGGCGCGGGAGGCCGGCCTGGTACTGGCGGAGAACGTGCTCTTCGTCCACCACGGGCAGCACGCCCACGTACGGCGGCTGCTGGCCGACGGCGCGATCGGCGAACTCCGGGCCGCCTCGGCCACCTTCACCGTCCCGGCCCGCCCGGCCGACGACATCCGCCTCCGCCCGGAACTGGACGGGGGCGCCCTGTGGGATGTCGGGGTCTACCCGCTGCGGGCCGCCATGCACCTGCTCGGCAACGACCTTGAGGTGATCGGCGCTACCCTCACCCACCATCCGGAGTACGAGGTGGACCTCGGCGGCGCCGCCCTGCTGCGCCGCGCCGACGGAGTCACCGCCCAACTGACCTTCGGCCTGGATCACCAGTACGAGTCCAGCTACCGCCTCGTCGGCAGCACCGGGCGGATCGAGTTGACGCACGCCTTCACGCCACCGGCGGAGCACCGCCCGACCATCCGGTTGACCACCTCCGCCGGGGTCCGTGAGATCACCCTGGATGCCCAGGACCAGTGCACCCGCGCGATGGCGTCCTTCGCCGCGGCCATCCGCGAGGGCCGCCCCGGCACGGAGGATGCCGTGGTGGCCCAGGCCCGGTTGCTCGACGACCTCCGCCGGCGGGCGACCACCTCCCCTGCCCCGGAGGCCCCATGACCGAGAGCAACGATCTTTCAGCACCCGACCGTCCGCACACGGTCACCGTGTCCCTCGGTGACCGCAGCTACGAGGTGACGATCGGTGCGGGCGTACGACATCTGCTGCCGCAGGTCATCGCCCGGCTCGGCGCACGACGGGCCGTCGTGGTCTCCGCCCGCCCACCCCGGTGGGCACCGGAGACCGGGGTCCCCACCCTGCGGATACCGGCGCGCGACGGGGAGGTGGACAAGACCCTGGCCACGGTGGAGCGGCTCTGCCAGTCCTTCGCCGACTTCGGGCTTACCCGCTCCGACGTCGTCGTGTCGTGCGGCGGTGGCACCACCACCGACACGGTGGGCCTGGCCGCCGCGCTCTACCACCGGGGTACCCCGGTGGTGCATCTGCCGACCACCCTGCTGGCCCAGGTGGACGCTAGTGTGGGTGGCAAGACGGCGGTGAACCTGCCGCAGGGCAAGAACCTCGTGGGCGCGTACTGGCAGCCGGCCGCCGTGCTCTGCGACACCGACCACCTGACCACCCTGCCGCCCCGGGAGTGGACCAACGGGTACGGCGAGATCGCCCGCTGCCACTTCATCGGCGCCGGCGACCTGCGCCCCCTGCCGCTGCACGAGCAGATCGCGGCGAGTGTGGCCCTCAAGGCCGAGATCGTCGGTGCCGATGAACGGGACACCGGTCGGCGGCATGTGCTCAACTATGGTCACACCCTGGGGCATGCCTTGGAGCACCTCACCGGCTACCGGCTGCGCCACGGCGAGGCCGTCGGGATCGGCACGGTCTTCGCCGGCCGCCTGGCTGCGGCGTTGCACCGTATCGACCAGGCCCGAGCCGAGGAGCATCTGACGGTGGTACGGCACTACGGGCTGCCGACCGCCCTGCCCCCGGAGGCCACCCCCGAGGCGGTGCTCCCTCTGCTGCGGCGGGACAAGAAGGCCACCGACGGCCTGACCTTCGTCCTGGACGGACCCGAGGGGCCGGCCCTGATCGCCGACATCCCCGCCGAGACGGTAGCGGCGACCCTGGCCGCCATGCCGACGGAAGCGGCCGTGACCGACTAGCGGAAGCCGCTCAGAACGGCGAGAGAGCCAGCAGGTCGGCCGGGTGGTCCAGGACGACGTCCGGTTCGGCGGTCAGCAGGGTGGCCCGGTCCGTCTCTCCCCAGGTGGCCGCGACGGACACCACCCCGGCCGCTCTGGCGCAGGCGATGTCGGCGACCGCGTCACCGACCATCAGGGCGGCAGGGGCCTCGATGCCGAGCAGGGCCAGGGTACGCAGCACGATGTCCGGAGCCGGCTTGGGTCGATCCACCTCGTCGGCCCCGAGCACATGCGCGAACACCGGCAGGATGCCGAGTTGGTCGAGCAGGGTGCGGGCCCGGACGCCGTCCTTGCTGGTGGCCACCGCCATCGGGATGCCGCGCCGGCCCAGCACTTCCAGCAGGTCGATCACCCCGGGCATCAGCCGCACCTGACCGGCGAGTCGGTGGCTTTCCCGGACGAACGGCGACGCCATCGTGGCGGGCAGCCCCATCAGCCGCAGCACCTCGACAAGGTGCCGTCCCGGGTACCGGCAGTACTCGTCCACCGGGGCGACGCCGTCGCCGACCACCTCGTCGTAGGCGATCCGGAAGGCTTCCCGGGCCACCGCGATGCTGTCGACCAGCACCCCGTCCAGGTCGAAGATGACCGCTCGTACGGCCTCCGGGTGCCGCACCCACGCGGACAGGGTCGCCCCCCGGGCGGTCAGAATCTGGGCCACTGTCTCCTCCGGACCGCCGAAACCTGAGGCGAACGCTACTTCACCACTGCGCCCCGCCGAAACGGCGGTTTTCAGCCGGTGTCAGGTCTTCCGCGAGTCAGGGATGCGGCCCTTGGGTCGGGAGCGGAGCAGGTGGCCGAACCCGGCGCGGTCCAGCCGCTGGACCAGCCCCTGCGGATCGGTACGCAGGGCGGCGGCGGTGCTCTCCAGGTGCCAGTCGTGGGCGGCCAGTTGGGACAGCAGGTGTCCCCGGCGGGTCTGCGCGGCCGACAGTCGGAAGGTCTTGAGGTAAACCAAGCGACCGGTCTCGTCGGTGATGGTCTCGCCGATGTGGTTGTCGGCGTCCGGGTAGAAGGCGGGCAGGAACCGGGCCAGGGTGAAGCGGCCCATCCGCTGCACCGGGGTGACGGTGAGCCGCTGGGCGGCGAACAGCCCCTCGGTCATCAGGGTGTGGAAGCTTCGCCAGTCGGCCGCCACCCGGGTCAGTTGAGCGCGCAGGTCGGCGATGCCGGCGATGGCCGTCTCGTCCAGGCGGAAGGTGAAGTCCGGTACGGCCGGATACAGGTGGGCGTAGTGGAACAGCAGTTCGCCGTAGAGGTCCTGCAACAGGGTGGGGTGCAGGGTCCGGTAGTCGTCCGGGTGTCCGACGACGAAGGCGGCGGCCAGGGTGTCGGCGACGTGCAGCACCATGCCGCACTGGTCGGGGTGGATCTCGAAGACCCGCAGGGCGTCGTCCAGCCCGGGGATGGTGGCTCCGGTGTAGCCGGCCTCCACCCGAGGGGACAGACCCCGGGTGACCGCCTGCCGGGTCCAGTCCTGCCAGGCGATGGGCGGTCCCCCGAACTGCAACGCCAGGTACCCCTCCAGGGCCAGGTGCAGCGGCAGGAAACGCAGCCGACGCCGATCCTCCCGGCGGGCCATCCGGCGGCGGAACGCCAACCGGATCCCCTCGGGAGGGTGCGGGTCGGTGGGTTCGCGCAGCTGGGTGCCGTAGGCGGCGACCGGGGTGCCGTCGGTGGTCCAGTCGGCGACGAACCCGTGCGGGATGACCGAGATGTACGCCGTACGCGGTGCCGTCTGCACGATCGACAGGGCCTCGGGATCGTAGAGCCGGGCGTGCAGGCGCAGGTCGGTGATGGGGCTGTCGCGCAGCAGAGGGACCAGGCGGATCGCCCCCCAGGTCTGGGCGGGGCCGACGGTCAGCCCGGTCAGGTCGAGGCACTCGGCTCCGGTGGTCACGACCCGGCCTCCTCGGGGTCGAGGAACCGCTCGACCCGGTCGGCGAGATGACGGCGCAGCTCCTCGAAACCGGCGTCGCCGGTGGCGAAGCGGGCCAGTTCGACCAGCGCCGCGGCATCCTCGGCGTCCCGCACCCCGACGGTGGCCACGTTGGGAGCGAGTCGGCGTACCTCGAAGGTGTCGGCGTCGTAGACGGGGTTGAGGTGCACGATGCTGGTGTGCTGGTCGGGATCCAGGCGGGTGCGCCAGATCCGCAGCACCTCTGCGGCCTGCCCGGGTGGGGCGTTGTCCCAGCCGTCGGAGACGATGACGAGCCGGTCCGGGCGGTGTTCGAGCGCGTCCAGGAGGCGTGCCCCCAGTCCGGTGGCCCCGATGGGATGGACCAGCAGGGGGTCCCCCCGGTGGTGCAGCCACAGCCCGGTGAAGTCGGCGGCCAGGGCCTCCAGCAGATAGTGGGTGGCCAGGGCGACGGCCAGGGGTCGACGACGCTTCGCCCCGGAGCCGACGGCGGAGTAGCTGTCGTCCAGGACGGCCACCACCCGTCCCCAGGTACCCGCCTGGCGGCGCGCGGCTCGACGGGCCGCAGCCCGCAGGGCGCCGGTCAGCTCCTCGCTCCGCTCGGCGCGTTCCGCCCGGGGCAGCGACAGGGTGTAACCGGCCAGGCGGGTCAGGGGTGCGGTGGCCAGGTCCATCGCGACGCCGGTGACCTTGTGCCGGACGGCGCTGCCCTGCAACCGCAGCCGTTCGGCGGCGGTGAGCCTGGGTGCGATGCCGGACAGGAACCGGGCCCGACCGATGCCGTGCTGGGCGGCCAGTCCCTCGGCGACGGTGTACGGCAGGTCGTACAGGGCCCGCTGCTCGTAATGGGCGCGCCGCCACGCCTCCAGGATGGGGGTCTCGTAGCGCTTGGGTCGACGCCAGTCGAACAGCACCATGCCGACCTCGCCGGGAAGCGGCAGGTGGGCGTGCCGGGCGGCGACCGACAAGGATCGGCGGTACTTGATCGCGTCGAAGGCCGGGTCGGGTCGGGCCGCCACCCAGTCACGCGCGATGGCACGGGTACGCCGGTTGTTGATCCCCAGGCGGCGCAGCTCGCGGAACACGCCGTACACCCGTTGCGGGGGCAGGGTCCGCAGCCGTGCCGCGATCAGTCGCCCTTCCAGCGCACACTGTGTGCGGCTCGCCTCCCGGGCGGTGCGCAGCAGATTCGTCACCACCATGGTGGCGTTGAGGTGGTTGATGTCCAGGGCCAGAGTCGCGGCGTACAGGTCGCGGTAGTTGCCCAGCACGTACTCGTGCAGGAAGTCCAGGGACAGTCGCTGCGCGGGCGCTGCGGAGCTGAATTCGCGCTGGGCCGTCGCGGCGATCGCGGCGTTGACGAACATGACCACGTCCTCACACGCGACCCGATCCGCCCGCGACATGACCGCTACTCGACCTTCTCTCGTGACCGGGGTGCCGGCCGGGGAATGGGGGCACGAACTGCGAAGCATCGCTTCAGAGGCGGGTTCCGGAAGTCGCACCGAAGTCCCGCGGCCGGCCCGGCCACGATACCGCTCACGATCAACCCGATTCGATACGGATGGACGTCGCGCAGGCCCATCAGGGACAGTCACACCCATGGAGAACTCTGTCGCCGTACGGCATCGCTCGATGGACGAGATCATGGCAGGGCTGCACCTGGTGCGGCAGTCCCCCCGCGACGGCGGCACCCTGGCCCTGGCGGTACGCCGTCCGGCCGTCGATGCCCGGGAGGTGCTGTCGGAGGCCGAACTGGACCTCGACGCCGGGCTGCTCGGCGACAGTTGGAGTCAACGACCCAGCAAGCGTACGCCCGACCGGTCACCGCACCCCGACATGCAGTTGAACGTCATCAACTCCCGTTTCGTCGAGCTGATCGCCGGTGCCGATCCGCAGGCCTGGGCGCTGGCCGGGGATCAGCTCTATGTCGATCTGGACCTGAGCGTGGAGGCCCTGCCGGCCGGTACCCGCCTGGCGATCGGCGACCGGGCGGTCATCGAGGTGACCGACCAGCCACACAACGGCTGCGCCAAGTTCGCGGCCCGGTTCGGACGGGACGCCCACAAGGTCGTCTGGACGGAGGAGGGTCAGCGACTGCGGTTGCGCGGCCTCAACGCCCGGGTGGTCGTCGGTGCGACCATCCGGGTGGGCGACGCCATCCGGCAGCTTCCGCCCGGTCAGCCGCTGCCATGACCTCGGGAAACGGCTGCGGAAGGTGACCCGCCATCTTGTCGTGCCCGGTCGAGGTGTGCCGTTACCCGACCACTGGTCGCGCAGGTGGGTCAGGGACCGTCCGGGGTTCCAGTGGGCGCCGGAGCCGCCCGGGCCGCCGTACGTCGCCACCGAACGGGTCGCCGCGCTGCACGCTGCCATCAGCGCTGATCGTGAGCCGGTGATCCTGGTGGCGCACAGCGCGGGATGTCTGACCGTGGCCATCTGGGCCCGTCAGCACATCGGTCCCGTTCGGGCGGCCCTGCTGGTCACGCCGCCGTACCTGGATCCGGACTGGCGACCCGGCCCGGGCGAGAGCGTCGATGTCGTCATCGACCATGTGCCACGCGAGCCCCTGCCCTTCCCCTCGGTCCTGGTAGCCAGCCGCACCGACCCGAACGCCACCTTCGCGCAGTTCGAGGCGTACGCGCGGGACTGGGGCTCGGAGCTGTTCGACGCCGGCGCGGTCGGGCATCTGGACTCCAAGACCGGGTTCGGTCCCTGGCCCGACGGCGAGGATCTGCTCCGGTCCCTGACCTCACCCTCCTCGCGGTGACAGGCTGACCCGGGCTGGTCAGGGTTACGCTGCCGGGATGCGGATCGCGGTGGTGCACGAGACCGGTCCGGCCACCGGCCGGGAGGGTCGCTGCACGGCCCGCTTTCCCGACTGCGACCTGCTGGTCTTCGGGCACTCCCACATCCCCTGGGACAGCGAGGCCCCGGGCGGTCTGCGGCTGCTCAATCCCGGCTCGCCGACCGATCGGCGGCGTCAGCCGTACGCGACCTATCTGACCGCCCGCCGAGTTGGCCGACGGCCGGCTGGAGGCCGTCACCCTGCACGAGGTGATGCCGTCCAGCCGGCCGCAACGCCGGGTGACGCCCTAGGGCGCCGTCACCGCCGCCGCGTTGCCCGGCATCCGGGTCACGCTGGGCAGCTGCGGCGCGGGCTGCACCGACCGGCTGTTCATCTCGCCGGTCGGGCACAGCGCGGTGAGCAGGAAGGTCTGCCAGGCGATGTCGATCGGGTGCGGGTCGGGGAAACCGATCTGATAGTGGCTGATGTTGATGCCGGAGGACACCTGGCGGGTGCCGTCGCGGGTGTGCAGCGAGTAGGTCAGGTGACCCATCACCGCGCCGTCGTGCCCCCAGAACTCCCCGCACGGGGTGGGCAGCGAGTAGATGCCGAGGCCGTAGGTGCCGGCTTCGGGCAGTTCCGGCAGCATCGGCACCCCGTCGAGCATCTGCTTGAGGGTGGCGGGGCTGAGCAGGTCCCCGTCGAGCAGCGCGCGGAAGAAGGTGTTCAGGTCCGCCATGGTGGAGATCATCTCACCGGCCGTCCACGCCCAACTCATGTTGAACTCGCTGAGGTCGCGGACCCCGAAGGGGGCGAAGTAGGCGCCGCCGTGCGGGCCGCGGATCGTCGGATCGGTGCCCGGGAAACTCGTCCCGGTGAGCCTCAACGGCCGCAGGATCCGCCGCTGCACCTCGGCCGGGGCGTCGTTGCCGGTGACCGCCTCGATCAGCAGTCCGGCCAGGACGTAGTTGGTGTTGGAGTAGCTGAACCTCGCGCCGGGCTCGCCGGTCGGGGGCATGGCCAGGCCGATGGCGACCAGGTCCGCCGGGGGGTACGTGGTGACCTGCATCTGGTTGATCGCCGCGTACGAATCGATCATCGCGTTGGTGTAGTTGCCGATGCCGCTGGTGTGGTTCAGCAGCATCCGGACGGTGACCTGGTCGCCGCGCTCCCCCGGCACGGTGTCGGGGAGCCACTTGCCGATCGGGTCGTCCAGACCCAACCGTCCCTCGTCGACGAGTTGCAGCACGGTGGTGGCGACGAAGGTCTTGGTGATGCTGCCGATGCGGTGGCGCATCTGTGGCTGCATCGGTCGAGGTTTGGTCAGATAGGCCTGGCCGGCGGCGCCGCGCCAGTCATGCCGGCCCTGGCGCACCTCGGCCAGAACGCCGGGCACCCCGGCCTCGGGTACTGCGGTGAGCGCGGCGCGTAACTCGGCGCGGTCCGGTCTGTCGGCGGACGGCCCGGGCTGCGCTGCGGCGGATGCGGGTAGGACAGCGATCGTGGCCGCCAGCATCACGCCGGCGGCCACGAGCTTCCGTGTCCGAAGAGTACTGAACATAGCTACATGATCGTTGTGTCCTCGGCGATCCGCAGCCCCTGCGGTGAAATCACCGACCGACTCGTACCGTCAACCGGTCGAGGTACTTCACCTGTAGCAACACGAACACGGCCAGGAAGATCAGCATCATCGGTAGCGGCAGAACCGCGCCGAGGGCCAGCCCGTCGCCGTCGCCGCGCATCCCCCATCTGGCGAACCCCGAGAGGGCCTCCAGCGGCGCCGGTCGATACGTCGGGGTCGACGCCACGAGCATCGGCCAGAGCACCTGTGCGGCGGCTACCAGCCAGGTGACCAGCCCGACCAGCACGACCATCGGCGCCGCCGGGGCGAGCATGGTGGACCAGAACCCACCGCCCGCCCGCCACCGGGGTTCCAGTCCGCGGAACAGCACGGTGAACAGGAACAACGCCGGAATGCTGACCCAACCCGGAGGCACCAGCCCGAGGAAGGTGTTGAGCTGCTCGAGGTCGCGGGCCCGCAGGAAGGACTCGATGGCCAGCGGCCCGGTGCCGACGAACAGCCACGGCGCGAAGGGCAGCAGGAGCAACTCGCTGAACCGACCGAGGGGACGCAGGCCCCCGATGGCGAAGCCGGCCGCCGCCGCGACCGCGACCGTGACCATCGCCGACAGCAGGGTCGGCAGCCAGGTCGCCGTCAACATGCCGCCCAGGTCGGGGGCCGGCATCGGCACGGTCTCGGTGGTGAACCTTAGGCTGCGGCGCAGCCACGGCCAGGCCACCCACAGCATGACGACGAACACTAGCGCCCCCGCGACCGCCAGCCCGATCCGGGCCTGCCGGTTACCGGTCGACCCGGTGGCCGGGCCGGACTCGGTGACCGGACCGGACTTGCTGACCGCGTCCTCCGGGTGCTCGCGGTGGGTGACGGCCTCGTCGACCACCTCGATGCGGACCCTGGTGAGCAGCAGCAGGGCCGTCGCCGCCAGGCCCAGCAAGGCCAGTGGGATCAGCAGCAGCACCGCTGCGGCGGAGCCGCCACCGAGGTTCATCTGCTGCAGGGATTCGGTGACCGCGTACGTCAGGGGGGTGCGGATTCTGCCCGTCAGCAGCGGCGCGGTGTAGGTCTGGAGGGCGGCCGCGATGATGCCGAGCACCAGCAGACCGGCGACGGTCAGCGCCGCCGGCAGGGCGTCGCGACGCTGCCCCCGGCCGCGCAGGGTGCTGAGGAAGGCCGTGGTGGCGACCGCCACGACCAGCCCGGCGCCGGTGACTGCGGTGAGCTCCGCGAGGGTCGCCACGGGACGGTCCAGCATGGTGCCGGGTTCCATCCGGTCGAGGCGCCAACCGATGAGCAGCGCCACGGGCGCGTACCCGGCGACCGGGAGCACGACCAGGGCCCGCAGCGCCAGCCGGGCCCGGCGCCCGGCGCGATCGGCGAGCAGCGCCAGCGCCGGTGCGACCAGCAGCGCCAAGGCCAGTGGCACCAGCGCCAGGAGCAGGGCCGAGCCCATGTCACCGAGGAATCCCTGGGCGAAGAGGCCCTCGTAGTTGGCAGAGCCCACACTCTCCACCGGGCCGATCAGTCGATCACGCTTCGTCGAGCGCGACACCGCCTGCAGGGTGGGGAGCAGATACGACCAGGCGAGGGCGATCAACGCGGGCAACAGCAGGACGAACCCGACACCGATCCGGATGCCCATGTCCGGTCCGGTACGGGCCGCTGTCATCGTGGGTGCTGCCATATTCATGGTGCTCCTCGCCTCTTCGGTCCCATGGCCGGTCCCGACGATAGGACCAGTGATCACGCCGCGCCACTCGTCCCGACGGCATATCTCGTCGATGTGGTCGCCGTTGAGTACCGGCACGTCGGCATCGTTGAGTACGGATACTCAGGGGCGGGCAGATCGCGTCCTCAGGTCCCGCCCGGCGCGTCATCCAGACGGCGGAACGGGCCCGTCGGGCGTCGCTCGGGGAGTGGGGAGAACAAGCTCCGGCGGGGGTCGTCGCGTCGCGGGGAGTGACGGCCGCCGCTGATCGGGCCACTGGCCGAAAGCCCCGGCCCGGACTCCGTAGCCTGGGCCGGTGACATCGGTGCGGGAGCGGATCAGGGCGGTTCTCGCCGGGGCGATCGACTACGAAGCGGGGCTGGACGCCCTGGCCGTGGCCCCGTCGACCGAGGTCGATCCGGAACTGGTGGCCGCGAAGGACGAGGCGTGCGCGCGGCTGTGGCAAGGCGGATGGCAGCCGACCGAGTTGCACCGGGTCGTCGCCCGACGGGGCCAGCCGCGCCAGGCCGACCTGGTGACCGACGCGGTCGCCGGGTACCTGCGACAGTTTCCCGCGGACACGGTCGACCAGCGGTGGCGGGCGCAGGCGGAGAGCCTCGGCGCGCAGGTCTGGTGGTCCAGCGACGCCAGCTACCTCGACGAACTCGCGGCCCGCTGGCGGCTGGACCGGGTGGCCGTACTCGATCTGGTGTTGGGTCTGCTCGTCATCCTGGCCTCCCTCCCGCCGATCGAGGTGCTCCTCCCCCCACCTGGCTCCCCCGCGACCGGGGACCGCTCGGGTACGACGGGATCGTCCCGGGTCGACGCCCGGCTGCTGGATCGGGTACGCGCCCTGCTGGCGAAGGCGGAGTCCACGACCTTCCCGGCCGAGGCCGAGACGTACACCGCCAAGGCCCAGGAACTGGCCACCCGGCACAGTCTGGACGAGGCGCTGCTGGCCGCCCGAAGCGCCGACCCGGCGCCGGTGGTGCCGTACGCGCGGCGCATCGGGGTGGACCACCCGCACGAGAAGGAGAAGGCCTCCCTGCTGGACGTGGTCGCCCGGGCCAACCGCTGCCACACGGTCTCCTCACCGGAGTTGGCCTTCAGCACCGTCTTCGGCTTCGACACCGACATCGAGGCGGTCGACCTGCTCTACACCTCCCTGCTCGTGCAGGCCCACCGGGCGATGGCCCGGGCGGAACCGCCGGGCGGCAAGGCGGGGCGGCGCCGCCTCAAGGCGTTCCGACAGTCCTTCCTGGTGGCCTTCACCGTCCGCATCGACGAACGGCTGACCGAGGCTGCTCAGCTGGCTCTGGCGCAGGTTACCGGTCCGGGCGACGCGGCGGGAGGGGCCGACCCGGCCGATCTGCTGCCGGTGCTGGCCGCCCGGGACGAACAGATCCGCGACACCATGCGGCGGGTCTTCCCGCACACCGTGCGGGCCCGAGGCAGCCGGGTCGACAGCCGCGAAGGCTGGGAGTCCGGCCGGCAGGCCGCCGACCGGGCCACCCTGCCCACGGACACCGGCCGGCACTCCTAGTGCCCCGCGCCTACTCCCGCCAGCCGGTCAGCTCCACCCCCTTGGCCAGTTCCACCCGGAAGCCCAGCGCGATCTCACCGCTGTCACCCGGGGCCAGAGACAACCGCCAGGTCAACTCCCCCAACTCCGTACGCTCGACCGGCGGCGGCACCAGGGTGGTCTCCCGCACCACCACGGCCTCGTCACGGGAGACCGGGAGCTGATCACGCACCTCGACGGTGGCCGGGCGGGGGGTGTGGTTGGCGACCGTGATCAGGTATTCCACCTCCCGTCGCCGGGTCGACCCCAGGGTGGCCTTGGTCTCGGTACGCCGGTGCAGCTTCCGCTGCACCCGCAGCCGGTCGTCCACCCCGAGGGCCAACTCGGTCTCCTCCCCCGGTGCCCACATCGGCAGCCGGATGGAGGCGATGAAGTCGGCGTCGTGGAACACCGCGGCCGGGCCGGGCAGCAGGGTGTGCACGGAGGTGTTGCGGACGGTGGCCCGCAGGTGCGCCTCGGTGGCGCGCAGCGGCACGGTGACATGGTCGAGCCGGGCCGGCAGTTCCAGCACGGCGATGGTGGCCCGGTGCGCGCTGCCGTCGGCCGGCACCGCCACCGGCCGGGCGGGCCGGTAGGTGGCCGCGCTGACCCCCTGCTCCACCTCGGCGACGCTCTGCTGCAGCTTGGGACGGGCCGCCCCGGCCCGGGCCGGGGCCGCACCGACCGGAGCCCCGCCGGGGGCCGGCGGGACCACCATGCCGACCGACATCTGCGCCGACATCACCAGGGGCGCCGCCGGCCGGAACCGGTCCAGATACCACGGCGACAGCTCGGGTACCCCGGTGGTGGCCGCCGGTCGGGCGGTGGACAGCTGAAGCTCGCACTCCGGCCAGTCCTCCCCGGTGCTCTGGCTGACCGCCCCGAACCAGGTGACCGTGACGGTGTCCTCGACCAGCCGCACGTCATAGGAGGGTTGCCAGCCGGCCCCGTCCACCAGGTAGGTCAGCTCCAGCTCGACCTCGGCCTGTTCTTCCTGCACCGCCACGATCACCTCGACGGCCAGCCGGTCCGGTGCCCGCTTGCCCCGGGCGGCGTCCAGCTCCCGCCCGAGGGCGGCCAGTTCCTCGGTCAGCTCGGTACGCCGACGGGCCAGCTCGCGCCGCCGGGTCCGCGATTCGGCCAGCTGCGCGGCCACCGAGTCGGTGAAGACGGCCACGTCCCCGGGGGCCGCGTCACCGGCGGCCAGGGCACGGGCGTAGGTGCCGCCGGCCCGCTCCGCCAGTCGGGTGAGGAACTCCCCGCGCTGCTGCTCGATGGCGTCGGTGTCCTCCGCCTCGGCCAGGTCGTCGGCCAACTCGCGGCGACGCTGCTCCAATGCGACCACCTGGGCGTCCGTGCTGCGGGCCTGCCGCCAGGTGGTCACCTCCACGCCGAGCACCACGGCCGGCCCGCGACCGCCGACCCGCACCGAATCCCGCCGTAGGCCGAGCGGGAGGGGGGCGACACGCACCCGGTGCTGGCCGGGGGTCAGTCGGAGGCCGCCGCGCCGGGTGACCCGGGCCCGGTCCGGAAAGACGGTGACGCCGACGACGGGTGCATCGATCTCCGTGGTGTCCACGCCGGGGAGGGTAGCCGAGCCCGGCCCGCCGCACCGACCCGTGACGGTACGGTCCGGTTCAGCGTCGGCGCAGCACGGCGTAGACCACCCGGTTGCTGGTGAACTCGGAGACGGTCACCAGTTCCCAGCCGTACGCCTCCAGCACCTCCGCCGCCGCGACGGCCTGGGTCACCTGGTCACCGCCGATGCCGTGGTGGGCCACCACGCACAGCAGCCGATAGGGGTAGCCGCGAAGATCCGCCCGGTTGCCGAGGATGGTGCCGGCGGACACGGTGCGGGTGCGGGCGATGTCCTCGGGGGTTTCTCGGGGGGCCACATCGGCACCCTAGCGGTGGCCGACAGGCCTGTCCCGCTGGTGGGAAACCGGTACGGTCGAGGTCGTGCCTGACTCCTTGTGTGGTCGCCGTCTGGGCGTGGCCCTGGTCGCCGTCGCCGCACTCGCCGGTTGTGACGCGCAGACCCCGGTCGCCGCCCCCTCGGCCCCGGCGCAGACCTCGGCCACCGTCCCGAGCGCCACCCCCTCGCCTGCCGGCCCCTCCTACTCGGCCGCCGAGTTGGACCTGTGCGCGCGCACCGACCTGGCGCCGCTGGCGGACCTGGCGTTGACGGTTACCCGGACCGACCCGAAGCCACCGCCGGGACGGCCCGGGGCGGCCTGTCTGTTCGAGATGCGCACCAGGTCAGGCCATGAGGCGAACCTGCTGGTGGAGGCCTCGACTCCGGCCACCGCCGAGGAGGCCCGGCTGCTCTACCTGGGCACCCGGGAGGCTACCGGGATGACCCCGGCGGGCCCGGTGGCCCAGGTGGGTGAGGAGGCGGAGGCCTTCACCAAACGCTCCACCCCGGGCTTCCGGTACGCCGAGTACATGGTGCATTCCCGCACCGGCAACCTGGTGGTGAAGGTGTGGCTGGCCGTCGGCGGCGAGTCCTACCTTCCGACGGAGACCCTGGCCTCGGCCTCCCGGGTGATCCTCACCGCTACCCGGTCCGCCGTGCCGAGGATCTGATCAACCCCGTACGGCCTGCGGCCACTGCCCGCCGGGCAGCTTCGAGTGGTCACCCACCTGGGTGGCGATGTCCCGCACGTTGCCCAGCGCGTCGACGAACCGCTGCCCGATGGTGAGCAGGGTGTTCAGGCCCGCGGTGACGAGGTCACCGATCGACTTGGCGAGGGTGGAAATGGCCCAGGGCAGGTCGATCACCGTGCTGGCCTCCGCCACGGCCTGCACGAGTTTGCCGGTGAGCCCGGTGACTATCTTGGCCAGTTCGACCGCGTAGTCGACATTGGCCTTGGCGATGTCGAACAGCCACTGGCTGATGAACTCCGCCTTGACCACGGTCTCGTCGACCGCCGCCTTCTGCTTGATCGCCTTGGAGTTGTAGGCGCTGGCCGCGTCCCCGGTCCACTTGGCCAGGTTCTGGTTGTCCGGCTCGGTGGTGACGAAGGACAGGTTCGACACCGGAGACTTCACATCGGTGACCCAGCGGAAGCTGATGTTGATCAGTGAGAGCACCGGCAGTTGGTGCTCCAGGGCGTGATCGACCCGATCGAGAACGTTGTTCAGGCCGCCCCGGACGTCGTCCAGATTGTTTTTGATCCACCACAGCGCGGCCGGCCCGAGCAGCCACTTCCAGCTGTTCACCTTGTCCACCAGCTGGTTGAAGCTCTCGATCGCGGTGTTGATGCCGGTACGGATCTGGTCGAAGGCCTTGTTGAACGGCTCGCCGTACTCAAGCTGACTGGTTGTTGGCTGCACCCTGTCGTCCTTCGCGCTCAGTGGGTGTAGATCTGGTTGAGGTCCAGAGAGATGACCGCGTCGGCGTCGTCGTACTCGTCGGCGATGCGCCGAAGGGCCTCGCCGATCTGCTCGAACTCGGTCACCGCCCCGCCGAGGACACCGACCAGGAAGCGGTGGAAGTCCCGGTAGGCCGCGGAGTGCAGGACGACGTTCGCGTCCCCGATGAAGAAGGCCGAGGCGTCCAGGTGCAGCTGGTCCGCGGCCAACTTGATCAACTGCGCCCGGTCGGACAACCTGAGCCACTTGCCGCCTTCGTCGCGCACGGCCTCGGTGATGACGGAGACTTCCTGCATGTCGAAACCTCAGGGTCGATTCTGGGAGCGGACCAGAGCGTACGTCCGGAACAGGGCATGCGCCTCGTACCGCAGGGCGGCGGCATCCAGCTGACCGATCCGGCGGACGTCACCGACGATCGAGACGACACCCCCGTCGCGCATCCGCAGGGTCAGCACCCCGGACGGGCTGGCGACCTCCTGTTCGGACGCCATCTGCGGCGGGCGAGCCAACCCTTCGAGCTCGATGTCGAGGTCGTGCAGGGTCTGCCAGGTCTGCCGCAGCCACTGCTCGTCGTCGGGTCCAACCTCGCTGGTGCTGGCGGCCTCGCCGGTGTTGTTCGGCTGCGGCCGGGCGGCCTCGTTGGAGTCTGCTCGCAGCTGCCGCAGGGCGACGGTCTCGACGGCCGCCTGCACCGCGGTCGTGTACGCCGTGAAGAGGGCCTCCGGGGCACCGCTGACCCCCACCCGGCTGCGCCAGTCGCGGGTCACGGTCACGTCCTCGACCTGACCGGCGGAGTCCACGACCACGGTGATGGCACCCGTGGGGTCCTGACCGGAGTGGGCGCTGGGCCGCCGATCGCTCTCCGCCCGACGCAGGGCCAGGGTGACCTGTTCCCGCAGTTCCTCGTCGCTGCCGAGGGAGTCCAGGGTGGCCAGGGACAGGCGTATGTGCCGTCTGTCTTCGCCCATTTCTCCCACCCCGTAGCGTCGACGAAACACATCGATACCGTCTTCGAACGCGAAGCAGGGTCACCGTACCGCAGAAGGGTGACGGCTTCGATCCCCTGGCCCCGCTGGGCGACGCCCTGGTCAACGCCATGTACGACCCTCCCCTGCGCCGCGCGATGCGGGTCGCCCCCCCGGCCTGGCTGATCCGGGCCGGGCTGCACCTGGCGCTGAAGACCCGCGCCCGGCTGCTGCGCTGGTTCGGCAGGCCCCGGGCCACACCGTTGTTCGCCGACGGCATCCACACCAGGACCTACCCCGAGGGGCACGACATCAGCCGACTCGGCCCACCGGAGCCCGCCGCACCCCCGCCGCCCGGACTGAGTCACCTCCCAGCCGGCGGACCGCAGGTGGCCTGCACCGTTCAGCGCCGGACGGTCAGGGCGGACCTCCACTCCTCGGCCGGGGTCAGGGGGACGGGTGCGGGGCGTTCGGCCGTCGTGGTCAGCTCGATCCGTCGGCCCTCTTCGGCCGAGCGGAGCAGGGCGGTCATGATGTCGAGTACGTGCAAAGCCAGTTCACCGCTCGCCCGGGGCGGACGGGTGTCGTCGGCCCGGACCAGGTCGATCAGGCCGACCCCCCGGGCGGCGGCCACGTAGCCGGCCCGCGGTTCCAGGGGACGCCACTCGGGGTCGCTGAGGGCCCGGCGGCGGACCGTGCCGTCGAAGTGGTTCGGATCGGGTACGGCCAGGGTGCCGGCCTCCCCGTGCACCTCGATCGGGGCGGCCGTCGTTCCGACACCGTCGAAGCTGGTCGTCAGGGTGGTCAGGGCACCGTCCGCGTGTTCCAGCACCCCGGT
This sequence comes from Micromonospora sp. NPDC047134, assembly GCF_040643455.1. Taxonomy (NCBI): domain Bacteria; kingdom Bacillati; phylum Actinomycetota; class Actinomycetes; order Micromonosporales; family Micromonosporaceae; genus Micromonospora; species Micromonospora sp. NPDC047134. Next base: position 163,320 of record NZ_JBEYUI010000006.1, read on the forward strand.
CACATGGGTCGGCACCTCGACCGGGATCCGCTGCCCCTGGCGGGGACCGGAGCCGATGATCCGGACATCCCGCAGCCGACTGGCTGCCCCGATCACCGCCCGGACCGGCCCTAGCAGGTGCACCAGCGCCGAGAGGTAGTACGGCCCCATGTCCAGCAGCGGGCCCCCGCCGGGGGCGTAGTAGAAGTCGGGTTCGGGATGCCAGCGCTCATGCCCGGGGGTGACCATGACGGCCGATGCGGCCAGCGGACGGCCGATCAGCCCACCCTCGATCGCCGCGCGGGCGGTCTGGGTACCGATGCCCAGCACGGTGTCCGGGGCACACCCGACCCTCACCCCGGCCGCAGCCGCCCGGTCGATGATCGACCGGCCCTGCGGAAAGGTGGCCGTCAGGGGCTTCTCGCCGTAGACGTTCCGGCCGGCCTCGATAGCGGCGCCCGAGATCTCGGCGTGCGCCGCCGGGATGGTCAGGTTGAGCACGGTGGTCACCTCGGGGTGGCGCAGCAAGCCCTCGACACTCACCGCCTCGGCACCGGGGATCGCGGCGGCGGCCGCGGCGGCCCGGGCCGGGTCCAGGTCGGCCACCGCGACGATCCGCACGGCGGGATGCCCGACGAGGGTCTCCAGGTACGCGCGGGAGATGAACCCCAGACCTACGATGCCGACGCCGTGCGGGTCGCCCACACCATTCCCCTCTCGATGACGGTACGCACGCTCGCGTGCTCCAGCACGTCGAGGCTGTGTCCCGGGGTGGTCACGACGATCCGCCCGGCGCCCCAGTGTCGGGTCCAGATCGCCGGCGAGGTGACCGGCCGGTGCCACGGCTGCCATTCCCGAATGGGGTGGGTGGTGGTGGCCAGCACCTCGATCAGGTCGTCGTGCAGCACCCAGTACTGCTCGGTGACCAGTTCGAAGTCCTCGATCCCGGCGGTGATCGGATGCTCGGCACCCAGGGGGGTGATGGTGATCGAATGGGGGAGGAAGTTGTCCTGCTCGGTGCCGCAGCGGTCCTGCGGCCGGACCCCGGGGTGGGTGGCGAACTGGCCGCCCACCAGGTGCAGGTACTCCGCGTTGGCCCGGAAGGAGTCGACGATGCCGCCGTGCCAGCCGGTGAAACCCGTACCGGCGGCGACCGCGGCGGACAGCCCGGCCACCTGCTCCGCAGTGATCTGCGACATCGTCATGCACTGCACTATCAGGTCGGTGTCGGCCAGTTCGGCGGCATCGGAATAGATCTCTGTCGACTCCTCCACCCGGACCGTGTATCCATTGCCTTCCAGGAAGGGAATGAACAGCTCCGTAGCCTCGACCGGCCGGTGTCCCTCCCACCCACCTCGGACCACCAGGGCTCTGCGCCGCGCCACTGACCCTCCTTTCCGGTTCGTCGCTGGGGGGTCACTGCTCCCACCCGGCCGACGCCCGCATCATCCAGCGACAACCGTACCCGTCTTGCGGTCTCCACAGTGGCGCAGCCGAGGCACCCTGCGGGACCGGACGGATACCCGGTTTGTCGTGGAGTCGACTCAGGTGGACGCCCCAGTCCGACATACGACGGTAAGGAAGCCGAATTCGCTTCGGGGTATGGCTACACTCTGTCCGGCCCTCGGCTCAAGCCGATCGGCCGCCCGCGATCCGGTAGGGACGAGGAGACGAACTGTGACCGGTCCAGAAGCGGCTCCGCCGGGGGTCGACATGAACGCTCCGAGCATCGCCCGGGTCTACGACTTCTTCCTCGGCGGCAAGGACAACTTCGCCGTGGACCGCGCGGTCGCCGAACACGCGGTCCGGATAACCCCGGACGGCCCGCAGGCCGCGCAGGCCAACCGCGCCTTCCTGCGGCGGGTGGTGCGCTTCCTCACCGCCGAGCAGGGGGTCAACCAGTTCCTGGATCTCGGCTCGGGCCTGCCCACCCAGGGCAATGTGCACCAGGTGGCGATGCAGCACGACCCCCAGGCACGGGTGGTCTATGTCGACAACGACCCGATCGTGCTGGCCCACGGGCGGGCCCTGCTGGCCGGCGACGGCGCCACCACGGTCGTCCAGGCCGACATCCGGTCGCCGGAGGCCATCCTGCAACACCCGCAGGTGCGGCAGGTGCTGGACTTCGACCGCCCGATCGGGTTGCTGCTCTTCGCGATCCTGCATCACCTCAGTGACGACGAGGACCCCAAGGGGGTGGCGGCGAAGCTGATCGAGGCCCTGCCCTCCGGCAGCTACGTGGCGATCTCCCACTTCCGTGATCCCGGTGAGCGGCACCCGGAGGCCTCCCGTAAGGCCCACGAGGTGGAACGGGTCTTCAACGAGTCCCTCGGCACCGGCCGGTGGCGTACCGATGAGGAGATCCTCTCCTTCGTCGAAGGCCTGGAGGTGCTGGAGCCGGGGCTGGTGCCGCTGCCCGAGTGGCGGCCGGAGCCGGACGAGACCACCGCGGACCAGAGCGACACCTACCACACCTTCATCGCGCTGGTCGCCCGCAAGCCGTGACGCCGACCCGGCGGCGGCCGATCTCCCTACGGGTGGATCGGCCGCCGCCGGCGCGTCAGGTCGACCTGGCCGGGCACCGGTCAGAGCGGGCGCCAAGCCCGCCCGCTCCGACTCCCTGGCGCAGGACTACCGCTTGCGTACGGTCAACTTCTGGTGGTTGCCGGCGTGCCCCTGGTAGGTCGGGTTGCCGGAGTAGGCGACATGCACCTGGTACTGGCCGGGTTGCAGATCGGCGGTCGGCAGGTCGACGACCACCTTGCCCTCCACCAGCGACACGACCTGCACGGCTCCCCCGAAGGTGACCGTGACCTCCCCGGTCGGGGTGGCGGCCTGCTTCTTCGGCCCGCCGGCCGGCTCGACGGTCACCTTCAGCTCGAAGGTGCCGCCACGGGCGACCGACGCCGGGGCGGCCTTCGCCTTGACCTTGACGGCCTTGGATCCGGCGGGCACCTGAACTGAGGCCGTACCTTCCGAGGCCTTCAGGTAGTCGTGGCCGAGGTACTCGGCCTTGACCGTCCGGGTGCCCGCGGGCAGGCCGGTCGGCAGGGTGACCGTGGCCGCGCCGTCGTCCAGGTAGGCGACCGTCGACCAGGAGCCCAGGCTGAACCGCACCTGACCGCCGGTCTGGAACCCGTCAGCCGCGGTGACCGTGGCGGTGGCCGTGGTGGTCTGGGCCCCGCTGGCGTACGCCTCGACGGTCACCTCCGTGGTGGTCGTGACATCGCTGTTCGGGATCCCCCGGATGTCGTTCCACTCCCGCAGGGTCAGCGGGATCACCGTGCCGTGCCGGGGACGGACGACCCCGGCGTTGGTCATCGTGATCGCCTTGGGGTTCCAGGTAGGTGCCTCGATGTCCTCGTGGCAGGCGGCCTGGTAGCCACCTCCGTTGGTGTACCGGTCACCCCACAGGTAGAACTGGCCGGGGCAGGCGGTGTCGCCCGGGTTGGCCTTGAAGATGATCGGCCCCTCGTAGCCCTGGTTGGCGACCCAGGTGGTACGCCCCAGAGCCGGGGCGAGCAGGGTCCAGTTGTCGATGTCGCTGTCCAGGAAGTCGGTGTGCTTTTCGGAGAAGATGTCCGAGCCCTGGTTGCCGGCCTCGTTCTTGGTCACCCGGTAGTAGTGGTCGCCGACCTTGATGGCGGTCGTGTCGATCCGGGACAGGGGGGCCGGGTCCTGCCAGACCTGGGGAGGGGAGAAGGTCTGGAAGTCACGGGTGGTGGCGTACCACATCTGGGCGTTGCCCTGACCGGTCCGGTTAACCGGGTCGTCCCACAGGGACTGGGCCCAGAACACGACGTAGGCGCCGATCTCCTCCACCCACAGGGATTCGGGGGCGAAGGCGTTGCCGGCGTCGTCCGGGGCGACCTTCACATGCCGCTGCGGGGTCCAGTTGACCAGGTCGTGCGACTCGAACACCTCGATGTACTGGGTGTCGTTGATGTTGTACCCGCCCTGGTCGTACCAGTTCAGGTCGGTGGCGATCATGTAGAAGGTGTCGCCGTCGGGTGAGCGGACGATGTGCGGGTCACGAAGGCCCTGGTCTCCCAACTGGGAGATCAGGGACGGGCGGCCTCCGGTCAGACCGGTCCAGTCCAGGGCGGTGTTGCCGTTGGAGGTGGCGAACATGATCTGCTCGCCGTCGGCGATGCCCTCACCCTTGAAGTACCCCAGGAAGTACCGCTCGTACTCCTCGGCGCGGGGCATGGCGGTGATGGTCACCGGGAAGGACTTCGTCTTCGAGGTCCCGCCCTTGGTGATGGTCGCGGTCAGGGTGGCCTCGACATCGGCACGGCCGAAGGCCGGGCGGGTCACCTCACCGGTCGGGGTGACCAGGTCGGTGGTCGACTTCCAGGTGATGGTGGAGCCGAACTCACCACCGGCCGGAAGGTGCAGGTTTCCGCGTACGTCGTCGGTGGCGTACAGGGTCAGGTCGAAGGTGTCCCGGTCGACCGCCTGGGCGTCATCGAACTCCGCCTTGACCACCACGGGGATCTCCCGGGTGACCACCTCATCGGCGCCCTTGCGCAGGGTGGCCGTGAGGGTGGCGGTCGCGTCGGGCTGGCCCTGGGCGGGTCGGGTGATCCGGCCGGTCACCGCAACCTTGCGGGCACTGGGCACGGCCGGCGGGGTGTAGACCTCCACGACGGAGGGGTCCGAACTGGTCCAGGTGATGGCCGAGCCCGCCACCGAACCCACCTTGGGCAGCACGATGTCCCGTACGATCGCGCTGGTCAGGCCGAGGTCGATGGCCTCGGCGTCCGCGCGGACCCCGATGGCGACGGTCCGTTGCGCCAGGGCCCGGGTCTCCTCGACGCTGACGGCCCGGTCGTAGATCCGAAAGTCCCGGAGGGTGCCGCGGAAGGAGTAGTGGCCCGAGTTCTGCGAGCGGGCTAGGAAGTTGCAGGTGGTGCCGGCGGCGTTCACCGAGGGCGGGGTGCTCAGGTTGGGCGCCGTGGCGTGCAGCACCCCGTCGAGGTACAGCCGGCCGGTCCAGCTCGTGCCGTTCGGGTTCAGCGACTGGGTGTAGGTGACGTGGGTCCACGCCCCCTCGGTCATCCGGACCCGGTTCTGTTGCAGGTTCGTGGAACCGACGGCCACCCGGAACCGCTGGGTGTTCGAGGCGAAGATGGCCCCCTGGCCCCCGGTGTCGGCGTCACAGGAGCCGGACTTGGCGCCGAAGCTCCACATCTGGTGCTCGCCGACGTTCGCCGGGTCGATCCACACGTCATAGTCGACCGTCAGGTTGGTCATGCCGGCGGTGAGATTGTCCGGCAGCTTCACGTAGGCACCTTCGAGAGCGCCTTCGTACGACTCGGGGTTGAACCTGACCCCGTCGCCGGTCAGTGTCGCCTTCTGCGGATTGACCAGGGTGGCGTTCGCCGCCGAGCCCGCGCTACCGGAGTTGACCAGTGTCGTTCCGCTGGTCTCGTCGAGGGCGAAGCGGTGCACCAGGCCCTCGTTGAGCTGATCGTCGGCGGCGTGGGATGGCGTCGGTGCCAACGACGCCGCGGCAAGCGCACCCAGTGCGATGATGGCGATGGCTCTACCCTTTCCTGACCTTCGCTGACCCGATCTCAATGGCCCTCCCAGGTGGTGGTGGACTCTCTGGAGTGGACGAGCGTTGTTAACGCTAACTTTGACGTACTGACAGGTCAACAACACCGTCAGTGACCGACCGAGGTGCCATCAGCCGGTCCGGACGTCCAGCGGGTAGGTCGATGCCCCGCCGTGCCGCCGAGGGTGACACCGCCAACGACTTCGGAGGAGGCCGCCGTCGACGAGGAGGCGCTCGCCGCGTGGCGCAAGGCCGCGGCGCATGTCGACCGGCATGAACTCGGTGCGGCGCAACGGCTGCTACGCCCATGGGTGGACCGCGACGATCTCAGCCCGTACGCCCGGGCCCGAATCCTGCTGGACTGGAACTGGCTGTTGGCCGCCCGCGGCCGGCGGGCGGAAGCCGCCGCCGGCTACCAGACGGTGATCGAGCTGGCTGCCGCGGAGGACCTGGGGGAGCTGCGGTCCGAGGCGTTGCTGGAGGCGGGCATCCTGGCCCGCAACGACGGGCGGCTCCCCGACGCCGAAGAACTGCTGGTGCGGGCCGGTGAGGTAGCGGCCCAGCAGGAGGACTGGCTGCGGGCCGGACAGGTCCTGGCCCAGCGCGCCGCCGTCGCCCACCAGGGCTACCAGTTCCTGCCCGCCCGGGAACGGCTGGCCGAACTCGCCGAGGTGCTCCAGCGGTGTCCACCCTCGGGCCGCACCGACCAGCTCCGGGCCGACCTCTGTCATCGGGTGGCCGTGTCGGCCCGCATCGCCCGGGACTTCGACCTGGCTCGGGAGTCGCTGGTCGAGGCCCGGGACCGGTACGCCGCCCTGGGCCGCCGGGTCGGGGCGGCAAACGCCGAACGCGAGCTGGGCGCGGTACTGGACCAGGTGGGTGACACCACGGGCGCCCGCCAGGCGTACGAGCGGGCGTTCGTCCAGTACCTGCGGGCCGGCCGGCCCCTGGGCGCGGCGCACGCCGCTCGTCGGCTGGGGCAGATGCGGCTGCTCGACGTGCCGGAGGACCCCGACGCGGCCGGCTACGCCCGCCGCCGGTTCGAGCAGGCGCTCCGGCTCGGCGACGGGGAGCCGGGCAACCGCCTGGGCTGCGAGTTCTTCCTGGCCCGGCTGGACCGGTTGACCGGCGACCTCGACGCGGCCGAGGCCCGGCTGGCGGCGCTGCCCTACGACGACTTCCCTAATCCCCGGGACCTGTCTCAGGTCGCCCTGGAGTGGGCCATGGTGTCCCTCGACCGTGGTGACCGGGCATCGGCCATCGACCTGCTCAACCAGGCGGTGCTGCCGCTGGATGCCGACCGGGACCCGAGTGCGGCCTCGATCGCGCACTACCACCTCGCGTACCAGCTCATCCTCGACGACCAGGTGGAGGCTGCCCGGGACCACTCGGTCATCGCGTTCACCCTCGCCGAGAAGGCCGGCCGTCGGCTGGCCGCCCCGGACGACCGGGAGAGCTTCTACCAGGATCAGCGGCAGACCTACATCCTGGCCATGCACTGCGCCGCCCGTGCCGGCGACGGCCCGACGGCCTTCGCGGTGGCGACTGCGGCCCGCGCCGAGGCGGTGTCCGCCTTCGTGCAGACCGGCGCCCGTTTCAGCGAGGACCTGCGGGAACTCGTCGACGCCATCGTGCTGGCCGGGGACTCCCCCGAGCTGCCCGAGCTGTACCGGCGGCTGGATCGGGCAGCCACCGCGGAGCTTCGGCGGGCGGTCACCCCACAACCGGCCGGCCTGGCGGAGACCGTGGCCGCGCTGCCGCCCGGCGGACACGCCCTCATCCTCGACGTGCTGGAGGACGAGACCACCATCTGCAGCCGGATCTGGCTGCCACCCGACGGCACCCCCCAGGTGGACGAGGTACGCCTCAGCGACGAGCTGCGGGCCTGGCTGGACCGCTACCACGCGGCCGAGCCCGGCACGGCCGCCGTCGCCCAGGAGGCCGAGCTGGCCGCGCTGGGAGAGGCGATCGTCCCGCCCGGACTGGCGCAGGTGCTGGCCGCGGGCGGGCAACCACCGCTGGTCGTGTCGACCGGTGGGCTCCTGGGCCCGGTGCCGGTGGCCGCGGTCCGGGTGGGCTCGCGCTACCTGGCGGAACTGGCCCGCATCGTCGTGGTTCCGGCCATCACCCTGTGGACCTCCCTGCGGGCCCGGCCCAACCGGACCGGCGTGGGTTTCCGCGCCTACCTGGACCCGGATCTGCCCGGCACCCAGCGGGAGGAGAAGCTGCTGAAGGAGGCCTTCCCGCAGGCGAAACTCCTGTGCCGCAGAGACGTACGTCCGACCCTGGCCGAGGCGGACGGCCTGGGCGGCCTGCTGCTCAGTGTGCACGGAACCGCCACCAGCGGCCTCGGTCAGGCGCTGATGCTGGCACCGGATGACCAACTGACGGCGGCGGAGTTGCTCACCTGTCGACTGCCGGAGGCGGTGCTGATGCCGGCCTGCTGGGCCGCCCGGCTCGATCTGCGTGGGGCCCAGGAACCCTTCGGCCTGCCCATCGCGGCGCTGCTGGCCGGTGCCCGCTGGGTGCTGGCCGGCACGGTGGAGGTCTCCGGAACGAGGACGGCCACCCTGCTGGGCGCGGTCTACCGGCGGCTGGCGGCCGGACTGGCCCCGGTGGACGCCCTGCGTGGGGCGCAACTGGACTACCTTCGCCGCTACCCCAACGCACCGGTGGCGCTGTGGGCGGGCCTGACCATCGTCGGTGACGGCTTCACCCCGGCGACCTTAGAGGCGGCGGAGCCGCTCGATGCGGGGCCCGGATGCTCGGGCTCCTAGGATGCGCGTGCTCGCTCACCGTGCTCAGTCCTCGACTCCCAATGGGGCGGCTGTGCCCGGGGGTCAAAAGTCCTGGAACCGCTCCGGGTTCAGCCAATCCGTGCCCTCGGTCTGGACGGCGTAGCCGAGACGTCGCAGCAGTTGGGCCACCTGGTGATGGCCCCGGCTGCTGGTGCCGTCCAGGTGAACGGAGTACCGGCCGTGGAGTTCCGCCGGTAGGTCCGCCTGGCCGAGCCGCACCAGGATCGTGCGGTCGGGCTGCAACGCGAGGGCCATGCCGGCGAGCACGTCCGGCGACCCGCCCGGACCGGGGGTGAACAGCACCAGGGCGGCGGTGTCGTCAGCGAAGGCCTGCCGGAGCACGGTGCTGCGTTCGGGGGCTAGGCTGCCGGTCCGCTCGACCAGATCGCCCCACTCCAGCGGACGCAAGCCGAGAGCGCCGAGAAACTCGAAGACCTTGCCGGCGGTTTCGGTGTCGCCGTGGATGACCAGCAGGTCCCGTTTCGGCTCCTCCCCCGGTGTCTGCGGTAGTTCCGGGGGAGTCCGCCGCGCCGGGGGTGGCACCGAGCCGCCGAGCCACAACCAGGCCGGTTTGTCGTACGACTTGACCCGTACCCGTTGTGGGATGAAGTGAGCGGCGTTCAGGCCGGGATGACCCTCACCGACGACATCGGCGTGCAGACGGTCCGAGATCAGGGCCAACAGGTCCGCGTCGGGATGGTCCGTGACGGCCTGACGCAGGACCTCGCTGTCGAGCAGCCGACCGGTCTCGATGATGGTGGCGCCGATGAACCCGACGGCCCCGGTCGAGAAGGGCCCGACGGCCGCCGACAGCCGCAGCCGGATCCGATCCTCCGGATGCGCGGCGTTGTCGGCCGCCACCCGCCCGTGCCAGCCGTAGAGCAGCTTCGGCAAGGCCAGATGGGGCTGGACGTACGCGGGAAGCACGACCATCATCCCGTCACCGGCGTCCTGATGATCCGTGTCGTGCAGGTCCAGATCGAGGTCCTTCAGGACCCGCTCCACGATCCCGGCCAACCGCCGCTGCACCTCGTCCTGTCGTGGCCAGCTGCGGCCGGAGTACGAGACCACGTCGACCCCGAAACTCATCCGCTGTTGCACCGTGGCCGGCGGCGTGGGCCGTGCGGTCGCGGGCGGTGCTGTCGCGGGTGGTTCGGGTGCGGGTGGTTCGACGACGGCCGAGCGGACGGGTGCCGACCTGGTCACGGGTGGCAGCAGTTGCCGGGTCCGCTGCGCCCGTACCCGGATCTGCTCCAGGAAGTAGATGTCGTCGGCCAGCCACTGCGCCAACGCCGGCGCCAGGGCCCGATCAGTGGGCAGTGGCTCCGGCAGGGCCGTGGTCATGTTCGCGCGGGCGATGTCGACACTGCGCTGCATGCTGTTCAGGGCCTGCAGGGCGCCGATCACCGCGGCCTCGTCGGCGGCCAGTCCGTCCGCCTCGTCGCCGAGGGAGCCGCCGCCGGCCAGCAGTTCGGTGATCCGGTCCAGCCGGGCGGCGGTGCGGTCCCGGAGCCGGGTCAGTTGGCTGCCGTCCCCCCGGACCCGGGCCGCGTACCGCAGCTTGGCGGCATGCATCAGATAGCGGCCCAGCGGCGGCAGGAGCACGTCCCCGGAGCTCCAGGTGAACCGGCTGAGCCGGTCGTCCTCGTCGGGCCGGCCGAGCACGACCAGCCGTCGCAGCGGGTGGCCGCCGCCCGGGGTCACCTCCCAGAGGGTGAAGTGGTCGAGGGTCGTCTCCCTGGTCCACCACCGCTCACCGTCGTCGTCCTGCTCCGGCACCGCCGCCCGGACCTCGGCCTGCGCCGGGTCGGCCGACTTGGCCTGGTAGATGGTGGCGCCGCCGAGCAGGGCGCTGAGACCGCCTGCGGTCAGCGCGGACCACCACCGGCTGTACTCGATCCACCCGGGCGCGACGGCGGCGCCGAGCCGATTCCGCCGCACCGGTGGGGCCAACGGGGTGGTTATCACCAGCGAGATGTTCAGCACGTCGTGCTCCCGGCGCGCGATCACCTGGAAGTCGACGGCCGGGTCCTGAAGCCCGGCCAGGGCCCCCTCCGGCAGGTCCGCGTCGGCCGGCAGGTGCGCGGGCAGCGAGGTGCCCTCGATCGTACGAGTCATGCCCAGTTCGGTGCGGCACGCTTGCCACAGCAACGCCACCTGGTGCCGCGCCAGCTCGGCGTCCGGCCCGGTGAGTGGCGCGAACAGGTGCGCGACGAACTCCTGCTCAACGATCGGGTCGGTCACCACGGCCGGCTTCCGTTCGCGACCCGTCCTGCTGCTTGCCGCTCTGGCGGTCCTGTTCCGCCGTCAGCCTGTGCACGAGGGTGTTGCGGCGTTCGAGCAGCGGCTCCGGGATGCCTTTCGTCTCGGTCTGTCCGATCCGATTCGCCCGTACCGGCCCGCTCAGCTCCAGCTCGATCAGGGCCTCCCGGGCCTGGTCGACCTCACCGGTGTCCAGGGTCGCGCTCAGCCGACTGAGCAGGGATCCGATGTGTTCCCACCGCTCAGGTATCAGCTCCCACAGGACGATGTCCTGCAACACGTGCAGCGCGTCGTCGACGGTTTCGGCGTCCCAACGCTCGCGGGGTCCCATGGCCATTCACCATAGCCACTTCGCGTGCTGCGCGAGTGACCCGATCCGCTGACATCTTCGCGTCTCATGATCGGAATCTGGCAGCACCCGGCATGGGATACATGCCGGGTTGCGAGGGATGCCTTATCGCTGCTTTCCACCACGCGGCTTCCTACCACGGGTACCGCGCCAGGTCGCGAACAGCGAGGTTCCAACAGCAGTGACCGCGGCGAGCGCGGCCGGCCCGGCAGCGAGATAGATGGCGCCGCAGGCGAGCAGGATGACGACAAGTGCGAACAGTTCAATCAGCTTGGTGTTCATACGAGTACTACAGCCGGTTTCCCAGCCGTTTCCTGCATCCGGCGAACGGTCCCGGCGGGACTCGAAATCGGCTCACGTACTCATCGTTCGGCGTCTTTCGCCTACCTTCGACCTCGTACAATGGGGACGCTGTCGAAGAATCTCGGAGGGCTGCCGATGGCACGGGACGAGCCCGCCGAAGAGTCGAGCGGTCAGACATACGAAGGGGAGCTTGCCCGCTTCGCCGCCGACCTCACGGCGCTGCGCATCGAGCAGGGCAAGCCGTCGCTGCGGGAGATTGCCCGCCACGCCCCCGCCGGTCGGGCCCTGTCGGAATCGGGCGTGAGCGAGGCGCTGAGCGGTCGGCGGTTGCCCAGCATCGATTTTCTGATAGCGCTGGTCAAGACGCTGCTGACGCTGGGCAATCCCCAACGCCGGCCCCCGGCCGACGACGATCCGCGTCTCGAGCACTGGCGGCAGCGCTGGACCGCGCTCCAGCGGCTCCAGGTGAACGAGCGGCGCCACCGTCTGACGACCAGCGCGACGGCGGTCGAGGAGCGCCCTCCCGTACGACGGGGCACCACGGCGGGGGCACCCGGGAAGCCCTTGCGCTGCTTCGTGGCGATGCCTGGTGAGACCATGGGTGCTTCGACGGCGTGGAGCGATGTCACCGAGATCCGCGAACAACTGCTGGAGCCGGTTGCCCGGCTCATCGGTGAACAGACCGGCCGCGAGGTCACCCTCGTCATCGAGAAGGAGAAGACGACCTCCGGGGTCATCCATCGGTCGATGTTCGGCGAGGCACGCGATGCGGAGATCTACATCGCCGACCTGACCGGCGCGAATCCCAATGTGTATCTGGAGCTGGGGGTCCGCTGGGCGACCCGCGACAACGTGACGATCGTCATCTGCCAGGATCTTGCCGAGGTCCGGTTCAATCCCCTCATCGTGCGGATCATCGAGTACGGCAGGAATCGCATCGCCGAATCCGTACGCCGGATCACTCAGGCCGCCCTCGACGGCCTTGAGCACACGGAGTTCGTCGACAGTCCCGTGCGCGACATGGCGCCTGCGGTCGTGATGTCACTCGAGGACCTGAACGCGATGCGGCAGGAGCATGCCGACATGGCCGCCGCGCTGGAACATCTGCGCCGGCAGTTGGGGGAAGATCTCGTTCTCGCGGCCCGCAACGCCTCCGATTCCCGGCGTAGGGTGCTGCTGCTGGAGAAGGCTGTCGAACAGAATCCGGCGAGCTGGCAGGCCCATTTCGAGCTGGGCTTGATCTTCCGCCGGGAAGGGAAGAACGCGGAGGCGGTCCAGACCCTGCGGATCGCCACCGAACTGCGTCCGGACCATGCCCCGGCCTGGCGCGAGCTGGGCACCGCTCTCGGCAAGATGTCCGGCTCGATGATCGAGGCGACAGCGGCGTTCGAGCGGGCGCTGGCCCTCGACGACAGCGATGCCGAGACCTGGGCCACCCAGGGCGGCCTGCTCCGCCGTCTGGCGCGGACCACCACACCGGGCGCCCTGGACGAATCCCTGCTCGACCGGGCTCTCACCTGTTACCGGCGCGCCGCTGAGCTGGCACCGAATCAGCTGTACCCCCTCATGAATGCGGCTCGTATCGAGCTGCTGCTGGCCGGATGCCGACGGACGAACACCGCGCCCGTGCGTGCCAAGATCGAAAATATCGAGTACCTGGCTCGCTTCGCTGTGAACAGCAGTGGCCAGGAGCCATGGGCAGCGTTCGACCTCGCAGACATCCTGCTGCTGACCGGCCGTACGGAGGAAGGGCTGAAGATGCTGCGCGTCGCGGCCGACCTCTGTCCCCCGGAGCAGCGCACCGCCATCCTCATAACGGCAGCCGAGCCGATGAACGACCTGTTGACGGTCGCTGCCGCCCTTGAGCCCGGGGTCTCGGCCGCCCTCCGAGAGGCGATCGAACTCTGCAAGACCCTTGCGTTCCGGCACTGAGTCACCCCGCTGCCAGCGCGGTGGCGACAACCCGGCCGCCACCGGCACGGGTGCGACGGACCGACCCGGCCGCCGGCCTCGATTTCGAAAGAAGACCTGATGACTGACGTGTTCGACCTCGCCGCCCTGGTGACCGCCCGGCTGGACGCCGTCAACGGCCGCAGCCGCGAGGAGATCGGCCTGCGCATTCTCAAGGTCACGGAAGAGGCCGGCGAGGTCGCCTCGGCGTGGATCGGCACCATCGGCCAGAACCCCCGCAAAGGCATCACCCACACCACCGACGAGGTGGCCGCCGAACTGGCCGACGTGGTGCTCACCGCCCTGGTCGCCATCACCAGCCTCGGCCACGACCCACGCCAGATCGTCACCACCTGCATCGACAAGGCCACCGCTCGCCTCGACACCTACCGGACGCAGCCGCCCGAGTGAGTACCCGCCGCGCTACCGCCGGGCGACGCGTACCGGGCGACCCGGAAGCGTCCGTGCAGCTTTCGGGCGGACCGGCACTGTTCTTCGCGGCGGTCCCGGAGCCAGAGCCGAAGGTGGGCAGGAATCGGCTGCACATCTGCCTTGAGCCCTCGGTGCGAGGATGAGGTCGGACGCATCCTCGCGCTCGGCGCGACCGGGGTGCACGACCGCCGCAAGCCCGACGGCCGCGGCTGGGCCGTGCTGGCCGACCCGGACGGCAACGAGTTCCGTGTGCTGCGCAGGCGCCGCGGAGCGTGCCGCCGGCCAGAACGACCAGCAGGCAGCTCCAGATCCTGCCTGAGCTCGCCACCCAGGATTCACGGCATCAGCGGGATAGCGGGCGGGGTCCCGCGCGTCTGTGGTGGGGAATGAGGCGTACCGGACGGAGCACAGCTGTTGGACGACGAGGCGAGAGCCAGGTTCGGCGAGTTCGCGCAGAACCGGACCACCGCCCTGATCAGGGCGGCCTACCTGCTGACCGGCGACCAGCATGCCGCCGAGGATCTGGTGCAGTCGGCGTTGGCCAAGACGTACGCAAAATGGCCGACGATCCGGCACGAGGATCCCGAGGGGTACGTGCGCGCGGTGATGTACCGCGAGCGGGTCAGCTGGTGGCGACGCCGGGGACGGCTACGGGAGACGCTGGTCGGCTCGCCGGTCGAGCGGGAACAACCGGACGACAGCGGTCATGCCGACCTGCGGTTGACCATGCGGGCAGCCCTGCTGCGTCTTCCCGTGGCGCAGCGCGCGGTGCTGGTCCTGCGGTACTACGAGGACCTGCCCGAGCAACAGGTGGCCGAGGTGCTCGGCTGCTCGGTCGGGACGGTCCGCAGCCGGACCCACCGGGCGGTCGGTCGGCTGCGTGAGGTACTGCCCGGTACCGAACTCATGCTGGAGCTGAAGCGATGAACACCCCGTTCGACGACCTCATCCGATCCACCCTTACCGATCTTGCCGAGGAGGCAGTCCCGATGAATCTGACAGACTCCGCCGTCGCTCGGGCGCGTAGGCGTCGTACCCTCACCGTCTCGGTGGGGGTGGCGGGCGCCGTCGCCGCCCTCATGGTCGGCACGCCGCTGGCCTTGGCGGTGACCCGGGACGGCCCGCCGCCGTCCGCGCCCGCCGACCGGTCGCCGGCGGACCTCCCCAGCCCAGTCCCGATCAGCCCGGACCCGTCCCCACCGGTCGACCTCCCCAGCCCTGTCCCGTCCCCGCCGCCGGACCTGGCCAGCCCGGTCCCGATCAGCCCTTTCCCCTTCCCGCCAACGAATCCGCCGGGTCCCGGCATGGGATCCTGACTCCGTCTGGCAGCTACGCGGATGGGGTCCAGGTCTGATAGGGCCAGGAGCCATTGGTGACGGCCCGGTGCACCATGCCCGGTGCCTGGGCGGTGACCTCGCGGACGAGCCTTGCGGCAAGCCCGAGCATCTCTTCCGGGCGCTGCGGCATGGCCATCAGCAGCGGCCCCACGATGGCCAGGTGTTCGACGGCGATCTGCCAGTTCTGCCGCTCGACTGCCAGACGGGCGGTGAGCAGCAGCGTGTTCGCGTACTCCCAGACCGCGTGCTGGTCGCCTGACCTGGCCAGTTCACGGCGGATGGCGCAGGCGCGTTCGGCCAAGGGTGTCGCGCTCGCGGGCTCTCGGCGTTCGAGGAGCGCGGCGGCGAGGTTGTGCAGGGCCACGCCGAGCAGGCGGCGCAGCCGTGGGTTGTCCGCGTCCGCGCAGCGGTCGACGGCCTCGGACCACAGCATGACGGCGTCCTGAGGGCGCCCGGCGGCATCCGCGACCGTGGCGGCGTCGATCATGTGGGTGATCGCGTCGATCAGGGTGTCCTGCGCCGGCAGGCTCTCGTGTCGTCGGACGGCGACGACTACGGACAGCCAGGCGAGGTCCCAGGCGTCGTCGCTGTGACCGATCTGGTGTCGGAGCATCGCGCGCTGGTAGAGGGCTGCGGCCCAGAGACGTCGGGCGTCACTGCGGGTCGGCTCCGATGTCGTCCCGTCGTACAGGCTCAACTCGTCGGCGAGTTCGGCCAGGACGTGGTCGGCTTCGGCTGGTCGTTCCTCATAGGACAGCGAGATTCCGTGGTCGAGTCTGGCGGCGTAGTCGGTGATCGCCGACGGGTCGGCGGGCGGATGGTTGCCGGTTGCGGGGTGGGTCACCCGCGACTCCGCTGCCAGCCGGGCCGCGAATCCGCCGGCGATGATGTCGGTAGGTGGGGGTTGGGCCAGCAGATCCAGGTAGGAGCCGCGCAGCCGCCATGCGCCGGGGCCGGGGATCACCAGCATTTCCGGTACGGCTTGGGGCAGCTGCGCCAGCGACGCCTCAATCTGCGTGAGTCGCTTCTGCGCTCCCGAGCCCTGAAACATCTGCACCAGGGAGTACTGCTCGGTCAGTGCCACCCGCATCAGGTCCGGCCGCCCCAGGGTGTCGGCTACCCGCGCGAAGATTTCGAGGGCGTCCATCAGGTCGATCAGGGCGGCCGCGTCCCCGGTGTCGCGGGCCAGGCCACGCTGGAGGTCGACCAGCTCGGCAGCCAACGGTCCCAGGACGCCGGGGTCCGCCTCACCTCGCATGGTGACCAGCCCGGTCAGTGCCGCAGTCCGGGCACGGCGCGCGTCGAGGCTGTCGGTGGGCCGGGGGTCGACCAGCCGCCATACTCCTTCGATGATGTCGCGCCCGCGATCGGCCAGCCCGGTGGCGGCCAGGATCTGACCCGCCTGCACGGTACGGATCACGGAGTCGGCATGGTGCTCCGGATCGGCGAGCAGATCACCGGCGAGGGCTAGGAGTTCCTCGGCCTGCTCCCGAAGTTCGGCGACGTCACCGCCGTCGGCGAGCCGTTCCAGCGAGAGGTTGAGAGTCGCGCGGCCGAGGGCGTGCAGCAGACGCCCCGGATCGCCGAGACGACGGGCTGCGGCAACAGCCCGCTCGACGGCCGTCCGGGTGTCCGGGCCGAGACCGACTCGCGCGGTCATCTCGTCGGCGGCGGTGAGCAGACGATCGACCTCGGCGGGGGTACTCATCACGGTCGGAATCTGCACTCGTGCGCCAGTGAGGTAGCACCTAGTGGGGGCATGTCGCACTTCTACCAGGAGCATGCGACAAGATGAACAAGACCGATGCGGTCTCGCGGATGCCATGAAGTTCCGCGAATACGTCGCCATAGCCATATTCGGCGCGAAGGCAGACTGATCCGGTCCTTGCAGGGCACCGGGAGTGGAGCGCGGCGGTGGCATGATGCCCGTCATGGACTGGGGACCTGCCAAGCGGCGACGACTCAGAGGCCTCACCCTGGTTTCGCTGTCCATAGCGATCATGCTCTATGCGGTCGGGCTACTGCTGAAGGCGTTTGCCAGCGGCGATGATGACGAGGTGGCACGCCTGGCCGGGTACGCCAACATAGTCGCGCTCGTACTGGCTCCGCCTGATGGGAGAGGGCCGGGAGTTCGTGTGGTGGAAACTCCACTCGGCGGTGTCGGTGCTTGAACCAGGGTGCCTGTTGGCCATTTCAGGAGGACTGTTCGGAGGCTGGATCGGCTCGATGGTGACGCTGCCGCCTGATGCGGGGTGGCGCAGGATCATCGTGGTGGCTGCGTTCGCCTTCGTCGGTCTGGCCGGAGCCGGTGGTGTCAGCGCCGTGCTGTTGGCGGCTCTGTACCGCTGGCTCAGCGCTCCGGCGCCCGTCGAACGGTTCATGGCGCTCACCTCGAATCGGGCGAACCCGACCGGCCAGTCGTAGCGTAGCGAGTCCGGGGAGACGTGCGCGCCGCAGCAGGTCACCGAGACCTTCGTGCCGGCGAGCCCTGCACCGTGCTCCTCGATCAGGTCGTGGAACCATTCCACGTCGAGGTCGCCGTCGCAGTTCGAGCAGGAGATCCGGGTGGTGTTCCCACCGGCGTCGATCAGGGTCACCTGGTCGTAGAACTCGTGCTCGACTGCCTCGACGTCGTCCTCGGGGCCGGAGAAGAGCCGAGCCACGTACGCTGTCGCTGCCGCGGCGCACTCGGGCGTGGGCTGCCACTGCCGGTCGGTCGGGATCAAACGGATGTACCCGTCGCTCACGGTCCCCAGCATCCCCGACCCGCGTCACGCTTGATCAATCATTGCTCCGGCGGTCCGCTGGGCTGCTGAGCCGACGCGGCATGCGTCAAAGGCGAAGTGTTGCGTACAGTTCCTGGTCGGACTTGGGGTGGGCCGGGGTGGATCCGGCGCAGGAACGGATGAGACAGCGGCAGCATGACAGCAGACATCACTACCGAAAACGGTCACAGCGGCATCGACCGCAGTCAGCTGGAGACCTGTCTCAGCGTCTTTGCGGCCTTGGAGGAGCTGCCTCCGGATCATCCCGATGTGGTGCGGGTGCAACGTGCCACCGCGAAGCTCTACAAAATGATCAAGCAGCGGCGCCGTACGGAACGGCGGGACGCCATCCTTGCGGCCGACCAGGCGGTGACGGCCGCCACTGCCACCGGCGCTCCGGGGCGGATCGACGACGAGACGCAGGGCATCCCGCTGGCCTCCCCCACCACCGGCACCACGGCCGGTGTCCTGCACAACCCGCGTGGTTGCTACATCTGCAAGCAGCGCTACCGCGAGGTGGATGCCTTCTACCACCAGCTCTGCCCGTCCTGCGCCGCGTTCAACCGGGAGCGCCGTAACGCGCGTACCGACCTGACCGGCCGGCGGGCGCTGCTCACCGGCGGCCGGGCGAAGATCGGCATGTACATCGCGCTGCGGCTGTTGCGTGACGGCGCGCACACCACGGTGACCACCCGGTTTCCGCACGACGCGGTCCGCCGATTCGCCGCGATGCCCGACAGCGCGGACTGGCTGCACCGCCTCCGGGTCGTCGGGATCGACCTGCGCGACCCGGCGCAGGTGATCGCCCTCGCCGACTCGGTCAGTGACCAGGGGCCACTCGACATTCTGATCAACAACGCGGCGCAGACCGTCCGCCGCTCTCCCGAGGCGTACGCGCAACTGGTCGCCGCGGAGGCCGCCGCCCTGCCGGAGGGCCCGCTGCCGGAGATGATCTCGTTCGCCAAGCCGGTCGGTCAGCGCGGGTCGGCGGGCGGTCTGACCGCCGGACCGCAGGCGATGCTCACCCCGCACGCGCTGACCGCCCTCGCACTGACCAGCGGCTCCGCGTCACCGGAGCGGATCGCGGCGGCCACCGCCATCGACGCCGGCGGCCTGGTGCCGGACCTCGCCCCGGTCAACAGTTGGGTGCAGCGGGTGCACGAGGTGGACCCGGTGGAACTGCTCGAAGTGCAGCTGTGCAACGTGACCGCGCCATTCGTGCTGGTCAGCCGGCTGCGACCGGCGATGGCCGCCGCGACGGCCCGCCGCAAGTACGTGGTGAACGTGTCGGCGATGGAGGGTCAGTTCGCCCGCGGCTACAAGGGGCCGGGACACCCGCACACCAACATGGCCAAGGCCGCGCTGAACATGCTGACCCGCACCAGCGCCCAGGAGATGCTGACCGACGGCATCCTGATGACCAGTGTCGACACCGGCTGGATCACCGACGAGCGGCCCCATCCGACGAAGATGCGGCTCGCGGATGCCGGCTTCCACGCCCCGCTGGATCTGGTCGACGGCGCGGCCCGGGTCTACGACCCGATCGTCCGGGGCGAACAGGGCGAAGACCTGTACGGCTGCTTCCTCAAGGACTACGCACCCAGCCCCTGGTGATCAGCCCACCCACCCGCCGTGTCTTCCAGGTGGCCGCAGCCGGCGCTCCGGACTCTTTAACGCGCAACAATTTTGAATAGCTGCTTGTTACATTTTTACATCAGTGGCCGTTGATGGATGGTCCGAACTCATCGGCTAGCATATGCCCGTGATGGTCGCCCCTTTTCCCATTTCGGACGCGTGTCGCCGTCATGTTCCCAGTTGAGCTGCCCAGCGTCTGGGCCGGCCGGGAGAAGGAACTGGCGGCACTGCACACGGCCGTCGAGGCCACCCGTCAGGGCCGGGGGTCGGTGCTCTGGGTGGAGGGTGAGGCCGGCATCGGCAAGTCCACCCTGGTGGCCACCGGGCTCACCAGCGGCGGGCTGCGGCCCAACGAACTGCTGTGGGGCACCGCAGACCAGTTGTCCCACCGCTTTCCGCTGCGGGTGATGCTGGACTGCCTCCAGGTGCGACCGCGCTCGCCGGACCCCCGCCGGGCGCGGATCGCCGAATTCCTCCAGGACCACCGACCGGGGCTGTTCGCCGCGGACGACATCGCCTACACCGCCACAGAGATGCTCGTGTCACTGGTCGACGAGCTCTCCACCGACACTCCCACCGTGCTGGTCCTCGACGATCTGCAATGGGCGGACGAGGCGTCGCTGATGCTGTGGCACCGGCTCGCCCTGGCCGCCGAGGAACTTCCACTCCTACTGGTCAGCGCTACCCGTCCGGTGCCGGCCCGTCAGGACGTGCAGACCTTGCGGGCGGCGACGCTACGCCGGGGCGGCACCCTGCTTCCGGTCGGCGCGCTCGACGCGGACGACGTCCGTACGCTGGTCACCGGAATGCTCGGGGTGCCGCCGGGACCCGCGCTCGACCGCCTGCTCGGGCGGGCCATGGGTAATCCGCTGTACCTGCGTGAACTGCTCGACGCCCTGGCCCGGGAGCAGCCGGTCGGCGCCGCGCTGGCCGACGGCGAACTCTCCGACGACGCCTTCAAACGGGTTCCGGCCTCCTTCACGGCCGCGCTGAGCGACCGGCTCAGTGTGGTCTCGGTGCCGACCGCCCAGATGCTGCGCACGGCGTCACTGCTCGGCGGTGAGTTCGCGGTCACCGACCTTGCGGCGCTGCTGCGCCGTACGGCCAGCGACCTGGCAGAGGGCTTGCAGGACGCGGTCGCCGCCGGCATCGTCGTCGGGGTCGGCGACCAGCTCGCCTTCCGGCATCCGTTGATCCGTCAGGCCCTGTACGACAGTGTGCCGGCCGCGCTGCGGGCGGCGCTGCACTGCGAGGCGGCGAAGGCCCTGGTGTCCGCAGGCGCCGAACCGCTGCGGGTGGCCCAACAACTACTGGCGGCCGGCCGGCCGGGAGACGAGTGGACCCGTACCTGGCTGGTCGAGGCGGCGCCGGCACTGGCCGCGAGGGCTCCAGACATCGCGCTGGAACTCCTGCAGCGGGAACTGGAGGCGAGCCAACTCGACCGGACCGACCGGGTCGCGCTGACTGTCGAACTCGCCCGGGTACTGCTCGGCGTCGGGCGCTATCCGGAGGCCGCCGACCGGGCCCGGCAGGCGCTCGCCCTGGCGACCCAGCCGGAACACCAGGTCGAGATGTCCTCGATACTGGCCCGCACACTGTTCCACCAGGGCCGCAACGAGGAGGCCGTGGACGTGCTCCGAAGCGCGCTCGGCCGCCCGGACGTGCCGGCGGTGTGGCGGGCCCGCCTGCTGGCCTCACTGTCGATGTTCGAGCGGGCCAGCACCGGCGAGTTGGACACCGCCGACGGCACCGCGCGTCAGGCGCTGCGGGTGGGAGAGGAGGCCGGGGACGCGTTCGCCATCGCCTACGCGTTGACCGACCTGTGGCTGACGCACTCGATCCGGCGTGACCACGACGCCGCCCTCGGCTACGTCGACCGGGCGCTGATGGTGCTGGGCGACGCACCGGAACACACCGACCTGCGCACCTTCGCCTTCGACGGTCGGATCTTCAGCCTGCAGAACCTCGACCGGTGGCCGGAGGCCGAGGTGACGCTGCGCCGCGCCCGCGACCTCGGTCAGCGGGCCGCCGGATCCGGTCAGGGCGTCTCGCCGCTCACTGCGGCCGTGTTGCTGTACTGGCTCGGTCGGTGGGACGACGCCCTGGCCGAACTCGACACCGTCGACGGCGACACCACCGGCCTCACCTACTCCGGGCTCCGTGAGCGAGGACCGGCGTTGCTCTGGCACGGTGTCGCCGCGTTCATCGCCGGGCGCCGTGGCGACAACGGCACCGCGGCCGAGCACCTCCGGGCGGGTCTCGCGCTGCCCGTCCGGACCGTCGCCGACCGGGAGAACCGTGACTTCCTGCTCGCTGCCCGCGCGCTCGCGGCCGAGCAGGAGGGGGAGCCGGCGCGGGCGCTGTCGCTGCTGTCGGCACTCCTGGAACGCGCACCCGGCGAAATGACCCTGCTCCACCAGTGGATGCCCGAGCTGGTGCGACTCGGGATGGCGGTGGACGACCGGGCGGCGGCGCGGGCGGCGTTGCAGGCCTGCCAGGCGGAGGCGGCGGCGGAGTCCCCGTCGGGTCGGGCCGCCGCGGCGGTGCGCCGGTGTCAGGGCCTGCTCGACGAGGATCCGGCGCCGCTGCGTGAGGCGGTCGCGTACTACCGATCGGTCGGGTCACCGGTGGAGTTGACCGGGACGCTGGAGGACCTGGCCGCGGTGCTCGCCGGGGGCGGCCAGCAGGCGGAGGCGAGGACGCTGCTGGGTGAGGCGGTCGATCGGTACGACGCCCTCGGTGCGCTCTGGGACATCCGTCGGGCCGAGGGACGACTACGGCGGGCCGGCGTCCGTCGGGGTGTCCGTGGCCCCCGACCGGCCCGCGCCCAGCGCGGCTGGGAGGCGCTCACCCCGACCGAGACCCGGGTGGCCGTCCTGGTCGCCGAAGGAAGGTCCACGCCAGACATCGCCCGAAAGCTGTATCTCTCCCGGCGTACCGTGCAGACCCACATCTCGCATGTGCTGAGCAAGCTCGGCGTACGGAGTCGGGTGGAGATCGCCCGTGAGGCGTTGCACCGGAGGCCGCCTCCGGTCCTGGAGCCGGACGACCGGACACCACCGGCCGCTCGGGGGCCACGACGCACGGCTCCGCCGGGGACATCCGTCATCTGACGTGGAGTCGGTGCGCCGGACCTGCGGTCCCGGCCGGTCTCCTCAGGCCAGGGCGCACTGCCGGGGGTCGGGATCCGGCTACCGCCGGGGCCGTAGCGGCTCACGTCAACTAGCCGATGTCCGTGGCGGTCCGCTGAGACAGGCTGGGTCTACGCGAGAGCGACCGACGCCAGGACGGAGGATTCCGAGGATGGGGTATTCAATCCACCAGACGATCCGGAGCCGGGCGGCCGAACGGCCGGAGGTCGGGCCGCTGTCCGGGTACCCCGGTCCGTCGCTAGTGGTGCGCTGTTTCGGCGGGTTCCAGTTGACGATCCCCGGGCGGCAGTTGGACTGGACGAGGGTACGGCCGAAGGCCCGGGCCCTGCTGCGCTTTCTGGCCGCCCACGGGGGGAGGCCGGTGCACCGCGAGGTCATCCTGTCCGCGCTCTGGCCGGAGCTACCGGTGCGGTCCGGCATCCGCAGTCTGCACGTCGGGGTCTCCACGCTTCGGGCCTTCCTCGAACCCGGCGTGCGGCGCGGTGAGTCCACCTTCCTCCGGCGTGACGGCGAGTCCTACTGGCTGGCGCTGCCACCCGCGGCGCTCTGCGACGTACGTTCCTTCGAGGAGGCGGTCGCGGCCTGGCGCCGGAGGGTCGGTACGGGGCAGCGGTCCGCCGAGGCGGCTGCCCTGCGGGCGGCCCTCGCCCAGTACGCGGGCGACCTGCTGCCGGAGGACGGACCGGCCGAGTGGGTGGTGGCCGAACGCGACCGTTACCGCACGTCGGCGGCGGAGGCGGCGGCGACCCTCGCCGCGCTCGAACTGGAGGCGGGGCACCTAGCGACGGCGGTCGCGGCGGCACGGCGCGGACTGGAGATCGACGGATTCCGTGACGACGCCTGGCGGGTGCTGGCCGAGGCGCACCAGCGTGCCGGCGATGCGGCGGCGGCCGCGCGGACCCGCAGCGCGTACGGCCAGGTGTTGCGGACGCTCGGGGTGTCCGGACCGGCCTGGGCGGCGTGAGAACCGCCCTCATCGTCAGGAGGACCGGCGGAATATCTCCACCTCGGCGATCGCGGTACGACGGTCGGCGGCAGCGCCGTAGCTGTGGCGGACGGTCAACCGGATCCGCATCACGTCCGGGAAGACCCGGCGGAAGGTCTGCGGACCTGCCTGGTCGGCAAGCCGCAACGTGGTGGTCTCCGACCCGCCCTGACCGTTCCAGACGGTCAGTTCCAGCTCCGCCGGTCGGGCCTGTCGAAGGAACACGTCGCGCTGGGCCGACACACCGGAATGGATGATCAGGTCGAGCAGCCGGAACGGCGTGTTGAAGGTCAGTTCCACGTACTCGCCGCTGCCCGGGCCGTTTGCCGCCGGTGCCCAGTAACTGTTGCTGAGTCCGTCCACGACCAACTCCGCGGGGTGGCTCCGCGCCTGGCTCGAACCCCGCACCGACACCGGACTCACCGGTTCCGGATCGGCGATCCGGTCACGTACCGCGTCGCTGGCCCGGGTGCCGAGCTGGACCACGCCGTAGCCGAGACCGGCCAGCAGGGCGGAGATGAGCAGCAGGGTGCCGATCCGGTGGACCACCCCCCAGCCGCCCGAGCGGGGCCGGACCAACCACCGCACCCCACGGATCAGGGCCCGCCAGAGCCGACGCCACCACGAGACCGAGGCCGCCGGTCCGGGCCGGACGGAGTCGAGGGCCGCACCGCACCGCCGGCAGAACCTCCGGCCCCGTGGGTTACCGGTCGCGCAGACCGGGCAGACGACATCGCCGGAACCCTCGTCCGGTTCGGGCGGACGTTGTCGCACCACGGGTCGGCGGGCCTGCGGCCGAGCCGGCTGGACCGCCTCCACGACCGAGCCGGCCAGCCGGTCCGGCGCGCTCCCGGTCTCCGGTGCGGTTCCCGGGTCCGCCGTGATTCCCGGGTCCGTCGTGGTTCCCGTGTCCGCCGTGGTTCTCGCGTCCGTCGCCGGAGGCGGCGTGCCCCCCGCCTGAGGTGGCGCATTCCCGGCCTGTTCCCATTCCAGGAATGATCCGCAGACCGCGCAGAACGCGCCGCCGGGTTCGGCCGGCGCGCACCGGTCACAGCGTTCCATCGTCATCACCCCCGGCCACCGGGCCGTCCTCGATGACCACCCGGACGTCGCACGGTACGTGCGCGGGCCGGTTGGCCTCCACCAGAGCCCGCAGCCGGGCCAGCGGAACCAGGTCGGGGTCGGCCACCCGCACGGTCACCGTCAGGGCGCACACCGGCGAACCCGGCAACGGCCCGCCCGGAGTCGAGGACCAGACCGTACCGCCGTTCTCGGTCACCTCCGGCAGCACCCCGAAGACCGTCCGTACCTGCTCGGCCAGGCCCCGAGCCGTGCCGCGTACCCGGTGCAGCGCCACCGCGCTGTCGACCGCCTCGCGACGCTGCCGCAGCGTCCACCCCGGCGCCGTCTCGGCCGCCACCCAGCCGGCGAGCCAGTCGACGAAGTCGGCCGGAGCCAGTTGGGGATCCAGATAGGCGGCGAGGTTGTCCAGCGTCGAGTGCACCGGGGCCAGCACCTCGTCGAAGGCGGCGAGCAGTCGTCCGGCCAGCTCGTCGCTGCCGTAGATCGCCGGCAGTCGGCTGCCGAACGGATGTGGTGTGCCGAGGCCCGGCACCGCGCCACGCATCGCCACGCTCCTCTCTCCGGCCGGGGCCGGTCTCAGCGTTCCTCCACCCGGACCTGGTGCTCGTAGGAGAAGACCAACGCGTGCCGGTCGAGGGCCACCCGGGAGGTCGCCGTACCACGCCGGCCGGTGACCGGGTCGGCGGTGAAGAGCAGCACCTCCTCCACCAACGCGACGCCGGGCAGATGCTGGAGCACTCCGAAGAGTTCGCCGGACTGCACCGGCCGGCCGAACGGCCAGCCCGACCCGTCCGGCCCGCCACGCAGCGGGTTGAGATAGCCGTAGAGCGCGTCGAGCGCGGCGGTCCGGAGCCGCTCGCCGGCCGTCCCGGGCCGGGCGGTCAACCGGGCCGCCACGGTGACGCCCTGGTAGAACGGTGGCTCCACGGCCAGGCGTACCCCGATGGGTCGGCGGGCGTCCAGATGCTCGGCGACGGTCGCCAGCATGTCGTCGGGCGGGATCAACTGCTCGAAGCGCAGTCGGTCACCCGCGTCCGCGACCGCCTCGGGCACGACGAGGACGCGTACCCCGCCGGCTTCGGCGCCGTCCCCGGCGGCCAGGCAGCGGATCCGGGCCGCAGCCGGCATCGCCTGTCCGGCGATCAGCTCGTAGTCGCGCGCGGTGACCGCCCGGTCCTGGGCCCGCAGCTGCACCGGACCCCGCTGTCGGGCGCTCTGCACCGACTCGCCGTCCACCCCACCGGCGGCGGCCTCCCGGTTCTCCACCCGGCTCACGTACGGCACCGAGCTGCGCAGCATCGAGATCGCGCCCCGGGCCACGTTGCCGCGTCGCCCGCCGCCGGTGCGGTACCGGCGGACCCGCAACCGGGCGCCGTTGCGTGGCACCGCGCCGTACCGGCGGA
Organism: Micromonospora sp. NPDC047134; assembly: GCF_040643455.1. NCBI lineage: Bacteria > Bacillati > Actinomycetota > Actinomycetes > Micromonosporales > Micromonosporaceae > Micromonospora > Micromonospora sp. NPDC047134. Next base: position 189,313 of record NZ_JBEYUI010000006.1, read on the forward strand.
GGGTTCCGTCGGGTTCGCGGACGGCCGGGCCGAAGGCCACCTCGCCGGTGGTCCGGTCCACCGTCACGCACCGTTCGTCCGGACCGGTGCCGCCGAAGGCGTCCACCTCGACCCACTCCTGCCAGCCGGTGCCGTCGGAGACCTCGACCACGAACGGCTTGTCGTCCGGAATCACCGGCGGACGGAGCACCCGGAAGCGTTGCCCCGGCACCCCCTCGGACTCGCCTAGGGACTCGCCGACCACGGTCTCGGCGTGCACCCCGGCGACCGTGCCGCCGATGGTGAAGGCCGAGGCGGCCCGGATCGTCGGCGACGCCGAGTAGAACGGCTGGCCGGGCTCGGCCGCTACCAGCCGGCACCGCAGCCAGCCGGCCCGCTGGCCGCCGACCGTGGAGGTGGTGTGTCCGGCCGGCACGTGCAGCACCACATCGCCGGGCCGGTTGAGCCCGCCCGTGGAGTCGCTGTCCACCTCGCACTCCACCCAGCCGGCACCGTCCCACGCCTCCCAGCGCAGCGGCGGCTGCCGGGGGTCTACACCGATGCCCTGGACCCGGCTCTCCAGGCGCAGTACCACCGCGCAGGACGGGACCGCCGAGTCCAGGCCGAGCAGCAGGGCGTCGCCGACTGCGGGCGGGTCGGCGAAACAGGAGACGTCCCGGCCGTCCCACACCTGGTCGGTACGGTCGGCCGCCGGCCCGTCCGCGGGGTGTACCCGCAGGTGGACCAGCTCGCACGGCACGATCGCCAGGTCGGCGGCGGTAGTGAAGACGATGGCCTCCTCCGTCTCGGTACGGACCGTGCTGGCCTCGGTACCGGCCCGCAGCAGCACCGCCTCGGCCTGCGGGGCGGCGAGCCAGAAGGTCAGGTCGGCCCGGGCGGCGGTCGGCGGGAAGAGCCGGACGCCGATCAGATCCAGGAAGGCCAGGTAGTTCTTCTCCGGCACCCGGTTCAACCGGTACAGCAGCTCGTCCGTCATCTGGGCGAACGCCTCGATCAGGGTGACGCCCGGGTCGGAGACGTTGTGGTCCGTCCACTCCGGACAGCGCTGCTGGATGAATCGCTTGGCGTCGTCGACCAGGTGCTGGAAGCGACGGTCGTCGAGGTTCGGCGCGGGCAGGGCCATCAGTTCCTCGCCTCCGTCTCGGGCCCGTCGTGCGACGGGATCACGTAGAACGGGAAAACCAGGTTGCGGGGATCGTTGGTGCCCCGCACCAGGTACCGGATGTCGATGTAGAGGGTGCCCGCCTGCACCTCGTCGAAGCCCACGAGCACGTCGGTGACCTCGATCCGGGGCTCCCAACGGTCCAGCGCGGCCCGCACCTCGAAGGCGATCTGCCCGGCGGTGTTCTCGTCCGCCGGAGCGAAGACGTAGTCGTGCACCCCGCAGCCGAACTCGGGACGCATCGGCCGCTCGCCGGGGGCGGTACCGAGGATCAGCCGGATCGCCTCGATGATCTCCCGCTCCCGGTTGACCAGGGCGATGCCGCCGCCGGCGTCCAACCGGAGCGGGAACGCCCAACCTGCGCCGATGAACTGCTCCGCCACCTCGCTCAGCCCCCGATGAGAACGCTGGCGGCGCCGGTCAGGATCGTCGCCGAGCAGGTGGTCCGGTCCCCCATCCGGGCGGCGGGGAAGCCACCGATCAGCACCTGTCCGCGTACCGACGGCGGGCCGGGCAGCACGACGTTGCCCGGCCCGAGGGCCAGGTGCGGCGGCGGCACCGGACAGGTGCACAGCGTGCCGACCACCGCGGCCGGCAGGCCGCCGATCAGCACGCTGGAGACGCCGAGCGTGGGTCCGGCGGTCGGCACCGGCGCGCCGGCGCCGGGCGGACCGACGGTACCGGTGGGCGCGCCGTGGCCGATCCGGTCCCCGATCCGGGCTGCTGGTGGCATCGCGTCTCTCCTTGCTCTGGCGCTGGGGCGGTGGTCTCAGTTGATCCGTACGATCCGGCCGCTGACGGCGACGCTGGCCCCGGTGAGTTTCAGTTCGCCGGCTCCGGCGTCCACCGACACGCCCCGGCCCTTGACCGAGACCGGTCCGCCCGACTCGACCGACACCCCCCGGCTCCCCTCGACGGTGACCTCCGTCTTGGCCTCGATCACCACGCTGCCGTCGCTGCGGACCACCACCGAGGTACCGGCCCGGTCCAGGTGCAGCAGCAGGTTGTCGGTGCCGCTGTGGGTGCGTATCCGCACCCCCTGCGGGGTGTTGGCGGTGGGCCCGTCGAGCAGTTCCACCCAGTTGCCGGTGCTCCGGCGGCCGGCGGCCCGGCCCTGGCGGGAGGCGAACGAGAGCCGGTTCACCGCCCCGCTCGTCGGGTCGACCAGCGGTACGTCGTGCGGCGAGGGCTGGTCGACGCCGTTGTAAAGCCCACCGACCACGTACGGCCGGTCGAGCAGTCCCTGTTCGAACCCGACCAGCACCTCATCGCCGACCTCGGGGCAGTAGACCCCGCCACCGCCGACCCCGCCGAGTTGCACCGTGCGGACCCAGTCGGTCTCGTACTTGTCGTTCAGCCACGGGAACCGCAGCTTGACCCAGCCCCGGTCCCGGCGTTCCGGGTGGTTGCGGTCCATCGCGGCGTTGACGTCGGTGACCACACCGATGGCCAGTCCCGGCATCCGGGCCGACCGGGCCGGGGACCGGTCGCCGCCGGCCAGCCCGGACAGCGACCGGTCCCGGCCGCCGCTTACCGTCAGCCAGGTCTGGTAGAACCGCGCCGGGCCGAAGACGTGCCGGCTGGTGGTCACGGTGTACTTTCCGGCGAACGGCTGCCCCACCCCGGTCAGCGCGAACGGCACCCCGGCCCGCAGCCGCGGGTTGCCCCGGACGGTCACCTCGAGTTCGGCGAGGCCGGCCGCCACCCGGGCGGCCAGGGCGCGGGACACCGTACCGACCTCGGCCAGGGTTTCGTACGGCACGTCGGCGACCAGCATCTCCGCCGTACCGAACCGGGCCGCCACCTCCCCGGCGGTCACCGGGAGGCTCAGCTCGTCGCTGTCGCGTACCGGGCTGCGCCCGATCACCGGCTGGCGGGTCCGGCGATCCCAGCCCCGCACCTCCACGTCGGTGAACTGGCCGACCGAGGTGACGGTGGCGCGCATGGTGAGTACGTTCCCGTCCACCTCCGCGACGAAGTCACTGCGCTCGGCGGTCGTCTGCGGGCCCGGGGCGGAGGCGGCGCGGACGGGTCGACGGAACTCGAACTCGCCGTCGACCACCGCCACCTCGGCGTCGTTGTCGGCCGCCAGCATGGTGAGGAACTCCCAGTCGCTGACGTTCGGTTGCGACACCACCTCGTAGACCACGGTGGTGGGATCGATCCGGCCGATCGGCAGACCGGCGGACCGGGCCAGGTCCCGGGCGATGTCGGAGGCCTTCTGGTTGCGGTAGCTGGCGACCCGTCGACCGCGCATCAGCCGGTGCGACAGATCCATGGCCCGGATGGTGGTGTAGGTGCCGGTGCCGTCGAACTCCGTCTCGACGGTCACCACCTCCCCGGTGAACAGCGCCGTCTCGCCGGTGCCATCCCCGGTGCGCACCGCCACGGTCAGCTTGCGGCCGATCTCGATCCCGGTCTTCTCCAGCAGCAGGGATCCCGGGTCGCGGTAGCGCAGGGTCGCCGCCGCCGGTACCCCGGAGCCGTCGTCGACGGATCCGTACACCAAGTCGTCCGCCCACGGATCGGGAAGCTCGTCCACCGGCAGGCCGACCTTGAGCAGATTGGTGAGGTTCCCCTCGGACACGCGATCTACCTACCTTCGCCAGCGAGGGCGACCGTCCCGGCCGGCGTGCCCAGGTCGCGGGACGGCACGGGCCGGAACTCGTCGGCGGCGGGCAGCAGCAGCTCGGTGCCGGGGCGGAGCCGGGTCGGGTCGTCGAGGTCGTTCGCCTCCGCGATGACCCGCCACACCGTCGGGTCGCCGTACTCCCGGTGGGCGAGCAGCGGCAGCGAGTCGCCGTCGACCACCCGGTGCATTCGTCGGGCGGAGCGACCGCCGGAGGTGGGGTTCTGGCCGGGCTTGCTGCCGCTGATCTCGGTCAGGGTCAGGTCGCAGGTCGCCCGCAGCGGGGTACCGGAGCTGTTGAACAGGGTGTACGTCGCGGTGACCTGGCTGACGTACGAGTAGAACGAGACGGTCTGGAACTGGCCCCAGGTGAACTTCACCCACGGTGGCGACGGCGCCTTGGCCGCGATGCTGGCCATGGTCGGCGTGCAGCAGGACAGCAGGGTCTCGACCCGTTGCTGCACGGTACGGCCGTGTGTGTCGGTCACGTCGAGGAACACCGTCAGGGAGAGGGTGCGCGGCTCCGAGCCGCTGAACTCCGCAATCCCGACCTGCTCCGCGCCGCGGACCACGTGCGGGATCCAGGCCGCCGACTTGGTCAGGGTCAACTGGTTCGGGTTGAACATGAAGACGATCGGGCCGTCGAGCCGGCCGCCGGGCCGGTTGCCGCCGCCCTGTGGCGGCTGGTAACGCTGGAGGAACGCGGAGACCTTGCCGGTCGGTCTGGTCATGACGCCACCGCCGTACCGGTCCGGCACCCTGGGCGTGGCACCTAGCCCACCTCCAGGAAACCGTTGTACGCGAGTTCGATGCTCTCCGTCGCCGCCTCGGAGCGACTGGGCCCGAAGGACGGGCCGGTCCAGCGCACGAGTACGACGTCGGCCAGGCCCCACTGCACCAGCAGGGCCCGGTCGGGCCGCAGTGCCGCGATCTGGGCGGTGCCCCGGGTGATTCCCTGAGGCAGGGTGGAGAGCAGGCGGGCCACCTTGGCCGTGTCCGGAATCAGCGGCCGGGTGAGGGTGACGTTGGTGTAGCGCACCCGGGACGGCAGTTGCCAGACGAAGCCGTTGTTTCCGCCCTCCTGGTGCTGCTCCACCTCGACCTCGCAGCCGAGCCCGTCGCACGAGTTCCAGTCGCCGAGGTCGATCCCGTCGATGCGGAGTCGGAAGTGGACACTGGTGCCCGGATCGGTACCGGTCATCGGGCACCGTCCAACCATCGGCCGGTACGCTCCCGGCCCAGCCGGAGTTCGGCCCGCAGCAGCCGGGAGATCGGTTCGACGAGGCGGTGGGCCAGTTCGTCCAGCGCCCGGCGGTCCAGATGGTGGAACCGTTCGGCGCTCTCCCGCTCCTCACGTCCCGGGCCCGAGGAGCCGCGCGGGCGACCGCCCGTGGGGTCCGAACCCGCCGTCGTACCGGTGCTGCCGGTGCTCCTCACCCGGCCGGCGGTCGGTGGGTCGGCCGTAGCCGACCGCTTCTGAACAGCCGGTCCGGACCGGGGCGGCGTCGGCGTCGGAGTGCTGCCGGCGGTGCAGGCGTGCGAGGCCCGCTGCACCGGCAACGCGGCGTCAGCCGTTCGGAAGGAGGCCGCACTCCGAGGAGCTGTTCCGACTCCGGCCCCGGCGGCACCGCCCGCCGCCGGCCGGACTCCGGCAGCCGGAACCGGACCGGGCGTCGACGGCGACGGCACGGCGACGGCGGACGCCGGTCGCGGACCGGCGACCTGCCGGCGGAGTGGTCGCGTGGGCGTCGGCCGAGGGAGCAGGGCCGGGGTGGTCCGGGTCTGGACGCCGGAGGAAACTGCTGCGGGACCCGTCATGGCGGGGACCTCCCTGCTGGTTGGCGGAGTCCGGCCGGTCGTCGTGGCGGTGCCGGCCGACGGGTCCGACCCGACGCCGGAGGGGCGGCTCCAGCGGATCGGCACCGCCCGTCCGGCCGGGCCGGCGGGCAGCGTCGTCACGGAGGCCGCGCGGTGTCCCGGCGGGGTCGCGGTGGTGCGACGCAGGATCGGCAGCCCGGGCCGTCCGCCGAGCAACGGAACCAGGTCCGGCCGCCCGCCGGCCGGTCCGCTCCCGGCGGCACCCCGGGCCGGGGCCGCTCGACCTGCCCGCCTCGCGGTCGGCCCGGCATCCGCCGCCGGCGCGGTGGTGACCGAGGCCGGTGAGGTGCTGTGCGGAGGCGGTAGGGCAAGGTCCGGACGCGGCGGGGCGGTGACCGACGCCGGCAGGGTGAGGTCCGGACGCGGCGGGTCGGTGATCGGAGCCGAGGACTGCGGTCGGAGGGCCGGCACCCGGGTGCGGGATTGCCCGGCGGACCCCTCGGGGTGCGGCCGTTCGACCGGCAGCCGGGAATGCGGTTCGCCGGACCGTTGCACCGACCGGGCCGCTCGGCCCGCAGCGTCGGCCCCGGCCGGGACCGCGCCGCCACTCGGGGCAGCACCCCCACTCCGGGCCGCGCCGCCACTCCGGGCCGGGCCGTCTCTCCTGGTCGGGCGCGGCTCCGGCGGCGTGCGCGGCGTCGACGGACCGGACGAGCCGGGTGCGGCGGCGGAAGGGGCGGCCGGGTTGGCGGAAGGTCGGGGCAGGTCGGTCGGGGCGGAGCCGGCCGGCGGTCGGGACCTGGTCACGAGTCGGGGCCGGACCTCCGGGTCGAGCGGGGCCCCGAGGCCGACTGGCGGTCCAGACGGCGGGCCTGGCCGGTGGACCGGTGGACCGCTCGGACCCGCTGGAACGCCCCGAGACGGTCCGTCGCCGGAGCCGGAGAGGCCTGCCCCGGCGGTCGGGCCAGGAGCGGTCGGGCTGGGGCGTGGCGTCGCAGCGTCGGGGCCGGACGGGCCGAGTCGGACCAGCGGGATCGGGCTGTTAGCGGGGACGGTGGGAGCAGCGGGCACCGCAGAGGTGCCGGGACGGTCGTGCGGCGCGGTCCCGCTCCGCCCAGATGCGCCGGACGGACCGGCAGGTCGACCTCGGTCCGGCTCAGCTGCTCCGGCCGTACGCCGTGCCGATGGGGTGCGGTGGCCGTCCACACTCGACCGTTGCAGCGGAGTCCCGGTGCTGGCGTCCGCACCGGACCTTCCGGCACCGGACTCCGGAGGCGTCGACCGGGGCAGGGGCGAAGCCGGCCGGAGCACCGTGGCCGGAGCGGACGGGTCGGGCGCCGGCAACACGATGGGTTCACCGAGACCGAGGCGGGGCCCCGAGGCACCGGTGCGGCGGACCCCTGACATCGGCGCGTCCGGTGCCTCGGACGCCGGGCCACGCCCGGTCGGCGCCGCGACGACCGGAGGCGGGGTGGCCGCGCCGGGCCCGAGCGGGGAGGGATCCGTGGCGGCGGAGACCGGGGCGACCGGCGCCGGGGTGCTCCGCGACGGCCTGGGGGAAGGCGCCGAGGCGGCGGCGCCGGAACTGGCGGCGTTGCCGGGGGAACCGCCGGGATCCGCACCGGTCCGGGCGGCGGGGGCCGGTGGCCGGGCGGACTGACCGGTGCGGTCGGGCAGGGTGCTGGGAAGTCGTCGAGGCGCGGCGGCGACCCGGGCGACCGTCAAGGGCGTACCGGTCCGGCGAGCCGGGGACGGGCGTACCGGCGTCGCTTTCGCGGGGGGCGGGGTCGTGGCGGAACGGGTCGGCGGCGCACCTGCGGCCTCGGTCGCCGGAGAGGTGTCGGGTCCAGGCGGTTCAGCGAGGGTCGGGGAGGGTGGGCCACTGTCGGGTCGACGCAGTACCGGTAGGACCCACCGGGGCGGTGCCGCCGACGCCGGTGCCGGTGGGAGCGGACGGAGCAGGTCGTGCGCCAACCCGCTGGGGGCGTCGGGGCTGACCAGGTGCGCCGGTGGGCTCCGGAAGGCGGGGTTCTGCCAGGTGGCCAGCCGGTTGCGGAACCCGACCGGGTCGCTGAGCGACACCTCGGCGCCGCCGACCAGACCGGTCATCGGCGGCACGTCCCGCCAGCCCGGATCGGCGATGCCCCGGGTCGGTCCGGGGGCCGGAACCGGGGCCGGGGCCGCGGTGGTTCGGGCTCGCTCCCCCCGCCGCCGGAACAGGTCTCGTAGGCCCATGGTCGGTCACCGCCCCTCGTTGACGCGGTTGTTGATGGCGGCGATCTCCTTGACGTAGCGCCGTCGCTCGTCGTGACGCAGGTCGAGGATCTCGTCCCGGGACCAGTGGAAGTGGTAGGCGACGTACGCGACCTCCTCGTAGAGCCGGTCGGCCGCGTACGTCACGATTCCCCCGGGCGACCACCGGCGAGGTCCACCTCGAAGCCCGAGGCGCAGTGCGGGCAGGTGACCGCCGCGCGACTGTGTCCCTCCGCGTTGATCCGCCGGTAGAAGTCCTGCAGGAAGGCCAGGTCCGAGGCGAACAACTGCTCCACCTGCTCGGCCCGTACATCGGTGATCGTGCCCAGCCGGGTGATGACCATGCTGAGCAGCACCACCGACAGGTACGCGGGATTGTCCTTGACCCTCAGGTCGACCAGCGGGGAGAGTTCGTCCCGGGCGGTGGCCAGCCGCATGCTGCCGTCCCGGTGCACGGTTCCCGTCTCGTCGACGTACCCCCGGGGCAGTTCGAAGGAGAACTCGGTCTGCAGCCGGGGCGGGGCGGACGGGGTGGTGGGAACGGCCGCCGGGGCCAGGTCCTCGCCGTCCGGCGGCTCGTCCAGGGCGGTGCGCGAAACGGTACGTCGCCTCATCGACCTCGCGGCGTGCCACCCCGGCCGTCCGGGCCGGATGGCAACGCCGCTGCCTCCCTTCACAGGATCGGTGCAGATGCACGGGGGAAGGTCACGGATCGCCGTGGACCTCAGGAACTGGTGATCCCCTCGAAGACGATCGTGATCTTCTCGGTGGCCGGGGAGGTGTCGCCGGCCCGCAGGCTGGGCCCCTCCCACCGGCTGACCCAGGCGTTGGTCAGGTCCCACCGGCGCTGCTCCGCGTTCTCCGCGTCCACGATGATCACGCTGATGTTCTGCCGGGCCGTGTTGATCGCGCCCTTCTCATAGGTGTCCTTGATCCATTCGGTGAAGGCGCTGCTCTTGTCCAGGCCGCGGGTGATGGTCACCTCGCCGCCCTTCCGGGCCCCCGGGATCTTGCGGATGATGTACTCCCCGGTCGGGGTGACCTGGGTGACCTCGATCGCGTCGAGTTCCACGGTGAGGCCGCTGACCTCCTGGACCGATTCGACCCGTGCCTTGCCCAGTTCCACCTGGAACCGGTGGGTAACGAAGGTGTCGCCCGTCTCCGCCATCGCTGGCTACCGTCCTTTCCTAGCCGTCACATCGAGGTCTGTGGTGCGTACGCGTCGGGTCATTCGGAGACGAGGCTGGTGCTGTCGGAGTACTGCGACATCCGGAAGACGACGAACTCGGCGGGCCGCACCGGGGAGACGCCGACCTCGCAGACCACCCGGCCGAGATTCACCGACTCCGGCGGGTTGGTCTCCCGGTCGCACTTGACGTAGAACGCCTCGCTGGCCGTGCTGCCGAACAGCGCCCCGGCACGCCACTCCTCGGTGAGGAAGGCGGCGATGTTGCGCCGGATCGTCCCCCAGAGCCGCTCGTCGTTCGGCTCGAAGACCGCCCACTGGGTGCCGAGCAGGATCGACTCCTCGATGTAGTTGAACAGCCGGCGCACGTTGATGTAGCGCCAGGCGGGGTCCGAGGAGAGGGTCCGGGCACCCCACACCCGGATGCCGCGACCGGCGAAGGTGCGGATGCAGTTCACCCCGACCGGGTTGAGCAGATCCTGCTCGCCCTTCGTCACCGTGTTCTGCACCTCGATCACGCCGCGCAGCACGTCGTTCGCCGGGGCCTTGTGGACCCCGCGTTCCGCGTCGGTCCGCGACCACAGGCCGGCGACGTGTCCGCTCGGCGGCAGGAACCGGTGCTGCCCGCTGGCCGGGTCGAACACCTTGATCCAGGGGTAGTAGAGGGCGGCGAACCGGGAGTCGTACCCCGCCTCGTCCTGTCGCCAGGTCAGCACCTGCCGGGCGGTCAGCTCCGGCGGCGGGTCGAGGACCGCCATCCGGTCGCCCATCTGCTCGCAGTGCGAGATGACCCCCAGTTGCACCGCCTTGACGTCGTCGAGGCTGATCCGGCCCTGCTGGTACGCGCACATCAGGTCGGGCACCGCGACCATGGTGATCTCGTCGACCGCCTCCAGCCCGCCGAAGCCGGTCCGGGCGTCCGCGTCACCCACGTAGTCGTCGGCGGAGATCCGGGCGGGCAGGCCGGCCTCCTCGGTCGGCACCGGCGGTACGCTCACCGACTGCTTCGAGGGCCGGGCCAGCGAACTCGCCGGTGCCGCCTCCTCGACCGCGATCAGCTTGGACCGTTCCCGTACCTGGTTGACCACGTACGCCTTGGTGTTGCGCTTAGCGGAGACGTCGAACGCCTCCCGTTCCGTGCCGCCCTGCCGGACGACCAGCCGGAACCGGTCCTCCGGCACGGACTCCCCCTCGACGTCGGCCACCTCCACGGTGAGCTCACCGGCGTCACCGGAGCCGGGCAGGGCGGTGACGGTGAAGGTGCCGAGCGCCACCGGCGGCCCGACGGCCGGACGGCCCGTCCCGGTCGTCGCCTCCGCGGCACCGACCCGCACCACGTAGCAGAGGCCGCCACCGTTGGCGAAGTAGCCGTACACCGCGTGCGCGAGATAGGCGTCGTCGACCGCCCCGCCGAAGGTCTGGACGAACTGGCTCCAGTTGGTCACCAGGGTCGGGGTGTGGAACGGTCCCCTGGCGGCGAAGCCCACGAAGGCGGCGACGGCGGTGCCCACACCCTCGATCGGGCGCGAGCCGCTCGGCACCTCCTCCACGTACACCCCGGGTGACAGGTACGACGGCATGACACGCTCCCTCGGGCACGACGGCTATCCGTGAGGAGAAGTCTGGTCACGCTCGGCACCGGCGACCATGACTCGACGGGCGGGCGGCGGGGAAGCGGCCACTACCCGAAGGGGCAGTCCGTCCGGAGTGCCGTCAGATGGCGGATGTCTCTCCGGACGGGGGCCGGAGAGGCTCCGCGTACCCGGGGTACACCTCGGAATGTCTCCGCCGCGTGCGCGGCCCGGATTTCCGGAGTGCTCGGATGCCCATCCCCAGGCGAGACGATCCCGCCGGGATCGTGCTGGAACCCGCCGCCCGCCAGTTCGCCGAGGCGACCGCGCGACCGCCGTACCTGCACGAGCTCGGGCCGGATCGGGGCCGGCAGATCCTGGAGGACCTCCAGTCCGGGAATCTGCCCAGGCCGGAGGCCGACCTGGACGAGCGGGTGGTGCCCTGTGGACCCGGCGGTGGGATCGTGGTGCGGGTGGTCCGGCCCTCCGGTGCCATCGGCCGGCTGCCGGTGATCCTCTATCTGCACGGCACCGGCTGGGTGCTCGGCAGTCGCCGCACCCACGACCGGCTGGTCCGGGAACTGGCCGCCGGAACCGGGGCCGCGGTCGTCTTCCCGTACTACAGCCTGGCGCCGGAGGCGTGCTACCCGGTGGCGGTCGAGGAGTGTCACGCCGTGCTGCGCTGGCTCGCCGACCCGGGCGCGACCGACCTGGACGGTGAGCGGATCGCCGTGGCCGGCGACTCGGTGGGCGGCACCCTGGCGACGGCGGTGACGTTGCTGGCGAAGCGACGCGGTACGCCGAGACCGGCCGGGCAGGTGCTGTTCTACCCGGTCACCGACGCCCGCTTCGACACCGGGTCGTACCGGATGTTCGCCGAGGGCTTCCACCTGCGCCGGGACACGATGCGCTGGTTCTGGGACCAGTACGCGCCGGACGAGGCGTCCCGGGCCGAGATGGCCGCCTCGCCGCTGCGGGCGACTCCGGAACATCTCGCCGGGCTGCCGCCGGCGCTGGTCATCACGGCCGAGGCCGACGTGCTGCGGGACGAGGGCGAGGCGTACGCCCACCGGCTGCGGTCGGCCGGCGTCCAGGTCTCGGCGACCCGCTACCAGGGCATCATCCACGACTTCGTGATGCTCGACGCGTTGCGCAGCACCGAGGCGGCCGAGGCGGCCATCAACCAGGCGGTCACCTTTCTCAAGCGGGCGCTGCGGCTGGCCTGACGGCCTGCTGCCCAGAGTTGTGCGGGTCCGGCCGGTGCCCACCCGCACCGCCGACGGTTCCCGATGCGTCCCGGGCGCCCTACCCGGGAAGGTGCCCTCGCGGCCCCCGCGAACTGCCCGGCGGACCGCGCAGACTGGCGAACAGCAGGCGATCCGGCGGCCTCGAAAGGAGCGCGATGCGGTCAGGACAGTGGCGTCAGCAGGACCAGGGCGAGCGCGGCACGGTGGGCCCGGGCCCTCGTGGCGGCGCCACACCCGGCGCCCGACCCGAACACCCGATCATGGCGCTTCAGCAGACCGCCGGTAACGCGGCCGTCGCCGCGGCCCTCTCCGGTGACCGCAGCACCGGCCCGGCCCTCCCGGTGCAGCGGTCACCCGGCGGCGCCCAGTCGACCGCGACCGAGCAGGCGGCACCGGACTACACCTCGCGCCTGTCCCGGGGACCGCTGCTCAGCGCCGCCGAGCAGGCGGAGATCGAGCGGGCCGGTCCGGGCAGCGCGGTGCAGGCCGAGACCGGGTCGTTCGAGGAGGCACAGGCGTACCTGGACGCCAGCAAGTACTACGACTGGCTGCAACTGCCGCCGGGGAAGCGACTGTACGTCGCCACTCTGGCCTGGGGCAGGCGGGCGGATGCCGGAGGCATCCGCGACACCCCCGCGTACGTGCTGGCCCGGGGCATCATGATGCGGTCCGCGCCGGAGGGCGACCCGCTGCGCGAGGAACTGGAAGCGGAACTGACCACCGACGTGCGCGACACGTTCGCGGCCACCCTCGCCGCCCAGGACCTCCAGGCCGGCCAGGAGGGCACCGAGGCACTCAGTGCGCACCAGATCGAGGAGTTCAACCGGAAGAACCAGCAGGCCAACACGCTGCTCCGGCGGCTCTTCGTGATCATCCAACAGGGTCTGGAGGTGGCCGGGGCCGAGGGGAAGAAATCGGCGGACCGGCAGTGGCGACGCCACACCGGAGCCGTGGCGCGGGCCCTCGCGCACGGCGGGCGGGTCAACGTCCGGGTGGAGATCCCCCGGGAGGAGACCGCGGAACCGATCGGTGGCAGGTCACTGCCGGAGTGGTTGGGGATGCGGAACCTGCCGAAGCGGGCGTTCAGCACGCACGACATGACCGGCGGCAGCGAGGAGACGCTACGCGAGGTCGGCGGTGTGAAGGCGACGGCCGGCAAACTCGTGAAGTATCCCCAGCGCGACGAGCGTGGCGCGGACATCGCGGCCGGTGGGATCGGCAGCCGTGACTTCAACGGTGACGTGGTGCTACCCAACGGCCTGCACGGTCACATCCTGCTCGTCTACAAACCGCCCACCACCAGCGACATCGGCTGGCTCCAGATCGGCCTGGAGACCACCGCCCCCGAATCGGTGCGAGACACCCTGCTGCACGCGATCGGGCTGTCCAAACCTGATCCGAACGCCCCGAGGAATCCGGTCGGATACCGCCACACCGCCAAGTCCACCGAGGCGACCGCCAACCCGGCGTCCAGCGTCGGTGGGCTCAAGCAGGACAAGATCGGGGTAGGCAAGCTGGACACCATGCGGGTCACTCTCGGCGGCGACTGGTTGCGCAAGCTCAAGGCGGAGGACGCCAAACTGACCGAGCAGATCAACCGGGCGGACAGGGACGAACGCAGACTGCGGGAGATCTTCCACGCGCTGGTCGGCACCAACGACGACTACGCGCAGCTCATGGCCGATGAGCTGCCGGCCGCCGCCGGGCCCGAGTCCGACGACCCGGACCGGATCGAGGCCGGCCCCCGGTGAGGCCGGCCTCGACCGTGGTCGGACTGACACCCGACCCGTGCTCTCTCGACTCACCGCGGCTCCGGCGGGACGGGGCGCAGGATCTTGCCGTCGTCGGAGTCGTCTTCGAGCCGTACGGCGGGGACGTCGAGCAACTCGTTGATGCCGGGAAACCGGTCGGGCAGGGCCACGTCGCCCGCGATCGCCGGGGTCGATTGGGCATTTACGTGGGTACGGGCGTGCGACTCGCCGGCCTGCATCAGGTACTTGCCCGGTTGGCCGCCCGAGGCGACGGTCTGCGCCCGGTCCCGCCGGACCACCTGTTCACCATAGGTGTTCAGCAGAACGGCGCGGCTGTGGATGTTCGTGCCGACGCGGCGCGCGGGCCGACCGCCGGTGCCCTTTACCCGCATACCCGTGCTTCGCGCCTTGGCCAAGAACCCGGCGAGGTCGACGGCGAACCTCGCCCGGTAGCTGTCGCAGAAGTTGCTCAGCTCCCGGCTCATCTCGCCGCCGGCGAGGTACGCGTCGACCAGGCGCTGGTGCACGTCCTCCCGGAGCGACTCCAGATACATCGTCTGCACCCCGTTGTTGTGCAGCCGCTCCATGTGTTCGACCGCCCAGGCGAAGAACGGTTCCTCATGATGCGCTCCGCCGATGACCAGACCGTCGTTGACGGTCAGGAGCATGTCCGTCGCGTCGGCCGCCGGCATCGGGACCCCCCGCAGCATGGCGGCCGTGACGTCCCGCCGGGCCTGCGCGTTCTCGTCGCCGGACTCGTTCGCGTACTGCGTGGCCCGGTCCACCGCATCGGTGGCGAGCTGCTGGTCCCGCGCGTCCTGGGCCTGCCAGTACGGCAGGGACGCCGGGTCCCGGCGACCCAGTTGCTCCATCATCTCGGCGTTGCTGCGGGCACCGGTGGCACCGCCGGTCATCGAGACACCCGCCTGTAGGGCCACGTTGGTCAACGCGGTGCCGAGGTCATATCCCGTTCCCAGTGGACTCATCTCACTCTGCGAGGTCAGGTCCGTGTCGAGGGTGATGCGCTGCTTGTGCGGGGTCCGCCCGGTAGCCGCATGGTAGGCGGCCTCCAGCTCGGTCCAGGTGGTCGGGTCTTCCACCTGGGTGGCGGGGCGCCGTCTCGAGTGCGACCGGCGTGGCCCCCGGACCTGGACCGACGGGCCGGCCGGTTCCCGGTGCAGTTCGTCGGCGGTGACCCGCTGGACGGACGGTGTGCCCGTCGCCGACTCCGTGGGTGCGGACCCGGCCGCCTGCGACACCGGATGGACCTCATGTACGGGCGGCGGTGTGCTCAGGGCACGATGGGCGTTGGCCTCCGCCGCCCGCTCGAAGGCGTCGCCCGGGTCGGAGACCCGTCGGCCGTGACCGTCGTCGGTGCCGGCTACCGGACCGGAGCGTTGCTGGATGACGTGCGTGAGTTCGTGGGCGAGGGTGTGCCGGTCCTTGCCACCCGGGCCGAGCACCACGTGCGATCCCGACGTGAAGGCGCGGGCGTCCACCTCCGCCGCCGAGCGTTCGGCGAGCGGCCCGGTGTGCACCCGTACGTCGGAGAAGTCCGCCCCCAGCCGGGCCTCCATGTCCCGCCGTACCGGCTCGGCCAGCGGGCTGCCCGACGAGCGCAGCACCTGGTTCACCGCCGACCGCTGCACCGGCTCCGACTCGTGGCCTTGGTCCTGGTCGGCGCAGCGCAGCCGTTGGACCGCCCGGGTGGCCGCGGCGTTACCCGCCCGGTGTTGCAGGTCCAGGATCCTGGCCGCCGCACCGCCCGGCCCGACGCCGGCAGGCCCGACGGGCACCGCACCCGTCTCCGGCCGGGCCTGCTCGGCGCCGGTGGTCTCCGACCGGGCCGGGGTGACGGGGCGGGCCGAGACGTCACGGCCAGCCGGATCGTGTGCTCGCATCGCTGCCCTCTCGTCAGTGGATCCGCGCGGGTTCCCCGCGTGGTTGATGCGCGCCGAACTCGCTCTCCAGCAGCAGTCGGCCGAGCTTGCGGTACTCCCGCTGCACCGCGCCGACCAGGTCCGCCATCCGCACCGGTCGGCCGGCCTGCGCCGCCAGGTACGCGGCGGTCACCACGCAGGCCCGGATGCTGCCGCCGGCCAACTCGAAGCGGCGGGCGCAGAAGTCCAGATCCAGGTCGGGGTCGCGGGGCAGTTCGGTGCCGAGACAGCGGTCCCAGAGCGCCCGCCGCTGCGCCACGTCCGGCATGGCGAAGTCGACGATCAGGTCGAGTCGTCGGGTGAACGCCTCGTCCAGGTTGGCGCGCAGGTTCGTGGTGAGCACCGCGACGCCGTCGAAGGACTCCATCCGTTGCAGCAGGTAGGCGCTCTCCAGGTTGGCGTACCGGTCGCGAGCGTCCTTGACCTCCGACCGTTTGCCGAAGATGGCGTCCGCCTCGTCGAAGAGCAGCAGGCCGTTGACCTCGGCCGCCTCGGTGAAGATCCGTTCCAGGTTCTTCTCCGTCTGGCCGACGTACTTGTCCACCACGGTGGACAGGTCCACGACGTACAGGTCCAGGCCGAGGTCGGCGGCGACCACCTCCGCCGACATGGTCTTGCCGGTGCCGGAGTCACCGGCGAACAACGCCAGCACCCCCCGCCCTCGCCCGCCGCCGGGGCGCATCCGCCACCGGCCCAGCACCCGGTCTCGGTACCGCACCCGCAGCGCCAGCTCGCGCAACTGGTCCTCGACCGGACCGGGAAGCACCAGGTCGGTCCAGTCGACGCCGGGTTCGATCCGCCGGGCCAGCCGGGCCAGGCCGCCGGCGTTCTGCCCGCGTACCCCGGCGCGCAGGTGGTCGGCGTCGACCCGGTCGGCGCCGGCGAAGAGGGCCAACTGGTCGGCGGCCTGCGCGGCCCGCCGCACCTGGTCCGGGCCCAGCAGGTACGGCGCCAACTCGCGCGCCGGGTCCACGCCGTCGAGCCAACCGGCGGGCCGGTCCGCGTCGTGTGCCCCACCGGCGGTCCGCCACAGCCGGGCCCGCCCCCGCTCGTCCAGCGGCGGGGCGGTGACCAGCAGCGGTGCTCGGCGAGTCCAGTGTGGATCCCACTCGGTCGACCCGGTGAGCAGCACCGGCACCGGCTGGTCGGTGACCCGGCGTAGCAGCCGGGCGTGCTCCGGCCGCCCGACCGGGTCGAGGGCCTGCACCGGGCCGACCACCAGGCCGGCGCCACGCAGTCGGGCCTCCCGCACCGTCGCGGCCAGCGCCTCGGCGGGGGCGGGATCGGCGGCCAACGCGTCCAGATCGAGCCGGATCACCGATCGACCGGCCCGGACCAGCGCCGCGACGGCCATGTCGTCGGCGGCGCAGCCGGGACGCTCCTGCAGGTAGCCCAGGTCCACCCCGCAGCGCAGCGCCGCGCCGAGCCGCGCGACGGTTCCGGTCCACTCCGACCCGTTCGAGGCCTCGGTGTACGCGGCGGTGGCCTGGTCGGCCGTCGGCCAGGCCACCTCGGCCAGCCGGGCGTCCGGCATGTCGTCGCCGAGCAGGTGCGCGGCCACCCGGTCGGGCACCCGCAGCGCACGGGACAGGTACGGCTGGTCCGGTTGCTCGACCAGCAGCAGCCCGCCGGCGATCAGCGGCGCCCAGCCGGCGAACCGGGCCCGGTCGGCGGCCTCCCCCGGCGACCTTCCGCACAGTTCCAGGGCCAGCCCCACGGTCGCCCGGCGTCGGCTGACGTCGTCGTTCAGATAGCCGTAGAGCCGCTCATACCGGGCGTCGACGTCGGGTAGCAGCGCCACGAGCAGCACCTCGACGTCCAGTCCGGTGAGACCGAAGGCGGCTGCCAGCCGCCGGAGGCGGGATTCGGCCCCGTCCGCCCACTCCCCCGCCGGATCCACCGGCTCGGGTGCGCAGGACCGGGCCATCAGCCGGTCGATGTCGTCAGGCGCCAGGTACAGGCCCCGGAAGGGGTCGTCCGGTTGGGGGTCGTCCCGGCGGCGATCGGCGACCAGTCGGGCCACCCGCGCCGCGACCAGTCCGAGCCGCTCCCACAGGTACGCCGTGTCGTCCGCGCCGCTCACCGCCGGTCGTCCCGTTGGCTCGGTCGCCGATCGTCGGGACCGGTCGCGGCCCGCTCCGCACCGCCGTCTGTCCGTTGTCGGGCCGGGCCGGTGCGGGTACGCAGGCCCGCCGGCCGCCCGGAGGTGTCGCCGACCAGCACCGTGCGCTCCTGTACCGGTGGCGCGGCCGGGATCCGGCGGGTGGACACCGGCGCGATGATCACCAGGTCCAGCGAGGGTTTCAGTTCTCCACCGAGCGCGCTCCACACGTCGGCCAGCGCCCGCCCCTCACCGGGGGGTGCGGCGACCGACATCGGCACCGACAGGCTCAGCGTCGCCAGTGAACCGGTCAGCCGGGCGGCCGGCAGTTCGTCGTACCGGACCAGACCGGCCAGCAGGGTGGCGAGCAGCCGGTGCTCGTCGGTGGGCCGGTTGGTCCACGCGGTCAGCAGGTAGGACAGCGCGTAGAAGTGCGGCGAGTCGTGCCAGGCCACCGTCCGGCCGGTGGCGTCCCGCTCGGCGACCCGACCCTGGAAGTGCCGTGACCGGTCCTCCCGGATGTCGTAGAGGAACAGATTCACCGTCGGCGCGTTGCGTCGGGCCGCCCACTCCCGGGTCGGCGGGTCGAACGACACCTCCGCACCGGTACCCGCCATCATCTCCTCCAGGACCAGCCCGCGCAGTCCCTCGTCGACCTCGTGTATCACGCGTCCACTCCCATCGTCGTCACCAGCGCCGGTGCAGCAGTCCGGGTGGCTGCTGGGCCGGCAGCACCACCAGGAACGGGGTACGCACGGGGCTGAACCCGGTGCCGGTGGCCACCGCCTGTCGGCCACCCAGCCGGTCCTTCGGCAGCACCAGCAACTGGGCGGTGAAGCTGCCGTCGGCGGCCGGGCGCACCGGCGGGGCGGCGGCGGTGATCCCCAGGTCCCAGGAGAGCCGCAGCGGCCGCCCGGGTGGGAAGTCCTCGCCCCGGATCGAGGCGACGAACCCGGGCGGTCCGATCGACGGCACCGCCACGATCCGCGGGGCGAGCACCCGCAACGGCCTACTGGCGGTGTCGTTGTCCGGGTCGGCGTTGCCGCCGGTGGTGCGCACGGTGCCCCGGACGGTCGTCTGCAGCGCAGCCTCCGGGGAGAGGGTCCCGGTGACGGTGGCGGCGGTGCCCGGGGCCAGGTCCGGCACCGGGCAGCCCTCGGCCGGGCAGTTGGCCAGTGCCCCGCCGACCGGTACCCCGCCGGGCAGGGCCGGTTGGACCCGCAGACCGGTCGCGGTCGTCCCACCGGCGTTGCGCACCGTGTACCGGACGGTGACGGTGCCGCCGACGTACCCCGGCTGCGGGTCTACCGAGACGGTCAACGCCGGATCGGCCGGGCTGCCCGGCGGTGCGGGAACGACGCGTACCGTGGTCGTCGCACGGTTGTCCGACGGGTCGGTGTCGATCGGGTCGGCCTCGACCGACCAGGTCAGCTCGAAGTCGCCCGGGGCGGTGCCCACCAACTCGACCCCGATCTCGACGGTACGGCCCACGCCGAGACGGCCCAAATCGCAGCTCAGGGTGGCGAGTGCACACTCGCCGACCGGGGTGTCGAGGCCGGTCACGGAGAGCCCCGGTGGAACCTCGAGACTGCCCCGGATGTCGTCGGCGGCGGCCGGTCCCTGGTCGGTGACAGCGAGCCGCAGGGTGGTCCGGCCCCCGACGGTGGTGCCGGGTGCGGGTGCGGACACGGCGGTGGCGACGTCGAAGCGGCGTTGCCAGGTCGGCTCCTTCTGCCGTCCGGGCAGGTGCCCGGTCAGCGGCCGGACGCTGCCGTCACCGAGGTCATAGCTCCACAGCGCCTCGGGCGAGTTGTTGTCCTCGGCCCGACGTGCCGAGAAGGCGAGCCGCTCCCCGTCCGGCGACCAGGCGACGTCCCGCGGCTGGTGCGGACCCTCCTCGCGGTCCGGCACCGCAAGGGCGCAGGATCCGCCGGCGGGCAGCAGCAGCCGGCACCGGTTGTCGGCCAGGTCGACCAGGATCAGGCCGTCGGCTTCCCGGTTGAAGACCAGCCGGGTACCGTCCGGCGAGAAGGCGGCGCTGTCGTCGGCGACCGGGCAGTCGCTGCCGCAGATCTCCGCGGTCACGTCCGTCTGGTCAAGTCCGTCCGCGGCGTTGGCGGTCCAGATGTGCGTCAGCCTGTCACCCCGGTAGGTGCCGCGGGTGAAGGCGAGCCGACTGCCGTCCGGCGACCAGGCCGGCTGGGCGTCCTCGAGTACGGCCAGGTCGTCCCGGACCGGCAGCTCCAGCAGGCGCCGCCCGGTGTCGGCGTCGACCACCTCGATCCGGGACGGGGTGCGCGGCGCCTCGGGGCCGTTCCCGGGCGAGTTGCGGACCAGGGCTAGCCGGGTGCCGTCCGGCGACCAGGCCGGGTCCGTCTCCCGGTCACCGCGCCCCCGCCCGACGATCGGCAGCAACCGGGGCCGGCCGCCGTCGGCGTCCACGATCCAGATCCGTTGGGTCCGGACGCCGTCGACCGTCTCGAACCGGCTGACCGCGATCCGCTGCCCGTCCGGCGAGTACGCCTGCCGCTCCAGCCACGGATCGCCGTCGACCGGATACCAGAGCAGTCGGGAATCGATGATCGCCCCGGGATCCTCGCGCAGCACCGGCACGCGCAGGTCGCGGGGATCCACCCCGTCCGGACGGATGTCCTGCAGGGTGGCGGTGGTCCGTTCCAGGGCGCTGGTCCGGGCGACCAGCAGCGATTCGGTGTCGGCGCCCGGGGCGGCGTACCAGGTGGGGTGGCTGACGTCGCGGTCCTCGGCGAGCCGTGGCACCACCACGCACAGGCACGGATCGTCGCGGACCAGCACCGAGTAGATCCGATCGACGGTCCCGGTCGTTCCACCGTCCGGCAGGGTACGGCTCACGAACGCCACGGTCGACCCGTCGGCCGTCCACGCGGGCTGCCGGGCCTGCCAGGCGGGCAGCAGCATCCGCGTCCGGTCGGTGCCGTCCGGCGCGATCAGCCACACCTCGGGGTGCGGGCCGGCCGGACCGACGGTGTAGGCGATGCGGTCGTGCGTCGGGTTCGGGTCCCAGGACGGCTCGGTGGCCCCGGTGGATTCGGCGGTGATCCGGGTGACCGGGCCGCCGTCGACGGCGACCCGGTAGATCTGCGGGAGGGTGTCCGTACCGCGTAGCCCCGCGAAGGCCAGCGCACGGCCATCCGGCGACCAGGTCGGCCAGATGTTGTCGCCGGTTCCGTCGGTCACCCGCCGGGTGTTGCCGCCTTCGACGTCGACCACGTAGATGTCCTGCCCGCCGCCGTCCCGGCCGGCCGGCGAGCTGTAGGCGATCCGGGTGCCGTCCGGGGAGAGCACCGGCCGGTGCTCGTCGGTGGAGTTCCGGGTGACCCGGCGGACCGGGCCCTCGCCTCGGCGCAGGTACACCTCGGTGGTGCGCTCGTCGCGTCGACTCACCCAGGTCGTCGCCGACCCGCGGGCCGAGATCTCGTCGTCGAAATGGTCGGGTCCGGACTCGTTGAGCGGGGCCGCGGTCGCTGCCGGTCCCTCGCCCCGGACGATCCCCAGGCTGCGGTGCCCGGTGCCGGCGTACGCGATCCGCTGGCTCACCTCAGGGTTCGGCGGCGGGCCGGGCGCCGCCGTCGGAGCCGGCGCGGGCGCGGCCCGGCCCTGGCTGACGAACCCGGCGGTGGGCGGCAGCGCACCGACGAGCAACACGGCCAGTACGGCGGAGATTCCGATTGAACGTCGCAAGTGGACCTCGACGGGCGTGCGATGGATGAAGGTGACCGGCGGCCGGCCACCATCGTCCGGCGGTTCCCGGTCGGCCGGTGCGGACCGGGAGGCACCGTCGGGGGCAACGGTGCTGGCCCGTTCAGGCAACCCGTCGCCCCGGTGCTCAGATCAACCCGTTGCGCAGGGCGTACGCCACGGCGTGCGCCCGGTTGCGAAGCTGCAACCGGCTGGTGACCCCGTGCAGGATGTTCTTCACGGTCCGCTCGGAATAGGAGAGCTTGCTGGCGATCTCCCCGGTGTCGAACCCGTCCGCGACCAGCCGCAACACGTCCACCTCGCGGCTGCTCAACCCGAGCAGGGTCAGGCCGCGCGGTTCGAGTACCTGCCGCTGAAGTCGGCCCACCTGGGCCATGAGCCGACCGAGCAGGTCGGCGGGGAGGGCACCCTCGCCACGGGCGACGGCCAGGACGATGTGGCTGAGCCGCTCAGCGCTCGCCTCGGATCGCCGGACCACTCCCACCACGCCGTGCTCCACCGCGAGAGACAACCCGGCATCGTCGATCCGGGCCGGCACCAGCACCAGTTTGGCCCGGCCGGCCCGGTGCAGTCGGCGTAGCAGCCGGGCAGCCGACTCGTCGAGGGCGTCGATGACGACCAGCGCGACACTCTCGGGTGTCTCCTGGCCCGGCTCGACCACCCACAGGTCCGGCCGGGAACGGAGCTGACTCTCCACTCCCAGCCGCGAGATCGGGTCCTCCGCGTGAACGCTTACCGTGACACGGTGCACAACAACTCCCAGCACAGCTCGATGCCCCTGTCCAGGGCTTCCCTTCCGGACGGTGCCGCCGCGCCGGTGTCGCACGGCGATACGGCAGAGGGTGCCGGACGAGACTTCGCGGGCACCTAACGCGGACCTAACGGGCAGCGGTTCTGCCCGCATCGGTACCCCGGCGGCCGGTTCCGGCCGCTCCCGCCACGCCTACGGTCGGGGCCATGAGCATCTCGTTGGGCCTGGTGGACACTCCGGTGGTGGTCGTGCCGGGCGAGAGCGTCGACATCCCGGTGACGGTCCGGAACTCGGGTGACGTCGTCGAGGGGTACGACCTCGACGTGGTCGGCATGCCGAGCACCTGGGCGACGTTCGACCCACCGAGAGTCTCCCTCTATCCCGGCGCGAGCCAGACCGTCACCCTCACCGTCCGACCGCCCCGGTCCTCCGAGGTCCGCGCCGGAGAGCTGCCGTACGGCGTCCGGGTGGTGCCGTCCGAGGCACCGCAAACGGCCACGGTCGAGGAAGCCGTGCTGACCATCGCGCCCTTCTCCGAGGTGACCGGAGAGCTACGGCCGCAGGTACGCCGGGCGCGACTCGGCGCCCGCTACCGCCTCGCCGGCGTCAACGGCGGCAATCTCGAGGAGACGCTGACCGTCACCGCCGTCGACAGTGCTGAACAGCTGAACTTCGCGCCCCGACCGAGACCGACGACCCTGGCGGCGGGCGAACAGTACACGACCGTCCTCGGCGTACGGGCCCGGCGACTGCTCTGGCGAGGCACCCCGAGACACCTGCCGTTCCGGGCCGTGCTGAGCGACACGACGGGCCGGGCCGTCACCCTGGACGGCACCCTGGTGCAGCAGCCCGTTCTCTCCGCCTGGCTGCTCAAACTGCTCGCCCTGCTGCTGGCTTTGCTGCTGCTCCTGCTCGCCCTCTGGTTCGGGCTGCTGCGTCCGGCGGTGACCTCCGCAGCTCGGGAGGCCGTCGACGAGGGCATGGCGCAGGTCGCGACCGAGGCGGAGGTGGCGGCGAGCGAGGCTGCCGGCGTGGCGGCGCGAGACGCCATCGAACAGGAACGCGCAGCGGCTCCCCCCGCACCTCCGGCGCCGCCGCCGGCGACCCCCGAGGGTAATGACCGCGCCAGCGGGGACGGACAGTTCGCCACCGCGCTGGTGCTGCGGACCAACCCCGGGGGGTCGGCGTCGAGCAGCTACACCGTGCCCCGCAACCGGGTACTGCTGATCACGGATTTCCTGGTGGACAACCCGCAGGGAGACACCGGGACCCTGACCGTGACCGCCGACGACGTCCGGGTGGTCACCTACGCGCTGGAGAACTTCCGTAACCAGGACTACCACTCGGTCACCCCGATCAGGGTGCCGGCCGGGTCCCGGGTGACCCTCACCGTCGTCTGCCGGCAACCGGGCACCCCGGTCGGTGCTCCCACGTCGAGGACCTGCCAGGAAGGGCTCTACCTCAACGGCATCCTCGCCCGGTCCACC
The DNA here is from genome assembly GCF_040643455.1 of Micromonospora sp. NPDC047134. Classification (NCBI taxonomy): domain Bacteria; kingdom Bacillati; phylum Actinomycetota; class Actinomycetes; order Micromonosporales; family Micromonosporaceae; genus Micromonospora; species Micromonospora sp. NPDC047134. The sequence continues at coordinate 212,947 of NZ_JBEYUI010000006.1, forward strand.
CGCACGGGCTCCTGAACCTCCGGAAGGTCGCCGCGATCCTCGCCAACCCTCGTACACCGGCGCATCGATTACTCTCACAGACCGCTTGGCAGATCGCGCTCAACGCCCGCGCCGGTACGAACGGGTGACCTGCCCGTCGGATAGCTTGCCCTATGCCCGTCATCGATCTGAGTGCGCCGGCCCGCCCTCCGTCGCCTCGCAGGACGACAAAGCCGCGGCTCGTGGCAGCGCTGGCAGTCATCGGGCTCGGGTCCCTCAGCGGCGAGCCGGTGAATCCGCCACAGCTTGCCCCTGAGGTACGGTGCGAGTCATGGCAGGCATCCATCGCGCGTGAGGTACGTCCGGCCACCGCTTCGACAGGGAGTGCCCCATCCGGCGCAACTACGGAAGCGCGCGTGGTGGCCATCATGGATGGTCGAAGCGGCTGCGTCGTGGCGATGCACCGATGGGGTGAATCGCCGTTGGTGTTCCAGTCCGGGGATCGCGATCTGGTCGCCATCGTCAAGATGGACGGCGACCGACAGCGCTGGACGGTGCTGGTGTCGGGCAAGCCGCTGGGCGAGGAACTCGTGCGGTGGGAGGGCGACGACCTGGACGCCGGACTGTCGCGGGTGAGGGCCACGCTTCGGGAGCGGGTTCCGGGACTGCTCGACTGACGGTTGTCTCGGCAATGGCGTTTCCGGCGATCGTGGTGAGCCGGTTTCCGCGGCGACCGTGGCCCTGACGTCGGCGGAGAAGTGAGATCGGTGCGGTACCGGGATGCTCCGATGATGACGTGGAGGTCCGTGCCGGGGCAGAAGGTGCGGCGCACGGCCGCGATGAAGCAGGCGACGGACCACGGCACGCCGACAGCCTTGGCCAAATCACCTTAGTCATTAAGATAATGGCATGAAAACATCAACCGGCTTCTCCGTGGCGATCTCCGGTGCCGGCCTCTCCGGCCTCTGCCTGGCCCAGCACCTGGTGCGCAACGGCATCGACGTGCACGTCTACGAACGCGACCCGGGCCCCTTCGTCCGGCAGCAGGGCTACCGGATCATCCTCGACCGGTACGGGCTGGAGGCGCTGCGCACCAGCCTGCCCCGCCCGCTGTACCGCCTGGCGTTGGCCACCGGCGACGAGCCCGGCGGGCAGCTGCGCTTCACCGACCGGCGGCTGCGGGACGCCTTCACCATCACCTTCAAGGACAAGACCCACGCCACCCGCCAGGTCGACCGGCAGACCCTGCGGTCGATCCTGCAGTCCGGGCTGGACGGCCGCATCCACTACGGCAAGGCCGCCGCCGCAGTGGACAACACCGACCCGGCGAGGCTGCGGCTACTGTTCTCCGACGGCGCAGCCGCCCCGGCCACCGTCGTCGTGGGCGCCGATGGCGTCGGCTCCCCGCTACGCACGCAACTCATTCCGGACGCCGACCCGGTGCCCACTGCGATGGCGGGCATCTACGGCCGGACACCGCTGCGACTGAACGGTGCCAGCATCATCCCGGAGGCGCTGCGTACCAGCGGGGTTCTGGCCATCGCCGACCGACCGGGCCGCGCCTTCTTCTTCACCTCGATGCGCTTCGGCGAGAGCCCACGAAAGGCCTTCGCGCGCCTGGCCCCGGGCAGCTACGCACCCACCGGTGAGGACTACGTCATGTGGGGACTGCTGCTGCGGCAGGAGGAGGTGCCCGAGGGCACCCGCCGGGACCTGCTGACACTGTGGAACCTGGCCACCCGGATGGGTACGGACTTCCATCCGCTGATCCGCCGACTGATCGAAGCGGCCGAACTGGACACCATGGTGCTCAACTCCTTCGCCACCGGCCGACGGCCGACCCGGTGGGCGGTGCCCCGGGCCACCATGATGGGCGACGCCGTACACGTCATGCCGCCGTTCGGTGCCCACGGCGGCAACACCGCGCTCCGGGACGCCGCCCTGCTGGGCCGCAGGCTGGTCGAGGCCCGCGCGGGCGGCATGCCGGTGGAGAAGGCGATCGCCCGCTACCAGGAGGAAATGGTGCCGTACGCCTTCCGCGCCGTCGACACCGCCGCCGGGCTGATGCGCCGTCTCACCGGGGGCGCGGCCGCACCACACTGGGTGCTGACCCGTGTGTTACCTCGGCTGCACCGGGTCACCGTACCGGAGGCATGATTGCCGGCATGTCCGACGAGTTGGCCCGTAAGTCCGCGATCGCCGACCTGATGCGTGCGGGACGGGAGATGTCCCGGCTGTCCATGGTGTTCCGCAACGCCATCGCGGAGCAGTTGGGTCTCACCGTCAGCGACCTGGAGTGCCTGGACCACCTGGCCGAGGTCGGTTCCGCCACCGCGGGACAGATCGCCGAGCGGACCAACCTCACCACCGGGGCGGTGACCAGCATGCTCCGCCGGCTCCAGCAGGCCGGCTACGTGACCACCGAACGCGACCCGGCGGACCGGCGGCGGGTGATCGTCACCCTGCGGCCGGAGCGGGTAGCCGACCTGGAGCGACCGTACGAGCGGTTCGCCGAACAGACGGGACGCCTGATCGCGGGTTACAGCGTCGAGGAGATCATGCTGCTGGTCCGACACTACGGCCGCATGCAGGAGATGTACCTGGCCGAGTTGGACCGCCTGCGCAGCGGTACGCCGGAGACAAGCGGCTCGCGCCACCGATCTCCTGCGCTCGACAGACCGAGGGGTGAGCCGCCCGTGCGGCAACTCGCCCCTCACGACCAGCAAACTACGGATGGAGCATGACCGCCGGCTAGTCCTGCCAGACGTTCAAAGCCCAGGCGAGGACGTACCAGACGCAGACGTACTCCCGCCCGGAGGCGATTCCGGCGATGTGGCAGGTGACCGGGTCGGGGAAGATGCCTTGGAGCCCCCAGCCACCCGCTGCCAGCGTGACCGGTGCCGCGCTCACCGCCGAGTTGACGGCGGAGACCGGGGCGGCCTGGGCTGCCCCGGCTGTCGTACCCAGGCCACCGGCCACCAGGGTGGCGACCATGACTGTCCCGGCCAGCCGCTGCCGCAACGATCTTTTACCCATCGTGCCTCCTCTTACGAGCCCAGACCGGGCTGTCCGGCCGGCGATTGACGATGCGGAAATGCTAAGCCCGGAAAGGGAGCTGACCGGCGGTCCACAATCCGACTACCACACCGGCGAGAAAGGCAGTTTCGATCATCGGTTTCGGATCGCGGAGCGGCGAGTGAGCCGCTGAACCGGCGTTTGCTGCCGCCATGATCAAAGGACCCCGGATACGTCGACTTACGGTGCTAGTCATCATTCCGATAAACGGATCAGGCCCAGGTATCGTCCGGTCAGACCAGAGTACAGATCTTGGGCCGGGCGCGATCACGGGAAGTCATCGGGTGTGATGCCGGGCAACGTGGCCAGTAGTTGACCGGCCAGTCGCCGTACGGTGTCGTCGTCGTGCTGGCGACCGAGCCGGATGAGCAACTCCCGGGTCCGGGTGTCGCGGTAGTGGTGTCGGGTCAGCGCGAGCAACGCGGTACGTCGGACCTCCCAGTCGTCGTCGGTGGCCAGCCGGAGCAGCAGTTCGGGTACTCCGGCGCGGTCCGCCAGGGTTGCGCCGATTTGTTCCACCGCCCGGCGCCGGACCTCGAGGGCCGGGTCATCGCGGACCAGTCCGACGAGCAGCACCTGAACTTCGGGGTCGGCGCCGAAGTGCTCGCCGAGCGCGGCGGCGATGCGGGCACGAATCGCCGGGTCCTGGTCGGAGAGGCGGCGCATCAGTCGCAGTGTCACCGCCATGGAGGCGCTTCCCTGCTCGGTCAGGCAGCAGACCGCGGCGTCGAACACGGTCGAGTCGGTGTCCGACTCGACGCATTCCAGCAGCACGTCGGTCACCACGTCGGGGCTGCCGTACCGGCAGAGCGTCCGCACGGCGGCCAACCGGATGCCGACGTAGCTGTCACGGCGGGCCCGCCGGCACAGTGTCTCCACCAGGCCCTCGACCTCGCCATGCTCGGCGAGGGCGTCGGCGGCCGCGCGCAGTACGTTCGGGTCGGGATCTCGGCTGACCTGTTCGGCCAGGCACTCCCGCACGGCGGGGTCGGGCGGTTCGGCGAGACGGGCCAGGCTGCGGGTGACCCGCAGCCGCACGAGGGCGTCCCGTTCTTCGAAGGCTCGGTTGATGAGCAGGTCGCGGGTGGTGTGCCCGAACAGTTGTCGGCCGGTGAGCAGATCAACGGCGGTGAGCCGGACGCTCGCGGTAGGGTCGCGTCGGGCGCTGTCCAGCAGTAGTTCTCCGGTGCGGGGGTCCGAGTGGGCCTCGGCCAGGGCGCGTACCGCGGCCAGGCGGACCGTGGCGTCCTCGTCGGTGCGAGCCGCGTGCGCCACCACCGTCCAGCAGGTGTCGTCGGTGCAGTCCCGGTCGATCAGCGCGGTCACGGCGGCAGCCCGCACGGAGGCGTCCTTGTCCTGTTCGATCCGGTCGATCAGCCGGGTTCGACAGCGTCCGTCCGGGTCCGGCACGAGCGTCAGCCGCTGTACTGCGGTGGCGCGGAGCCGAGCGGACTCGTCCGAGTTGGCCAGCTTGAGCAGCAGATCGGTTTCCTCCGGGCCAGCCCGCCCGGACAGCAGTCTGATCACCAGGCAGCGCCGTACCTCGTCCGGGGACTTGCCGGTGATGCGCTGAAGCGCGCGGCTTCGCGCGGTGTCGGCGTGCTCGGGCAGGCCCAGCAGGGCTGTCAGCGCTTCCTGTACGACTGCGGGATCGGGGTCGGTGGCAAGTAGTCGCTGGAGGGTGCCGGGTGCGTCCGGCAGGTCGGTGCAGCGCGCGGTGAGCACGGCCACGGCGGCTCGTCGTACCGTGGTGGCGCTGTCCTCGGTGGCGTGGAACAGGACGTGGCGGAGGTCGTCGCTGAGTTCCGGGCGACCGTCGAGGGACTGTACGGCCAGTGCGCGGACCGCGGGATCGGGCGAGTCGGCGAGGTCGCACAGCTCGCCGGTGAGGTCGGGATCGGCGCCGAAGTGAGTGATCAGGGCCCGTACGGCGGCCTGCCGGACGGCGGTGGAGACCTTCGCTCGGGCCTGGGTGATCAGGATGTCCCGGTAGCGACGACGGTCCCCGGCGGTGACGTCCAGCCGGCCGGCGGCTTCGGCTAGCCCGGCGACCAGGGTGAGGTGGGCTAGCCGCTCGCGGCCCTGCTGGAGTTCCCGGACCAGCAGTTCCTCCAGGTGTTCCTCCGTGCGGGACAGCGCTGCGGCGATCCGGGTGGCGAAGGTGGAGCCGGAGCGCCAGCTGGTGCGTACTCCGCGGCGGCGGTACCAGTTCAGAAAGGTGTGCCGGCCGGGCCAGCTCGGCCCGAGGGCCCGGATCGAGGAGAGCAGTTCCTGTTCGGTGAGTTCCACCAGGTTGGGGTCGTCGGCGGAGATGCCGTGTTCGACCAGCAGCACCATCTGACGCAGCACGGCGTCGCCCGCAGCGGTCAGTTCGGCGGGCTGTGGAGTTTCGGCCACGCACTGCGCGGCCAGCACGAGGTTCCAGGGCGGGGCGGTCAGGTTCAGCGGCGGCCAGGGTTGGGTGGTCTCGGTGGCGAGTCGGGTGATCAGGTCGTTGGCGATCCGGGCGGGTAGGGCACCGGCGACGAGGCGGAGCACCTCTCGCCAGGACGGGTCGGCCCAGCGTTCGCGAAAGAGCGCACGGAGCCGGTCGAGGTCCCAGGCATCGGGGTCGTTGTCGATCCTGTCCACGATCTCCTCGGCGCAGAAGAATTCCAGGAACGCGCGGTGCACGAACCCGAACAGCCGCAGTCCGTATCGTTCCAGGATGAAGCTTCGGTGGCGCAGTTTGTCGATCATCGAGTAGGCCATACCGAGCGCCCGCTCGTTCTCGAAACCGTAGAACGCAACGAGATGGTCGCGGAAGATGCGTGCCAGCTCGTCGGAGTCGATGTAGTTGCCGGCCGGCCCCGATTCCCGGAATTGCATGCGGAACGCCAGGTGGCGCAGTAGTCGGCGCTTCGCATCCAGGTCCAGCGAGGGCACGTCGCCGTGGCTCTCCCGCAGTTGTTTGGTCACGTCCCACTCGGAGATGAGGACGTCGGTGACGTGCGCGTACAGTCGGCGTCGGTTGCGGGGCAGGGGGTGGCTGCGACCGACGATGGTCATGAGCATCAGCAGCAGTGGGTTTCCGGCGATCTCGTGCATCGCTCGGGAGTCGCCCAGCATGTCGAGGAGCTGTCGTCGTTGCCGTTGTGCCTCGACAGCCGGAGTGGGCATCACGTAGCGGTACCAGTTGTCGATGAACTGGGTGATCTGTTCGTCGTCGAGGTCTTCGAGGGTGAAGTGGTCGAAGCCGGCGTTGGCGAAGGTCTGCCGCTGGTAGCCGGCCGTCCGTGAGGTGACCACGGACAGCACTCCGGGGTACTCGTTGGCGAAGGTGGCGATCTGCGCGGCCACCTCTTCGCGTTGGACCGGGTCGAACACCTCGTCGAGGCCGTCGAAGAGAAAGAGGGCCTGGCCGCCCTGGCGTAGATATGACCCCAGCACCTCCTGGTTGATTCCGGTCAGTCCCTGTTGGTGGCGATGGCCGATGTAGTCGAGCAAGCCGTCGCAGCGCCCGTCTCCGCGGTGCACGGCGTAGGACCGCAGTTCGATCAGCACGGGCAGGTGCTGGTTCAGCGCCGCGAGTCGGGGTTCGTCGCAGGCTCCGGCCAGTGCCAGTGCCAGGTACCGTGCGGCCGCGGACTTGCCGGAGCCGGGGTCTCCGAGCAGGACGATCGTCCGGCGGCTGGAATCGCAGACCACGTCGAACAGCGAGAGCGCATCCTTGGCCGCGTACTCCTCCCAGAGTCGTTCGAGTTCCTCCGGGTTCACCGCGCCGGGCAGTCCACTGGTGTCACCGTCCGATGTGGCGCCTGCCCACCGCCACCAGGCCAGTGGCATTTCCGGACGAGCCTCCTCGTGTACCCGAGGCTCGACGAACAGTTTCGGCAGCCCGACGGTGAGGTATCCGATGGTGGGACGTGGCGAGACAGCGTCGACCGAGACAACGCGGTATCTGTGCGCCAGTTGCTCGTGGTAGCGGTTGCGTACGGCTTCGGGTAAGTGGGTGTCCGGATCGGCGGGTCCGCGTGCCGGAAACCGTCCACTGCGTACGTCGGCCAGCGCTGCGGTGACCTTGGCGGTGAGGTCGTCGACGCTGGTGAAGAAGGCGCACAGGTGTCGTTCCTTGAGTTCCCGGCGAAGTTCGATGATCCGATCTCCGTCGTCGCCTCGGGCGACCCGGTCGACCGGCCAGGGAGCCTCATCGGCGAGGAGGAAGATCAGGCAGGGTTTTCCGGCCGCGAGTGCCTCGCGATACTCCAGCTCGGTGATGGAGGAATCCTGACCGGGCGGGCGAAATCCGTATCGCCAGGCGAACAGTCCGATGTAGAGGTCGCAACGGCGCACGTCAGCCAGGCAGCGGTCGAGCGGTGGTCGGACGTCGGCGTTGTACGCTTCCATGGCGACGTCCTCGATCTCCAGACGACGTGCCACTGCGTGTACGGCAGCGCGATATTCCCACAGGTCTTCTTGAGTGGCCGAAATGTAGACCTTCATAAACGGCAACTCCAGGGGTAGCTGGCGTCCGCACTATCGAAAATATCATTCGTTGTCACCTTCGTGCGGCCGGCGGCGCTTCACCGCCATGGGATTCCCGCCGATGTCGGGCCTATGATGCCCCCAGGGCAGATGCCGCCCCAGTGGGTCGATTCCCGTTGTCTCGGGGATCCGTGGCCTCACCAGGGTCGGTATCGGCGCGGGTGATTCAGCGGGGGTCGCATTCCGCAGGATGATTGCGGGCGGGCGGCGATGCGGAGGAAGCAATGATCACGTTCGGCGAGGTGCACACCAACCTGCTGCAACACAGCACGGCGCTGGCACAGGAGCAGAGTTCGGAGGTGCTCAGCCTGGTCGAAGGCGAGGCGGTGCTGACCTCCCGCCGTCCGTCGCTCTATGCGGTCTCGCCCGATGTGCGCACCGGCGTGGACTGCTGGCTGCCCAGCGCCAAACGGAAGAGGTTACGGGCAGTGGGCGCGGTGGTCAGCCGGGCCATCATCACCGGTGGCCGAATCGTGCAGGCGTCGTCGGTCATCCAGGTCGTCAGCGGTGACCGTCGTCAACCCTGGTCGCACTACCTGGCCCAGCCGGGCATCCTGGAGACGGTCGGCAAGCTGAACAGCGCCGACCTGACCGCCGGTTTTCTGCACAGCAACGATGCGGACGTACTGAACCTGGAGGCGATCACCGGACGGGTGCTCGACGGGGTACAGATGTCCGACCTGCTGGACCGGCGTCCGCCGCTGCGGGCGGCGCGTACCCGGCTGCGTTGGGCAGCGCAGGTGGGTCCGCAGTCGGACCGGGAGGTCTCGGCCGTCGTCACCGTGGACTCCCCCACCCTGCGTACGGTCGAACTGGTTCTTCCCCCGCAGGACGTGCCGGCCGCCGTGGCCGGTCTCTGCGAGGATCTCGCGTTGCACGACTGGCTGCTGACCATGCTCTCCTCACTGATGGAGGCCGTCGTCACCCGGTCCGGCACCGGGCAGGAACATGTCGAGCGCTTGCGTCCCGTCTTGGAGCACCTGCTGCACCTCTGGTTGCCGGGCGCGCGTGTCGACCCACGGCTGCGGCCGATCTGGGACCGGTTGGAGCAGGTGCCCGGATTCAGCCGGCAGTGGAACTCGTCGGTGACCTGGATCCGGGATCAGGTCAGTGTGGGCAACCTGGCGCTGCTGCGTGACCTGGCGGGGCGGATGTCGATCGACCAACCGTGCGGGCGCAAGCACACTCATCCGCCGATGAACACGTAACTCAGCCGGTCGATGAGCTCGCTGGGCAGATGTAGGCCTTCACCACCCGCGCGCCGGGCGACCTGCTGCGCGACCGCCGTCGGTACCGCCACCTGACCGAGAATGGTCCGTACCGCCAGCTCGACCGGCAGGTACTGGGTGTCCATGAGGGTCAGGGTGCGGTACGCGCAGAACGGCGCGGCGGTCGGGTTGAGCTGGACTACCGCCGGCAGCTCGTCCCAGTCGGCCGGTAGCTCACCGGTTATGCGGGTCGGTTGCATCAGGGTCTGCCCGCGGTGTCGCAACACTCCCAGCCGGGCCATCTGCCAGACCGACGCGAGCAGTGCGCACGCCCACACCCGGGTCTTCGGTTCGTCGGACCACAGCTCTATATCGACGAAAATGGAGTGCCGGGGATCGCCGGACTGCACCGGCGGAGACCAGGGGCGAGGCAGAGTCATCGCCGGCGCGTCCACGTACCCGGGCGAGCGCATGCCGTTGGACAGCCACCCGGATGCATTGAGCGGGGGCCGACTTCCGGTGGTGTTCCGGGGTGGTTCCATCACGAGGGTGTCGACCACCATCTGGGCGAGTTCGACGCCACCGTGACGGGCGAAGCTGGATTCCCGAGCCACGTAGTCCAGCACCAGGCCCAGCTCTGCTGCGGCACTCTGCACCTGCGGGATCACCTCGCGGGGTGAGCCGAATCGGTGGAAGTAGTCGTCCACCATGAAGCAGGTGCTGATCCGCGGCTGACGGAGGGCCGGCAGCCCGTGGCGGGCCAGGGCCGGAATCGCCGTCGACCAGTCGGCGATCCGCGCGAACTTGCGGCGCAGATCCTGGCAGCCGACGCCGAAGTCCTCCGCGTAGAAGTGCCCCAACTCGACCGACAGATGGGAGTACGCCACGCTCTCTGTCCGACGCACCGCAGCTGCCTCCTGGAACCTGACATCCACGTCGATCACACGGTTTCCCATGCGGTCTCGTCGAAGAGCTTTTCGGTAAGCGTCACGATGGCATCCACCGTCTTCACATTCGCGATTTTGGCTTGTACGTCATGATCGGAGATGAGCTGTTCCCGCCACTGCAACAGCGGGTCCAGCGGCACCACGCCGAGGCGCGTCGTACGCCCGACTCCTCGGCGGCGGGCCAGTTCCGACAGTTCTGTGTCGCACTTGCGCAGGAATGCCTGCTGCGCGAGGTCGAGGTGGCCGACCTCGGGGCCGCGGGAGTCGATCACCGCCGTGCGGATGAAGCGCAGCGACTCCCGCAGCCGCTCCGGCTCGTGACCGTACTCCTTGCCTATGGCGAGGATGCCGCCCGCCTCGAAGGCGAGATCCGCCGCCGCGGTGACGTGCTGGGGAGTCCAGCGATGAAAGACCAACCAGCGCGCGACCACCTTGCGTAGCGCGGGGGTGGCCGTGGCGGCCAGCGCGATATGACTGGCGTACGACCGACCGGCGCTGAGGTCCACGAGAATCAGGTCGAACTCCTCCTCCAGCCGGAGAAAGAGCTCGGCGCAGCGTTTGGCGATGTCGTTGGTGAAAGGGAACTCGCTGCCGTTGCGCTGGCCGGGTAACAGCACCAGCGGACCTGAGCCGATGGGTCGCTGGCGCAGGCTGGCCCGTTCCGAGGTGCCCCACACATCCAACTGCTTGGGAAATGGGATCTCTCCGCGTAGGTAGCGGTGCAGACCACCCTCGTTTGGCCCTTCGCCCTCCACCCCGTTGACGGCGTCCGGAATCTGGAACGTGATGCCAGCGGTCGGCGAGCCGAAGTCGTAGTCCAGGTAGCAGGTGGAGCGGCCGGCCAGGGCGCTGCGGTAGGCGATGTTCGCGGCGGTCACCGAACGACCGGTGCCACCCTTGTGCGACGTGACGAAGACCAGCATCAGATCCCCTCGCTGGCCTTCTGTTGCCCGGTGGTGATGTCGTTGAGCAGGAGCAGCAGCGTGTCCGCCAAGGCTGCCGCCGTGCCCGGCCGTTCGTCCACCAGCAGTTGCGCCCGGCGCAGGCTTACCCGGATGCTGCGCATGCTGCGTTGCATCGCCTCTCCGGCGAACGTGCCGCGCATCAGCTCACGGTCGAACAGGTATTCCGCTTCGTCGATGAGGTCCTGCGCATAGGCGACGAGCCGGCCGGCGCGTGGGAAGGGCCGATCCCAGAGCAGCTGACCGGCGTTGACCAGCGCATGCACCACACGCTCGGTGAGGTACCAGCTGGGCGCGTCCGGTTTGGGGGCAAGCCCGGGGAAGGCACCGCCGGCATGGTCCCACAATCCTCGGTGCCGGCCGTCGGAAATCCGGCGCAGCAGCAGGTGATCCCACACCTCGTCGGCCAACTCGAGCAGTTCGCTGCGCCGCCGGGCGTTGCTCAGCAGACCGGCGACGTGAATCGCCCGCTGCAGCAGCACCGTGGAGAACTCGTTCACGACCCAGGTCATCATCGGCGTGGAATCGGCGTCGTTGAGAGTGACCCGCTTGCCGGGGGTGTGCACGAGCAGCGCCGACTCCCCGGGCGTTGCGCGTCGGGTGACGCGGCCCCGCTGTGCCAGTTCCACCAGCACCGCGGCGATGCGGCCGAGTTCCTCGTCGCCGCCGCGTCCGACCGCGAGCAGTCCCTTGACTGCCAGCGACGTCGCTTGGAGGGTGTAGTAGTCGGTGCGGTCGCCATCGGTCGTGCGCCACGGGATGTCCTCGATGGGCCATCGCCGCCGGTTACCGAAGGTCGCCACCGTGGCCCAGTAGGTCCGGGTCAGCTCCCAGCGCAGCTGCAGAGCCCGGGACAGCCGCTGTTGTTCCTCGTTGAGCAGGCCGAGCAGGCGGGTACGTTCCGAGTTCAGGTCTTCGATGGCGTCCATCGCGATGACCGTGAAGTAGAGGTAGGGGGCGTTCTCGGCCGAGCCTTCGCGTTGCCGGCCGATCGGCTCGCTGGTGGAGACTTCCTCGGCGCCGGCGATGATGCCCCACGACCAGCCGCATTCGAAAAGCATGTCGCTGTTGTCGAGGTCTTCGGTGACCCGGCCGGACCCGAGGACCACGCTGCGCAGACTGGCCATGGTTTCCCGCAACTGCTCGCGCAGCGCCGCGACGAGTTCCCGGCGCGGTAGCTCGTCCTGGTTGACCATCTCACACAGCCGTTGACCGTTGGAGCTGGTGGAGGTGAAAACAAAGGTGCTGAAGCTGCGCAGCAGGCCCACCATGGCGGCGGTGAGTCGAATGCCGGCCATCGCCTCCAGTTCGTCCAGTTGCACGAGCAGTTCTCGTCGCTGGGTGGCACTGCGGTAGACCTTGACGAAACCGATCGTCGCCAACGTGAGGGTGATGGAGACGGCGAACGAGTCGACGATGTCGAAGGACCGTTGCTCCTCGGTCAGCTCCGGGCCGCCATCGACCGGGGTGAGGTAGCCGCCGCCGCCGAAGATGGGTGTGCCGTCCTCGGCGGTGTACCGCCTGAAGTAGTCGATCATGACGCTGACCAACCGTCGGGGAATCTCGATCGCACCGCCGAGCGAACTGAGGGCCTCGACCACCTCGTCGTCGGCGCGGTCAGGGTCGTCGAGCGACAGCACGGGGATCTTCGCCGCAGGAAGAAGCAGGATCAGCAGCTGCTCGGCATCACTGACGGAATTGCTGCCGCTTCGGCCGCCCCAGCTCCATTCACCTTTTTCCCAACAGCTCCGCACCGTGGCACGCCAGATGTCGAGGATCTCCTGGCGCGGCTGTATCCGCATGATCCACCGCCGTCTGCATGTAGTCGCCGACTCGGAACCGCTGGTGTTGCCGTGCGCACGATGATCCACGATGACCGGCACCGATGTGCAGTGTCATCGTAACGGGCTGGTCGAGTGCCATCGGAACCGCTCTGCTCGCGCGAGTCGGCGAGCCGCAGAACGTGAAGCAGGGTGCCCGCCCACCAGGCGGCGTGCCCATTCGGTGGCACCCCTGATCCGCCTCGGCACTATCCGCGAGCACGGCCGGTGACCAGCAGCATGCTCAGATATCCGTCACGCAACCGTGGCCGGGGACGCTCCTCGTAGACGGTCACTTCATACGCGCCGGCGGCGATGCCAGCCACCACCTCGGCACGGTGCAGCGCCACGGCCGGGAAGAAGCGCGGGCCGACGCGGTAGCCGGCGGACCCGAGCATGACGGCCACCGCGAAGGGTGCGCCAGGGCGCAGTGCCCCCAGAAACCGGGCGACGGCGTGATCGGCTTCCGCCCGGTCGGCCGAGATGGAGCAGGCGACGAAGAACATCGTGCCCGCGTCCCAGGTGTGCTGCGGCAGATCGAAGACGCTGGTCCGGCTGACTCTGCCGACCTGCGCCAGGCGCTGTCGTGGATCCGACAGCGCCGCATACGCCGGATGCTCGAGGCAGACCTGCCAGTACGGATCCCAGAGCTTGTCGTAACCGTCGACCTGGGTACGCAGCCAGCGCAGATTCGAGGTGGACCACTCGCACAGCTCGATGGCGCGCGCGAACGGCAGGAGCGTCAGCGCCGGATAGAGGTTGGCACCCGATCCGACGTCGACGCAGCGCGCCTCGGCCAGCCTCGCTCCGGCGAAGAAGTCTCGGGTTCGGCGGAGCAGCTCTCGGTCGTCGGAGCGCAGGTCCGCGTAGTTGTGCGAGACATAGGCGTGCGGGTCGAACCCGTCCCACTCGACCTCGGTGTTCACCGGCCTCGCAGACTCGATCGGCACGGATGACGCGGGTAAATCACCACAACCGCCGGCCTCCGGGGTCAACGCCATGGACGTTCCTCCATCGGTCTCAGCGGATCACACTCAGTTGTCGCTCCGGGGCGCTCAGTGCGCCGACCATTGTGTATCGAACTGGTAGCTTGCCCGCAAGTGACAGCACGTCACTCCAGACAAGGAAGTGCCAACCCGACGGCGACCCTGTTCTCCCTATTGGATGGTCCAGACCAGCGATAGTGGCCCTCTGCTTTGTGCGCGAATCACATGTGCTTCGAGCTGATCTACTTGAGTACGGGCTGCGGACCTACCGCAGTGATCAGTGCCGGCTCTCCTGGCTCAGAAAACCCGACAACAGGTGCCTGAACTCGTGCGGGTGTTCGATCGCCGGCACGTGCCCGCATCGGCTGAACACCTGCAGCCGGACATCGGCGAGGTGTTCGAGCAGGGGCTGAGTTGCCGCCGTTAGCGGGACGACTCGGTCCTCGGCGCCGTGCACGAGCAGCACCGGCGCGCGGATCGCTGCCAGGGTCTGCGGCGAGAGGGTGAGGTCCTCGACCCATCGGGCCCTGGGTGGCGGGAACAGCGAGGCGTACGCGGCCGCCCCCGCTCGCATCGCAGCCGCCCGGGCCGCGACGGCCGCATCGGTCACGAGCCTCTGGTCGTAAACCAGGCGGCTCAGCATGTCTCGGGCTCCGGGCGGACCGGCGGGGGCGGCCCAGATCGCCTCGAGATCGGCGGACAGCGGGGCCCCGGGGGCGCCCATGGTCGAGACCGCCACGACCCGGGTGACCTGCTGGGGACGCGCGGCCGCCAACGCCAGCGCCACGGCACCGCCCATGGAGTGACCCACCACGGCGTAGTGCTCGATGCCGAGAGCATCCATCAGGCCGGCGGCCTGCTCCGTCCACAGTCGGAGCCCGCCTCTGGCGCCCGCCGGGACAGGGGTACGGCCGAACCCCGCGTGGTCGGGAGCGATCAGGTGCCAGGAGGTGCCCAGCGCCTGCGCCGTCGCTGCCCAGGCTCCGGACCCGGTCGTGCCGGGTCCGGAACCGTGCAGCATCAGCACCGCGGGGCCGGTGCCGCTCTCCATCAGGTGTACGGGAGAGCCCTCGACGGTGATGGTCCGAAGTTCTGTCACCGGGGCAGGCCAGGTGCGTTCACGCCGATGCGGGGTCAACGGACTTCGAGAAGACCTCCATCATCGCCCTGCCGAACTGCGGCATGTCGGGCCAGCCCCGGCAGGAGACGAGGTTGCCGTCCACGACGTCCGGAGCGTCGATGACGGTCGCGCCCGCGTTCTCCATGTCACCGGTGATGGGTGGGAAGCAGGCCGTCTTTCGGCCCTTCAGCAGCCCGTACACCGCCGGCACCTGGGCGCCGTGGCAGACCAGGGCTATGGGGAGGTTGCGGGCGAAGAAGTGCTCGGTGATGCGCCGGACGTCGGCGTCGACCCGGATCCACTCGGGGGCTCGTCCCCCGGGGATGATGAGGGCGTCGTAGCGCTCGACGTCGACCTCGGCCCAGGGCACGTCGACCGGCAGTTTCCGGCCGTTCTTCTCCACGTAGGCGTCGGAGTTGGGGTCGAACTCGTGGATGACCAGTTGCACGTCACGCATCGTCCGGGACGAGACGTCGACGTCCCAACCGCCTTCCTGTACGCGGTAGTAGGGGTACATGGTGTCGAGTTCCTCGGCGGCGTCGCCGGTCAGGAGCAGCGCTCTGGGCACCTGCTTCTCCTCGCATCTGGGGACGGGCGAGATAGATCCAATACGATCTGATCGGTTCAGCATTCCCCGGCCCTGTCCGCCCGTCAAGCCTCTGCCGCGACCGGCTCCGTTTCCTTGAGTTCGTCGAAGAATCGGCGGAATCGCTCGCCGGAGCGCAGGATGTGCCGACGCATCGCGTAGGCGGCGGCGTCGGGGTCCCGCGCGGCGATCGCGGCCACGACGTCCTCGTGCTCGGCCATGGCCAGGTGGGTGACCTGGGCGTCGCGGTGCAGCCGGAACAGGTGTACGTGGCTGTGCAGGCGGGCAAGCGTTTCCCGGATGACCTGGTTCTCCGCGCTGGAGGCGACGAGATCGTGGAAGGCGGCGTCGCGCAGGCCGAAGGCCCCGTAGGCCGCCGGCCCGTGGCCCCCCTCCAGCTCGGCCATCTCCCCCAGCATCCGGCGCAGGCCGGCGACCTGCTCCGGAGACGCACGTTCGGCGGATCTGCGCGCAGCGGCCGGTTCCAGGAGCAGGCGGATCTCTAGCATGTCCTCGAATCGGCTGCGGGTGATCTGGGGCGGGATGCGGTAGCCGGCGTGGGGCACCCGTACGACCAGGCCCTCGGCCTCCATCCGGTTCAGTGCGTCCCGGATCGGTGTCTGCGAGACCCCCAGCTCTCGGGCCAGAACGTCGATCGTGACGCGGGAGCCCGGCTCTATCCGTAACGACATCAGCTGTCCCAGCAGGGTGTCGTACACCTCGTCGGCGAGCCGGCCGCCGGCTCGTCCCGACGGCCCTGCGCCCGTCACGACCCTGCGGGCCGGAGCGATCGTCGCTTCATCGTCCATCGTGACCTGAGGCCCTTCCTCGCGCCCTTCGGGAACCCATTGACATCAGTCACAACGCTGCGGCATGCTGACGCCCCACCGGATCGTATAGGAAATGTGGCGGATGATCGTCATCCTGCGCCACAGCATCGAACCACCCACCACCGTTCCACTCGATCACCTGAAGCTCCCACGAGCATGCGCGAGGTGCTGCTCGGTTCGGCCACCGGGCTGTGGTTGGACCGAAGGACTTCTCGACGGCGTGCCGGCCCTGGCATCGCGGCGCAGTCGTGACGCCCGGGCCGCGCCCTGCGCGGCGGCCCGGCACCCCCGCATGAACCATCCGGCAACTGCTCGACGAAGCACCTGGCGAGGTTCTAGAAGTCCGAACCCAGAAAGCAGGCAGGCATATGCGGCATTCACCACGAACGACACGATTGTCCGCTCCCCGGCGGAAGGTGCAGCTGGCGACGGTGGCCATGCTGCTGGTGGCCACGACCGTGGCGGCCTGTGGCGATGGCGGGGACGACGACGCGACGGCGAGCGCCCCCAAGGCGCCGGCGACCATCCCGGAACTCACCACGGACCCGCTGACCCTCAGCTTCATCTGGTTCGACTGGCCACCCGCCCAGGCACTGGAGGCCTTCGCGAACGCGGAGTACAAGAAGGAGCGGCCGAACGCCACCATCAAGGTGAACACCGTGCCGAACGCCAACTGGCACGACGCGATGTTCACCCAGTTCGCCGCCCGCAAGACCGACTTCGACATCGCGATCCTGGACTCGCAACACATCGGCGAGGCCGTGACGAACGGCAACATCCTGGACCTCACCGACTTCGTCAAGAACAACATCGACGTCGAGGCGTACAACCCGTACCTCCTGGCGGCGTACGGCCAGTTCCCGCAGGCGGAGACCGGCCAGCGGGACGAGAACGCCAGCCTGTACGGGCTGCCGCTGCTCGGCGACACCTGGACGATGATCTACCGCAAGGACCTGATCGGCGACCAGCCGCCGCAGACCTGGGACGAGATGATCTCGGTCGCCGAGAAGTGTCAGGCGGACAACCCTGGCGTCAGCGGGCTGGCTTTCCACCAGGCCAACGGCTCCGACGCCGCGGCCGTCACCTACAACACGGTCAACGGCGTGTACGGCGGCAACCTCTGGGACCCCAAGACCCGCAAGATCGACGGCATTCTCAACGATGCCGCAGGCCATGAGGCGATGGATGTCCTGGTCAACAAGATGAAGCCGCTGACCGCCAGGGGCTCCGGCAACTGGTTCATCGACGAGGTGAACGCGGCGGTCGCCCAGGGCAAGGCCTGCATCGCGTTCAACTGGATCGCCGCGAGCGGCGGCCTGCTCGATCCCAAGGAGTCGACCCTGGGCTCCACCCGGGAGCAGATCCTCGACAAGCTGGGATTCGCCACCCTGCCCAGCCAGAAGACCAACCTGGTCCCCCTCGGCGGGATGGGGATGCACGTGTCGGCCTACTCCGCCGAGGCGAACCAGGTCGAGGCCCTGAACTTCATGAAGTGGTTCCAGCGGGCCGACATCCAGAAGAAGTGGGCGGCCGCCGGTGGGGTGCCATCGCGTACGGACGCCCTGGTCTCGCCGGAGTTCCTCAATGCCGGGCCGTTCAACCAGGTGTACGCCGACTCGGTGCCCCGGATGCGGGACATGTGGAACGTGCCGGAGTACGCACGCCTGGTCGACATCGAGAACACCAACGTCAACGCGGCCCTCAACGGCGCCAAGAGCCCGAAGGCTGCGCTCGACGACATCGCCAAGGAGCAGCAGAGCGTGCTCGACTCCAGCAGCCGCAGGGGCGGCGGCGGACTGTGAGTGACCCCGTACTGACGACCGATGCCGGGCAGGTGGCGGCTGGGCCGCCACCTGCACCGGGTCGGTTCCGCCGGCTGAGCGACCGGGGACTGGCCGTGGCCTTCATCTCCCCCGCGCTGCTGCTGTTGCTAGCGATGTCGGTGTTCCCGTTGCTGTGGGCGCTGTACCTGTCCTTCACGGACTACTCGGCCACCCGTGGGGGGCGCGCCTACTTCGTCGGGTTAGGCAACTACACCGCCATTCTGACCTCGGCGCAGGTCCACCAGCGGGCCCTGACGACGTTGATCTACGTGGTCGGTGCGGTCACCCTGCAGACAGTGCTCGGTTTCACCATCGCGTACCTGATCTCCCGGCGTACCCATGGGCGGGGGTTGCTGACCACGTTGTTCCTGGTCCCGATGATGCTGTCGCCGGTCGTGGTCGGGCTGTTCTGGCGGTTCATGCTCGACGCCCAGTTCGGCGTGATCAACAGCATGCTCGGCTCGCTCGGCCTGGGGCAGGTGGAGTGGCTGACCCGGCAACGGACGGCGTTGATCTCCCTGATCGTGGTCGACACCTGGCAGTGGACCCCGTTCATCATGCTCATCGCCCTGGCGGGGCTCACCGCGGTGCCCAAGTACCTGTACGAGGCCGCCTCGATCGACCGGGCGTCGGAGTGGTTCCGGTTCCGCACCATCACTCTTCCGCTGGTGTGGCCGCTGCTGCTGATCGCGGTGTTGTTCCGGGCCATCGAGGCCTTCCGGCTGTTCGACCTCGTCTACATCCTGACCAACGGAGGTCCGGGTGTCTCCACCGAGACCCTGTCGTTCCATGTCTACAAGGTCGCCTTCCTGGGCTTCAACACCGGAACCGCCTCGGCGTACGGGATCCTCATGGTCCTCGTCGTCATCGTCCTCTCGCAGATCTATCTGCGTTACCTGAACAGACTCAAGGAGGGCTGATGGCCGTCTCCGTCGACGAGGCCGTGGCCACAGGTCCTACCCCGGATCGCGCGCCCCCCGCGCGTCGCCGAGGCGGCCGGGGCCGCTCCGTGCTGGAGGTCGCGGCGCTGACCGTACTGGCCGTGGTGATGCTCTTCCCGGTGCTGTGGATGATCGAGACCTCCATCAAGGAGAACCGGGACGTCTACGCCGTACCGGCCGAGTTCTTCGGCTTCACGGTCACGATGGACCATTTCAAGGACGTGTTCATCGGCCCCGACGGCGGTCGCTCCGACCTCTCCGTGGCCTTCCTCAACTCCGTGCTGGTCGCCGGGGCCTCCACCGCCCTGGCCACCCTGCTGGGGGTGCCGGCGGCCTGGGCCTACTCCCGCTTCGCGGTGAAGGCCAAGAAGGACCAGTTGTTCTTCATCCTGTCCACCCGCTTCATGCCGCCCGTGGTGGTCGTGATCCCGATCTTCCTCATGTACCGGCAGGTCGGACTCATCGACACCAAGCTCGGTCTGATCCTCATCTACGCCGCGTACAACCTGCCGTTCACCATCTGGATGATGAAGGGGTTCGTCGACGAGGTGCCCTCGGAGTACGAGGATGCCGCCATGCTCGACGGGTACACCCGGCTGCAGGCGTTCCGGCGGTACACCCTTCCCCTGCTCGTGCCCGGCATCGCCGCGACGGCGGTCTTCGCCCTCATCTTCTCGTGGAACGAGTTCGTGTTCGCCATCTTTTTGACCTCCAGCGACAGCGTGCGTACCGCGCCACCCGCCATCGCGGGCCTGATCGGGGGTACGACCGTGGACTGGGGTCTGGTGGCCGCCGCCTCCGTGGTGTTCGCCCTGCCGGTGCTTCTCTTCGCCTACCTGGTCCGCAAGCACCTCATCGCCGGGGTGACCCTCGGGGCGGTGCGACGCTGATGGCCGGCATCGAGGTGACCGCCCTGCACAAGCGCTACCCGGACGGCACGGTAGCGGTCGAGCAGGTGGACCTGTCCATCGGCCACGGCGAGCTGTTCGTGATGCTCGGCCCGTCGGGTTGCGGCAAGACGACCACGCTGCGGGCCATCGCCGGCCTGGAGCGGCAGACGACCGGCGACATCCGCATCGGCGACACCCTGGTCAACGACCTGCCACCGGCCGAGCGGGACATCGCCATGGTGTTCCAGTTCTACGCCCTCTACCCGCATCTGAAGACCCGCGACAACCTGGCCTTCCCGCTGCGGGCCGAGGGGCTGCCCAAGTCGGAGGTGCATCAGCGGGTCGACGAGGCCGCCCGGCTGATGCGGCTGGGTCCACTCATGGACCGGCGACCCCGCCAGCTGTCCGGCGGGGAGCAGCAGCGCGTGGCGCTCGCCCGCGCCCTGGTGCGCCGACCGCGCGCATTCCTGATGGACGAGCCCCTCACCAACCTGGACGCGGAGCTGAGGGCGGACATGCGTACGGAGATCAAGCACCTGCAGGGAGAGTTGGGGGCGACGATGGTCTACGTCACCCACGACCAGGTCGAGGCGATGTCGCTAGGTCACCGGATCGCCATCCTCAACAAGGGCCGCGTCGAGCAGATCGGCACCCCGCTCGAGGTGTACGACCGTCCGGCGAGTCTCTTCTGCGCCGCCTTCATCGGCTCCCCGCCGATGAACCTGATCGAGGTGGAGGTGGCCGACGGGAAGCTGCGCAGTCGGGGTGGGCTGGCCCTCAACCCACCGCCCGGCCTGCCCCGTGACCGTCGCCTGATCGCGGGTGTCCGGCCGGAGGCCCTGGAGGTCACCGCACCGGGGGCGGAGCGTTCGGTCCCGGCCCGGGTGGTCTCGGTGGAGTGGCTGGGCGACGAGATCATCTACGTCGTCGACCACAACAGCCAGCACGAGGTACGGGTGCGGATGCCACCGACTGTCCGCTTCGCCGCTGATGCACCGGTAGGGCTCCGGCACACCGGCGCCACCCCGGCGATCTACGACCCGCGTACGGAAGAGCTGGTGGCCTGATGGGAACCGTGGCAGCACAGGGGCTGTGCAAGTCCTTCGGGAAGGTCCAGGCCCTGGACGGGGTGACCCTGGACGTGCCGGACGGCTCCTTCTTCGTCGTACTCGGCCCCTCCGGGGCGGGCAAGACGACCACCCTGCGAGCGATCGCCGGCCTGGAGAAGCTTGACGCCGGGTCGGTGCACCTGGACGGCAGGGACGCGACCGGTGACACCCCGGCCGCACGCGACCTGGCCATGGTCTTCCAGAGCTACGCCCTCTACCCACGACACACCGTGTACGAGAACATCGCCTCGCCGCTGCGGGCACGGCGCTGTTCTGCCGGCGAGATCGCCGCCGCCGTCGAGCGGATGTCGCGTCTGCTGCACATCGAACGGCTGCTGCAACGTCGTCCCGCGCAGTTGTCCGGCGGTGAGATGCAGCGGGTCGCCCTGGCCCGGGCGCTGGTCCGTAGCCCGCGCGCCTTTCTCATGGACGAGCCGCTGACGAACCTCGACCTCAAACTCCGGGTCGAGATGCGTACCGAGCTCACCCGCATCCACCGCAGCCTAGGGGCGACCTTCGTCTACGTGACCAACGACCAGGTGGAGGCCCTGTCCATGGCCGACCAGGTGGCGGTGCTCAAGGAGGGCACGGTGCAACAGGTCGGCACACCGACCGAGGTGTACGAGCGTCCCGCCAACCAGTGGGTCGCCGGGTTCGTCGGGAGCCCGCCGATCAGCCTGCTCCCCTGCCACGCCGAGGGAGACCGTCTGGTCGGTGCGGAAGGGTGGACGCTGCCGAGACCCCGCTGGAGTACGGCGGAGGAGGGTCGTCCGCTGCTGCTGGGCCTGCGCGCGGAGGACCTGTCCGTCGAGCAACGGGGGGACGCGTCGTTGCCGGGAGAGCTCTACGGGCTTGAGCCGCTCGGTGACCGTACGGTCGTCGACGTCCAGGTGGGGACGACGATCCTCAAGGTCAAGGCACGACCAACCGTCACCGGTACGCCGGGCGAACGACTGTTGGTCACCGTCGACCTGGACCGCGCGCACCTGTTCGACGCGGACACTGGCCTGTCGCTGTCCGAGGCCGGGCGGTAAGCCCGCCGGGCGCGACGGCAACCCTGCGCCCACCTCGTCTTTTTTGCTGCGCCCAGGTGCGGCCCAAGCGTTGATGATCACAGGAGCGACGCGATGAGTGACCCGATGAAGGTTCTGGCCCCCGAGTACCGGCGGCTGCGGATCGGCGACGTCTGGCGCGATGCCGGAAGCGGAGCCACCTTCGCCGTCGAGGACCCGGCCACGGGCAAGACCATCGCCGAGGTGGCGGACGCCGACGTCGCCGACGGGCTAGCCGCTCTGGAGGCGGCTAGCAAGGCGGCGGCGCAGTGGGCGGCGACCCCGCCCCGGAAACGGTCGGAGTTGTTGACCGCTACCTACCGGGCCCTGACCGAGCGATCCGAGGAGGTCGCCCGGCTGATAACCCTGGAGATGGGCAAGCCCCTCGCCGAGGCCAGGGCGGAGGTGGCGTACGGCGCCGAGTTCTTCCGATGGTTCGCCGAGGAGGCGGTACGAGTCGAGGGCCGCTACAGCACCGCTCCGGCCGGTGGATATCGGATCCTCACCGTGCCCAAGCCGGTCGGCCCCTGCGTCTTCGTGACGCCCTGGAACTTCCCGCTGGCCATGGGAGCCCGCAAGATCGCTCCCGCACTGGCCGCTGGCTGCACGACGATCACCAAGCCGGCAGCCCAGACCCCACTGACCATGCTGTTGCTGGCTCGCATCATGCAGGAGGTAGGCGTTCCGCCGGGGGTCGTCAACGTGGTCACCACCAGGCGTTCCGGCGAGGTGGTCTCCGCACTGCTGGCCGACGGTCGGACCCGCAAGCTGTCGTTCACCGGGTCGACCGAGGTCGGGCGGGTGCTGCTGCGACAGGCGGCGGACAACGTGCTGCGTACCTCCATGGAGTTGGGCGGCAACGCCGCCCTGATCGTGTGCGCCGACGCTGACCTGGAGGTCGCGCTCGACGGGGCCATGGTGGCCAAGATGCGCAACATCGGGCAGTCCTGCGTCGCCGCCAACCGGATCTACGTCGAGGAACCGGTGCGCGAGGAGTTCACGGCGCGTTTCGCCGAGCGGATGGGCGCGCTGTCGATGGGCCATGGTCTCGACGACGGGGTGGAGGTCGGCGCGTTGATCGACGCCGCCTCGGTCACCACGATCGACGAGCTTGTGGCCGACGCGGTCGATCGCGGCGCCCGGGTCCTGGTGGGCGGCGAGCGTCCGGACGGGCCGGGCCATTTCTACCCGCCCACCGTCCTCACCGACGTGCCCGAAGATGCGCGGATGCTGGCGGCCGAGATCTTCGGTCCGGTGGCGCCGATCATCTCGTTCACCTCCGACGAGGAGGTGCTGGCGAAGGCCAACGACACCGAGTACGGCCTGGTCGGCTACGTCTTCACCCGCGACCTGCAACGGGCGCTCCGGTTCACCGAAGGGCTGGACACGGGGATGCTCGGCATCAACCGTGGGCTGATATCGGACACCTCAGCTCCGTTCGGCGGCGTCAAGCAGTCCGGGATCGGCCGGGAGGGGTCGCACGAGGGCATCCTCGAGTACCTCGACCTCACCTACGCAGCGATCGACCTCCCGTGACCGGCCTGCCCCGGACGCCCAGCGTGCGCCTGCCCCACCCGGACGCGGTTGCGCAGGTGACCTGGGCGTCCGCCCCGCCATTCGCCGCCGAGGTTCCGAAAGAGGCACCGACATGCTTGAAACCGTCCGCGGACCACGCCAGCTGATCGTGGGCGAGGGGGTCGCGCAGAACATCCCCCGGGTGGTGGCCGAGAGTGGTTCGCGAGTCCTCATCGTGACCGACCGGGTGCTGCTGGGGCAGCCGGGGGTGGCGGAGATCGTGGCCGCCGTACGGGAGAAGGTCGAGGTCGTGGAGGTGTTCTCCGACGCGACCGCGGAGGTGCCACTCGCCGATGTCGCCCTGGCCGTCTCGGTCGCCGCCGAGGTGGACGCCGAGGTGATCCTCGCCATCGGGGGCGGCACGGTGATCGACCTGGCCAAGATTGTCGGCGTCATCCGCCGCCACGGCGGAACACCGCGCGACTTCTACGGCGAGTCGAGAGTGCCGGGGCCGACCCTTCCCCTCGTCGCGGTCCCGACGACCTCCGGCACCGGCTCCGAAATCACACCCGTCTCGGTGCTGACCGACCCGGACCGCGCGCTGAAGGTGGGGGTCTCCAGCGTCCACATCGTGCCCGACTTCGCCATCGTCGACCCCGAACTCACCTACACCTGCCCGGCGACCGTCACCGCCCACTCCGGCATCGACGCGTTCTGTCACGCGGTGGAGAGCTACACCGCCCGACCCCGGGCTCACGGCCCGCTCGACCCCGTGGAACAGGTGTTCCTCGGCCGTAACCCGATCACCGACCACTACGCGCTCCTGGCTGCGGAGCGGATCGCCCGTAGCCTGCGTCGGGCTGTTGGCAACGGAGGCGACACGGAGGCGCGCGCGGACATGTCCTACGGGTCCGTGCTCGCCGGGCTCGCCTTCTCCCACGCGGGCAACGCCGCCCCGCACGCCCTCCAATACCCCATCGGCGCCGCCACGCACACGCCGCACGGCCTGGGCGTCGGGCTGCTGCTGCCCTACGCGCTGGATGCGGCAAGGGAAGCCATCGGCGACCGGCTGGCCGTCCTCGCCGGGGTGTGCGGGCTCGACGTGACCGACGCCTCGGATGCCGAGGCCACAGACACGTTCCTCACCTGGCTCGACGGGCTCCTCGCCGACATCGGCATCCCGCCCACCCTGGCGGACATCGGCGTGGACCGCGCCGACCTCCCCCGCTTCGCGGAGCTGGCCGGCGGGGTCACCCGCCTGATCCAGAACCATCCCGGCCCCACCGACACCGCCAGCCTGACCGCGATCCTCGAAGCAGCCTGGACCGGGGATCGAACCAGACGGTCCTGAATTCCAAGCTAAATAGTGACCGGCGCCCGGTCAGGCGCGGCCCGCGCCCACTGGCGTCCACTGAGAGCATCTCAGTGCTCTTTGTCAGTCGACTCGACATTGACCTCCACACCGGCGTTACGCAAACTATCGGCCAGCAACTCCATCTCCACCTTTGTCCCGCGCAGCTTCCCGCTCTGCAGCCCATTAACACGTTCCCGTGCTTCTGCAAGCGTCAGGCGCTCCGGCCCTTGCCGCAAAACCTTCATGATTAATGCTGCTTTGGTAGGCCGCAGGAGCACGACTCGAGACCAACCATTTGCTTTGACCAAAGCCTGACGGATAGCTTCTGGCGATCGATCCCATCCCAGTTCTTCAGTAACATTTCCACATGCTGGACACTGAACCGATGCCGTCCATTGAAGCCTGCCCCGTACCAGCCTCTCTGCGACTAGATGCGGCACCGGACTACTACATTCCCCGCAGGGAAAAACAACCTCAGCTTGCTGACTTATCACTGCCACCCACGCATCCCCATGTATCGTGACACGACACTATAGAACCTATCCGACTGCGGGCCGCCAGCTCGCGGGTGATGGTCAGTGATCCCCCGCGCAAACCACCTGTGATGCAACTCCTCGTGCACGATCGTATCGCGCAACTGGCTCCGACTTACGAAGGATTTTGCACCAATTTGCGTGCCGGCACCCCGTCGCATCACACCGTAGCCCACAAACGGGCTGTACTCTGGGCGAGCAGTCAATCGAAGGTCCTGGAAGTCCTCCTTGATGATTGCGTCGAGGGCTCGGTTACGAGATGCCGCCGTCTTTCCCGTGACATGTGACAGGTCTGTCGTATAGGCGCCGAACCCATCCCGTTTACCAGCGAAGGCGACGCCGCCTCCGGTGCCGGTACCTGCTGCAGTAAGTGATGAGCGCGCGCTGCCTAATGCCATCTGCCCGGCGGCTCTGAGACCCATACCAGACGTGACAGCAACGCCGGCACCAAAGGCTGCTGCGCCGACGAGTACGCTCGCTGCGCCTAGCACACCGCCAATCGCTCCGGCGACTAAAGCTTCGCCAGCGAGTTGCCAGCCGCTTTCGTCATCGGCATCGAGGCCATTGCTGACCAACGATCCGACGGCACCGCCGACGAACCCACCGATCGCCGCGCAGCCGACAGCACCCACACCGAAGCTCGCCGCGGTGCAGGCTCCGCCGACGATGACACCTGCGGCGACGCCGGCGACCGCACCTACCGCCCCGGCGTTGCGGCACCAGAAGCTGGCGCGACATTCGCGTTGTTTGCGTTCTGCTTCGGCGCGTTCGTTGCTGGCTTTTCGGTACGCCTCACGTTGTTGCTGGCAGCTTGACCCACAGGCCGGTGGGACGTGCTTCTTGACGATCCTGGTGACCGTCTCGCCGGAGGGGGTGGTGTCGACGTAGGCGCGGTCACCGGTGTCGTCGTTGTTCTCAGTGAAGTACATTCCGGTGGGGTCGGCGTTGTCGATCGGGTTGTTTCCGCCGTACTGGTACGCGTTGTACTGAGCAGGGCTGTCGGCGACGAGGACCGGGTCGACGGAGATGAACCGGCCCAGCGTCGGGTCGTACTGCCGGGCGCCGATGTTGGTCAGCCCGGTGGGGTCGATGTCCCCGCCGACGAAGCCCTTGTTGTTCACCCAGACCGGGTTCGTACCGCGCGGCGCCCCGTACGGGGTCTGACGGCGAATCGAAACAGCCTGGGTGCCGGCGTTGACCCCGATCTGTTGAGTGCCCTGGTGGTCGTCGAACAGCCAGGTCAGATTCGTGGTCGCCGAGCCTGCCGTGCGGGATGCGCAGACGGTGCCGGCGAAGCTGTAGTAGCGGGTGCCGGTGTTGACGCCACCTTCGCGGCGGATCTCCTGCCCGGGGAGATAGAGGGTGGTGCCGCTGCTGTCGCGACGGATGATCCTGACGCCGTCGGCGTCGTAGATGTTGGTTTCGATGGTCTGGCCGCCCGCCGCGACGGTGGCGAGCTTGCCTTCGGCGTTCCAACCCAGGGTCTGGCTGTTGGTGCCGGTGCCGCAGTTGTTGGCGGTGGTGCCGGTCGGCCGGCAGATCGTGTTCCCGGCGCCGTCGTAGGCGTAGTTGCTGACCACGGCGCTTTGGCCTGGCGCTTGGGTGGTCATGGCGGTGACGGCGTGCGGTCGCACGACGTTCGGGCCGCCGGTCGGCACCGTGTAGCTGCGGGTGGTGTCGCCGCCGGCGGTGTGGCTGGTTTCGGTCAGTCGGGAACCGGTGGTGTCGAACGCCCAGTCGTGCCAGTACGGTGCCGGACCGCCCAGATTCGCCACCGCCGGGTCGGCCTGGCAGTTCACTCCGGCCTTTGGGGTCCAGGCGCTGGTGAGCCGGCCCAGCAGGTCCTGCCGGAAGCACTGGGTGTCGGCCTGACCGATCTGCGGCTTCTCTTCGATGGAGGTGATGTTGCCGCTGTGGTCGTAGGTGTAGTTGCGGTCGGAGACGGTGCCGACGGTGGTTTCCCGCTGCACGGTGGTGCGGTCGATGCGGCGGGTGGCCTCGTCACGGTAGACGGTGTCCTGGGTCCAGACGCCGCCGGGCATTTTGTAGATGGAGCCGCTGCGTTCGCCGTAGGCCGTGTAGGTGGCGGTGGCCATCGTGCCGGCCGCGCCGGTGAGGCTGGTGTCCAACCGGACCGGCATGCCGGTGGCGGCGTCGTAGTCGGTCGTGACTTCCTCGGTGACCAGGCCCCCAGCGGCCGGGTAGGAGACCGATGTCGGTGCGCCGGTCGCCGCCGAGTAGTTGTAGGCGTAGATGTAGGTGCCGTTCAGGCCGGTTTCGCTGGTGGGGATGACGTAGTTGACGCCCTTGGGCTGGTAACGGTCGTCGAAGCTGCGCACCTGCCACCGGTAGGCGTTGCTGCTGCCGGCGGGTTCATAGCGGACCGCCTGGGTGAGTTGGCCCCTGAAGCCGCTCTGACCGGTGTAGAGGGTGTCGTATTTCCATTCCGCGCGCAGCGCTCCGGTGGCGGAATCGTCGCGCAGTTCCTTCCTCCGACCCAACGCGTCATAGACGTACCAGAGCACCTCACCGCGGGCGTCGGTCGTTTTTTCCAACTCGTTGTTGTCGGTGAAGAAGCTGGTCGTCTCGCCCTTGTCGGGGTCGGTCGTGCGCCACAGACGGCCCTTGGCGTCGTACTCGTTGACCCAGCGGTTTCCTGCCGGGTCGACGGTCCTGATCAGCTGGCCCTTGCGGTTGTAGACGTACTGGGTCTCCTGGTAGGCCCCACCGACGCCGGATGCGGTGGTGTGCTGGCGCAGTTTGACGACGCGGCCTTCGATGTCGGTCACGGTGGTGGTCGCGGTACCGCCCTGGGGTGGTGTCACCTTGGTGAGGTCGCCCTCGTGGGCGGTGATGGTGCGCCACTTCTCGACCAGGTTGGTGACCCCGTCACCGGCCAGGAAGACCGTGTTCGTGGGGCGGGATGCCCGGTCGAACATGGTCTTGGAGACGGCGGGGAGAGACCACTCCGGTTCCCACCACAACGTGCCGGAGGGGGCCCCGGGTTCGGCATGCGCACCGTAGGAGATGGCCGGCCGGCCGAGGCTGTCGTAGAGCGTGTCGGTGACCACCCGGTTTCCGGTGCCGTCCGCCGCCAGGCTCTGGGTCTGCCGGCTACGCAGCAACCCGTCGAGGATCTCGTACGAGGTGGTGTAGTTGCCGTCCGCGTTCAGTACCTGTGCTCTGACGTACGGATAGGCGTTGCGGCCTGCGGCGAAGGTGTACGTGTACTGCGCGGACGGGGTGCTCGGATTGGCCGCCTTGGTCCAGCCGAGCCCCCACACCTTGCTGACGCGGCCGAGCGCGTCGTGCTCGACCTCCGAGAGCACCCTGTTGTTGGGGTCGGTGGCCTTGACGGTGGCACCCCAGTAGGGGTTCGTTTCCACCGACGAGGTCCAGTTGAACGGCGCCGGACCGGTCGTGGTCACCTTCGTGACCGGGCCTCCGACGGCCGGCGTGTACGCGGTCGTCGTGACGTTGCCCTTGATGTCGGTAGCACTCACCGGCCGACCCGTCGGGTCGTAGCTGCCCTGCGACACGACCTGCCAGACCGTGCCGGTGCCGGCCGTCCAGTCCTTGAGCTGCTCGGTCTTCGTGACCAACCCGAAGGTCGGTGCGGTGTCGACGCTGGTGGCCCCGTCGTAGTAGCTCCGCGCGTCGGAGATCACGTCGTCGATGGTGGTGGGGTTCGTGCCGCAGGCCAGCGCGGTGGTGGTGGTCTGCTTCACCGTCGTGGTGAGGTTCTTGCCGGTGTTGCGGTTGTAGTGGTAGGTGATGCACTTCTCGTCGCCGGTGACGGCGATGTCGCCGTCATCCTGTGACCAGTTGACCGTGCCGTAGGTGTGGTCCAGGTTCTTGGTGCCGCGTGAGGTGCGCCAGCCCCGGCTGCCGTCGACGCCGAGGGCAGTCGCGGTGTAGGTGGTCTGTGTGTCGACGAAACGGGCCTCGACGATGTCACCATTGATCGTCCGGCTCGCGGTCGGGTTGGACCGCCACGGCACGTTCACCGTCTTGGACACCGGCTTGGATTCCACCCCGTTGTAGACGACCTGCTCCCGCACCTGGCCAGCGAACTGGTCATGGTCGTAGACCGTCTCCGAACCCAGCGAGGCGGGGACTGTCACGCTGCGGGTGCCTCCGCTGGGGCTGGCCTTGTCGCCGTGCATGCCCCGCATGAAGGTCGTCACGGCGAGGGTCTGGGTCGCCGAGTCGTCACCGACGCGGGTCTTGACCTGGGCGTAGCCGCGCCACTGCGACCACGTCTTGCGTTCCGGTCTGCTCAGACCGTCGTCGTCGGCGTAGTGCCACGCCGGCGATCCCACATACTCGTACCAGGTGTGCTTCGTCGGCGCCTGGTGGCCGTTGGCAAGCTGCACGTCGTCCTCGGCCACATGCTCGACCCGGTGCTTGTGCCACCATTCGGTGATCAGTTGCTGACCGGTCGGGTCGGCCGGATCCGGCACCCGTACCGGGTAGCACCGCTTGGTGTTGGTATGCGGCTGCAGCCCCTCCACCATCGCCTCGGTGCACTCCGGCTGCGCGTAGTCGACCTTGATTCGGGATCCGGTCTCCGTGACGATGCTGGATATCCGCAGCCAGTTGTCGGTCGTGCCGTGTTCGGTCAGCACCCGGTTCGGCAACGACTCCGCCTCGAAGGTCACCGGCGGTAGGCTGACGGTGCCGCCGACATGCCCCGCGTGGTCGATCCGGTTCAGCCACAGCCCGGTGTGAGTGGAGTCCGCCGTCGCCGCGAAGGTGTGCGACAGGGTCCACGACTCGACGTCCTGCCATGCCGGGGTGGTCTTCGTGGTGTCCCACACCCAGGTGGTGACCTTCTTCAACCGCTTGGTCGTCCAGAAGGTCGGCGAGTACTGCTGCGCACATGACGTCGCCGATGCCTTGCACTCCTGGTCCCAGGGGGTGTCCTTCCACGACGCCTTCACCGGGTTGGACTCGGTGCCGCAGTTCGAGAAGCACCGCATGTCGGTATCGAAGACGATCTTCGCGTACGGAGTGACTTTCCGTTCGGTCACTCCGTGGATGGCCGACGTGCGGTCATAGGTGCCGTAGTCGATCCGCTCCAGATACCCTGCCCGGTCGTAGGACACGTCGTCGGAGTCGGTGTCGTTACGGGCGTACTTGTTGGTCTCCTTGCCGTACCAGAGCGACATCGTGTTGCCGCGCACGTCGACGACGTAGTCCAGATTCCACCGCCATGCCTGCTGGCAGTCGGAGTTGGCGAAAGCCGTCTGGTGGCACGGTTCTCCGGAGTGGTTGCCGAACACCGGTACGGCCAGGGTCGAGTTGGTCTTCGACGTATGGCCCGGCAGTGAGTGCAGACCGAAGAAGTACTGCGTGCCGTCGGTGGTGGTGACCTTCCAGTGCTCACCGTTGTTGTCACCGTTGCCTGACGCACCGGTCAGCTTCTCGATCTTCGAGCCGTCCTCGGTACGCGCGTGCCAGCCTTTGCCGGTTTCGAAGACCAGCTCGGTGCTGCGGCCGTTCAGGTTCATCGTCGCGTTGTCCGACCGCCAGCACAGGTCGCCGGTGTCCGTCGTGTTGTTCGCGCCGCTCTTCTTCCGGTCCTCCGCGCAGGACACGTACCGCCGCTCGATGAACCCCGGCGAATAGTCGAAACCCTCACCGATCCACGACGGCTGGTTGTTGGTCACCTCCGACCGACCATCGACGGAGGCGGACGAGTAGGCCAACCCGACCGACGGTTCCGGTCCAGTCGCCGGAGGCGTACGCAGGGGGTAGTTCCATGAGAAGTCCCCGGAGGACGACCCGGCCGACCACGTCGACGAGGGGGCGAGGCTGGTGGCGGTGAAGTCGCCGTCGGCGCCCGCGCCTGCCGCCGCAAGGGCGAGGAAGGAGCCACTCGCCTGGGTCGTCATCTCCCCCGACAACCGCGCCATTTCCCTAGATGCCGCCGCGGTGGAAACGGCGGTCACCTCCGCGGTCGCCACGCCCTCACCGAGATCGTTCTTGGTGGGAAGCGGTACCGATCGGCAACCCGGTGCATCGGGTGTCGACAGGGCACAGGCCGGTACCTGCCACAGCCGCAGCCGTGACGCCCATGATCCACCCACCGCGTACCGGAAGGAGCTGTAGTCCACCGAAACCTTGGCCGTGCCGGCAGCAGCCCCGATCGGTGCCGTCACCTTGAGCACCAGGCCGTCACGCCAGTTGGCCGACAGTAACTCCCGGTCCACGATCTGCACGTCCACGCTGGTGACGCGCGCGCCGGCTGGGCCGCCACTGCGAGCGACCCATACTGGCAGCGTGCCTGCCCGAACGCCCCGGCCAGGCGTGCTCGGTGCGGCGAGCGTCGCCCGAGCGGTACTTGCTGCCGGCCATACCGGCTTCGGGACGAGAGTCTCCTGCATCAGCTTCTGCGTCCATGCCCGTCCCGACACCGGACCGCCGTGTGGATCGAGTTCCTCAACCGGCGGTCGCACGGGCTCTGCCCTCGCAACGGCGGCCTCGGCCGGCAAAGCGACCAGCAGCGACGCTGTTACGGGGATGACGGTGAGGCCGGCGATCCAACGACGCAGTCGGTGCGCTCGATGAATGCTCCGTGGTGGCCGCGGCGAATCGTAGACGGATCGTGCAGACAACATGCATTTCTCCCCGGTAAGAACAGCCGCACGGAGCAAGGGTGCAGATGGGTCATATCGGCACGAGCAATGAAAGAATGGGCCCGACGTGTCCGGTCCGGCCACGCCAAAGCTGGAGGGTGAGCGACTGCTGGGCTGGGTCAGCAGCGTCGAGCACCGGCCGCGGTGCCGACCCAGCCCGGCCGAGGCTATGAGTCGTACAGCAGGTACACCGCCGTGTCCGTCAGCGCACCCTGGAACACCGCGACGTCGTCGATGCCGCCGGTCCACTGGTCCATGAGTTCGCCTCTCCACAGGGTGCGACCCACCAGCAGCGGGCCGGTCGACGCCATCGGGGTGAACCCGATGCTCGTAACCCCTTCGAGCTCACCATTGACGTAGAGGCGAAGCTGCTTACGCCCGGCGTCGTACACCCCGGTCAGGTGGGTCCACACGCCCTCCTCGGCAACCGATGTCGAGGTGACGCTGGCCGTGGACGTGGTGTTGGCATCGGCGGCGCTGACGAGGAACTGCCACTTGCCCAGGGTGGAGTTGAACTTGAGCCAGGTAGCGCTCTCGTGCACTCCTCGCTGGGATACCGCCGTCCGCATGCCGTCGAGCCGATCGAGCATCACCCAGGCCGATATCGTGAACGACTGGTCAGTGCGCAGGACCGGCTCGTCCTGCCACTGGGTGAACTCCAGACCGTCGGCATCCGGTGGCGTGGTGCCCGTCTTCACCGCGCTCCGCGCGTACTCTCCGGTGCTCTCGACGTATCCCTCCTCCGGGAAGTATTCGTAATCGAGCCACAAGCCGGAGCCGTTGGTGGAATAGCCGGTGCCTACGGCCGACCCACGCGTCAATGCGAGCCATCGACCCCAGGCGGTCACCGTGTCGGGGGCCTCGCAGGTATCCCTCAAGTCGGCCAGATAGCAGGGGGTCGCGGCCTCGAAGTCCCAGTTGCCCACCTGCACCGGCGTCAGCAGCCCTGGTTCGTGGAACCCCCCGGAGGTTGGGTCCTGGGCCAATTTGCCGGTGAAGTCGTCTGGCACGAGTACGCGGTTGTAGGCCTGCACATCGGCGACGTTGCCGTGGAACCAGTTACTCGCCACACCGGCGCTCCACCCTCGGCCCACCGCGAACGGGCCGGTGGCGTTCCACGGTGTCCCGCTCCGGTCTGCCTCGGCGGCCAAGACCCCGTCGACATAGAGCCGGACCTTGCCCGCGGGTTTGTCATACACGCCGGCGATATGGGTCCACCGCTCGACATCGGCTGCAGTCAAGGCAGTGCCGCTGAACGCCGCGCGGGTGGCACTCGACTGACTGTCCGTATCCTTCATCAAGAATGACCAGCGTGGCGTCGACGGGGAGCCGACCAACCGGGTGCCCAGATGGAATCCGGCGGCATCGACCCCCGCCTGCGACGCGATGACAACGTCCTGAGTCGTCGGCAGCGAGTTGAGTCGTACCCACGTGGCGACGCTGAAGGAATCGGTCGTGTCGACGACACTGCTCGGTGTGGTCAGCACCGACGAGGTGCCGTTGAGCCCAACGGTCTTGCCGCCGTTCATCCGGATGTCGTCGGCCCAGTTGACGTTCGACGCGCCCAGGTCGGTCTGACCGCTCGCGGGTTGCTGATCAGCCAACGCGGCGGCCAGGTCGACCCCCGGGTACTGCTCCAGCCCCCATCTGGCGACGGGCGGTGCAGGCCGGGCCGCGGTCAAGGTGGCCGAGCCGATATTGCCGAGGTTGCCGGTAGCGTCGATCGCGCGAGCCCAGAAGGTGTTCTGACCGAAGCTGGGCACGGTGACGGTGACAAAGGCGTTTTTCGTACCGAAGACGGTGCTGGGGACGACCTCGATCGTGGGCGGGTTGGACCAACCGTACCGGAACTTGGTGACGTCCGCGGTGGCGGTGGCGATCGTGATCGCCACAGGCTCACCAGGGCGGCGGGGTACCGCCGTCCAGAGGATGTTGGGTGCCGGTGGCACAGTCGTGTCCGCGGCGAACCGGCACCACGACGACCATGGGCCGGTGATCGAATACGGGGCCTTGTCGGTGCCCTTGGCGCGGAACGCGTACGTGGGTCCCTTCGCGATCGTTACTGTGTTGCTCGTCGCCCTGGTGTTGGGGGTGACTCCCGTCTTCGCCGGTGGCGGGCTCTTGCGGGTCGGGTAGGTGTCCGTCACCGCACCCATGCCCCCGGCTGGGACCTCGATCCATTCGAACCTACCGGTCAAGGAATCGCTAGGGTCAGCGTCGGGAAAGACCGCAGAGAACGTCGGGGTCAGCGTGCCGACCGTCAACACCCCGGAGCCGCAGGTCACCCCGGCGACCTGCAGGTCGTACGGAGCACCCGGCTTGCTGTCGTAGTCGACGATCAATTTGGCGTCGTTGGGGTAGAACTTCTTCCACCGACTCTGCGTCGATTCACCCGACCCGTCTGACGCTCGTCCGGTGAACCCCACCGTGATCGAGTTCCACTTCCCGTTTGCGGCCGCCTTTACGTGGTCGGTGGTGTTGTTTCCTTGGAAGTTCATGATCATGTCGGGTTGGATCGAGGAACACCCACCCGCCTCGTTCGCATTCCCGGTGGCCGTGTTCAGGAACGACTTCAGCTTCATCGTCGTCCAACCCGCCTTCGGCGTCGCGTTGATCGACGGGGTCGCGTACATCGACGTGACCGTCTCGTCGCAGGACCAGGAATGGTCCAGCTTCATCTGCACGTAGGCCGACTCGATGTGCTTACCCTTGAGGGAAATTCCGTTGGCTGTCGTCGAGAACTCGAAGTACGACCGATACAGGGCGCCTGTGTCCGGATTCAGTCCCACTCGCGCTCGGCTCGTGTCCGAGTTCGACGACCCGTTGTTCGTCCCGTACGCCCACTTGCTCTTGAAGACCGACCAGGCAGGGTCGACGAAGAGCGGGAACACCGCGTCCGGATCATCAAGGAGCGCCACATCCGGACGCAGCACCAGATCGCCGTCGGAAACCTCGACGCCGACCGCGCCGACCCGCGCCGCGTCTCCGGCCGCCGTCGGCGTCGACGGGTCGCTTTGCTGCGACGCACCTCGCGACGCGACTCCCTCGGGGGCTTGCGGCCGAGAATCCCACATGACCGCCGGTTCCGCCGAGGCGACGACAGCAGTACCTGCCATGGCTCGCAAGCTGCCGCCCGGACCTGGGACGATCTCGGAGTTCCCACCGACCCGGAACCGCGGCGCGCGTACTCCTGGGAGGGCTGCCGCCGCCGGCGTCTTGACCACCAGAACGTGCGTGAAGCCGGTCCGCGTCGCCCGCACCACCAGGTCCACATCGGAAAGCACGTTCGGGTAGATCAACGAGTCACCCGAAGCCGTCGGGGCCGGCAGGGCCTCCGGCCACGAGAGCGTGACCGCGCGCCCGGCTCGCGTCAACGTCACCAGAGCGGCTTGCCCGCCGTCCGAGAACGCCACATCCGCGACGGACGCCCGGGGTCGCCACAAGCCATCCCCGCCTCGGGCCAGGTTGAGGTCGATCTCCTCCCACCGGCCGTCCTTGCGGGTGCGCTGCGGCACCACCGACGACGCGAATTGCAGCCGTCCGTCCGGCAGCGCGGTGACCTCGGCGAATTCCGTTCGCGACCCGTCCACCACGACGGGCTGCCCGCATGACGTAGCCAGCGCGCTCGCCTCGGCCTCGGAAGCGGCTGTATCCACGCACTGCCGTTCTCCCGCAGCAACCCGCTCCGGCGCTGGAACACCGATCACTCCAACAGCCAACACGGCTGTGACTCCAGCCGACAGCCCACGCCGCCACCGAACGCCCAACACACACCCCCGTAAGAGCAAGTAGTGGCAGCGACAGTAGAGGTGCAACCTCCCCGAGGTTGCCCCGTCCCAGGGTGGCGGATCCATCACTCACCGCCACTGATCGCCGCATGTCGATCAATTGATGGGATGGACCACTCTTGATCACTCAGAGCGATCTCAATCTATTCGACAGTCTTCGATGTTGTGATACAGATCACTCTCACGCACCGCTCCCGCGTCCGTGGATGCGGTCCGTAATCGCGGATCGTGCGTTCAGCGTGGTCGTCGGGCGAGGACTAGCCGGCACCGTGGGTTGCCGTCACGGCGCTGTCCCAGGGCGGTCAGGGCGACGGTGGTGACGGTGAAACCGGCCGCAGTCAGGTCGTCGCGCACTGCGGGCAGCGGGTTGGTCCGGTAGTACATGACGAAGGGGGGTCGCCACACGGTGTTGCGTACCCGCATGGCCAGGTCGAAGCCGAGCGCGGCCCAGTGCGCGGTCGAGGTCAGCGGCGGCGGTGCACCGATCGGGAGGGCGAAGATCCCGCCGGGCCGCAGCGCGCGGTGGACACCCGCGAAGAGGGCCGGTCGCTCGGTGGGCAGGAAGTGCCCGAGCGCTCCGAAGCTGACGGCCAGGCTGAAGCCTCCGGTGAACGGCAGGGCACGCGCATCGGCCTGAACCCAGGTGGCGTCCGGGTGGGCGCTGCGTGCCTGGGCGAGCATGCCGGCGCTGAAGTCCACGCCGGTGATGCCTGCTCGGCACACGGACCTGAGCACCGCCATGCCCGCCCCGGTGCCGCAGCACACGTCCAGGCCCTGGTCGAAGGGGCCGAGTTCGGACAACGCGTCGGCGGTCGCGCGCAGATAGCTGTCCGGCGTACGGAAAGGCGTGTGGTCGAACTTCGGGGCCAGCAGGTCATAGCCGCGCTCGACCGAAGAGAACGCCTGGACGCAGAGTTCCCGCAGAGACGGACCGTGGGGCGAGAACACCGGCCAAGGGTACCTGCCGGAGCCCCTGCACGATGTCGGCTCGCGGTGGCGCAGAACGCGGAGGTCCTCGTTCTGCGCCACGATCCAGCGGCTGCTGCGGCTGCGCCATACCGCCTGCCGGTGGCTGGTCAGGCGCGGGTGCGCTGCCGCAGCCGAGTCGAGACGACCGCGACGACCACCATGCAAACCGCGAGGGCCAGGGACGGCAGGGCGTCGGGCCGGCGCAGCAGTTCCCCCGTTCCGGTGTTACCCAGTTGGTGCAGCGTGCCCAGCAGGAGGGTCGGGGCGACGGCGATCAGCAGTCGCTGGTCGGCTGTCGCCACCCACAGGAAGGCGGCTACGGCGACGATCACCATGGCGGCGGAAATGATCTGCGAGCTCATCGCGGCGGGGCGGAAGGCTTCCACCGGGATCAGATGCAGGGCGAGTATGCCGGCGATGACCAGCAGCGCGTTGGCCCGGGGCGCAGGCGGCACGTCCGCCGGTCGCCACAGGCCCGCGATGACCAGTGGCGCGGCGACAACCGGCGCCCAAACCTGCGGCAGGCCGTTGAGGAACAGGTACGGAGAGATCACGATCGGCACCACCGCCGCGGTCACCACCAGGACGGCGGCGGTACGGTCGTGGCCCGCGACGACCGCCACCAGCGCCGTGCTAGTGCCATGACCACAAACGTTCACGGTGTTGGTGGACACGCCGTGCGGCCTGTCGGCCGGGCGGCGTTGTGCCGGTCAGGCTGTGGCGGTGGC